>JANLYB010000337.1:0-13781 GCA_031365425.1 Hyphomicrobiaceae bacterium
GGAGCAGCGCCACAAGTGCTCTCTACCCCACTCGGACTACCCGCGCGCTTGACGCGCTGCTCCTCCCCTCATTTTTCTGTTGCCGGATTGGAAGATTTGCAGAGTTGTAGGACCACTCATTTGGGACCTAGCGCGACCAAACTGATAGTTGTCTGGATCCCAGCCGTCGCTGGGATGACGCTGAGGGGGTGGTGACGAAAAGGGCGGCTGCGCGCCAGGATGGTTCGTGGCGGGGGTGGTTCGTGATAGGGTATGGGAAAACAACGAGATGAAATGGGCCGATGACCGAACCTGATGTGACTGAGACCGCTGCCGGGGCTGGACCTGCGACGACACCTGAGCAGGACGCGGCGGTGGATGCGCTGATCCTGTCGTGCGCGACGGACGCGTCGTGCAAGGTGGCGATTTTGATTGCGCGGACGGTAGATGCGGCCAAGGCGAAGTCGCTGGACGTGACGCCGGCTGTGATTGCGCCGCGGATTTATGCGCTGGCCGGCGCCGGCAAGCTCAGTGTGCAGGGGAACGTACGGCGGTGGCGGGCCGCAGAAGTCAAGAAGGGTGCGTGACGCCACCTATGGGAAAGCGATCAAAAAGACCTTACAAGGAGCATTGCGCCGCTTCGTTTGTTCTGCTAATGTTCACAACGCGCTTGGGAATACGAACATGGATGTGGAAACGGAAATTGGCAATTTGAAGCGTCGCCTCAGTGATCTTGAGGGGACGGTCAAAGTGTTGGCCGGGCAACTGGGAACTCTTCACCCTGAACTCGTCACATTAGGTGACGTGACCGTCAAACGTCTTGATCTGATCACGACGGCGATGGACCGGTTAGTCGGCCGTCTCGACTCAATGAATACACAGGTCTGGAGCTTGCGTGACGACATGCCGTCGCTGATAGCAGACGCGCTGGCAATGAAGCGCAATCCGTTGGACTGAGGAGGGCTGAAGCAGGCACAGCGGTGCAAACAGAATTGGGGGTGCTAAGATTGCAAGCGAATGACTGAATTTATGTTTTGGGGGCGGCGCATTCGTCTGATTTTGCGGGAAGAAGGCTTCACGCCTTAGGTAAACTGCTCTAGGCGGACAAAGATGGTTTGGCTGATTCGGCATATCCGCAGGGAAAGATTGATTCCTGCGTCGCGCCGGACGACAGTTGACGCAAACATTCATAACCCCGAGACCGATTGCTCATAATGAACAAAAAGCCGACGATCCTGGACGCGATCCCTGGTTACGAAACGTGGCTGGCGGTCGCGCGCACGACCCAACTGTTTCATCGGATCATGTCTCACGCATTGGTACCGCTGGGGCTTGAAGTTGCGCATTACGACGTACTGGCGAACGTGGCACGCGACGAGGGACTTTCGCAGCAAGTTCTGGCGCGCCGGCTGCTGGTGGCCAAGAGCAACGTCTCGGCATTGCTTGCCGTGCTGGAACGCAAGGGCCTGATCGAGCGGGTGAAGCATGCGACCGACGCGCGGGTCAGGCTTGTTTCACTGACGCCGGAGGGGCGCTCGGTGACGGAACAAGCCACGAAGGAGCATGCCCGCATCGTTTCGATGATGATGGGTGTCGTCACGGCTCAGGAATCCGAAGCGATCCGGAATGCGATGGTGAGGATTACCGACGTTTTACAGCCCAATCCGCCAAAACCGGAAGCGCGAGCCGATGCGGGAGCGCTCGGGCTTGCGGACAATCACCAGCCGGACTGACGCAGCGCGGTTTTCAGGTTAGTATCGTGGCAGGTTGCCTCATCGCCGACACGGTTTTGCCGTTCGGTCGGATGCTGCATTGTATCAACACGGAAACGGTGCCCGAATCGGTCATATTCACGTGCTTCATCAGAGAAAGGCCCATCCATGCGTTCATGGCTGCAATTTGTGACGACTGGACTCGCGCTCACCGGTGGACTGCTGGCCGTTCAGGCGGCAGAGCCTGCAAAGCCGGCGGCGGCTGCGGCGCCTGCGGCCAAGGCTGGAACTCCAGCGGCACCGGTAGCCAAAATTCCGCCTTGCGCTGCCAATCCCGATGGGTTGGGCGTTTCCCGTGTCGTGGAGATCGACACCACCGGCGGACCGGGTTTTGGCTTTGAGCATTACAAGGCGTACGACTTCCTGCAAAACAAGGAAGTCGTGCTGACGTTTGACGACGGTCCCTGGCCTGGGACGACCAAGGCTGTACTTGATGCGCTCGCCAATCATTGCACCAAGGCGACGTTTTTCACGATCGGCAAGCATGCGCTATATCACCCGGAGATCCTGAAGACGGTCGCGGCGGCGGGCCACACGATCGGCACGCATACGTGGTCGCATGTGGATTTGTCGAAACTGACGCCTGATCAGGCGAAGGAAGAAATCGAAAAGGGCTTCAGTGCGGTGAAACTCGCACTGGGCGGCGCTCCGGCGTCGTTCTTCCGGTTCCCGCAGCTCAAGGGGCCGCCTGATATGGAAGCCTATCTTGGTAGCCGGAATGTGGGGATTTTTTCAACCGACATCGACAGCTTTGATTTCAAGCACGGCAAGAAGCCTGAAGCGGTTGTGAAGACCGTTATGGAAAAGCTGGAGAAGAAGGGCAAAGGCATTGTGCTTCTGCACGATTTCCAAAAGGTTACGGCTGCGGCTATCCCTACCTTGCTTACCGAACTCAAAGCTAAGGGTTACAAGGTCGTTCATCTGAAATCTAAGGCACCGGCAACGACGATTGCGTCGTTCGATGCCGACATGGAAAAGGGTGCGCGCGGGTTTGTGGCTGGGGCTGCGCCAGGGCAAGCGCCGAGCAGCGTCATCAAAACCATTGCAGGCGAGTAGCTTGGCGCGACGAGATCATCCTCGAAAGACCACAAACTGCCGCCAATCACCCTTGCTGCAGTTTTTGTTCTTACCCAATAACGTGGATGCGGCAGGGCCTCATGAAATCGCGCTTACGCTCATTGCTTGCTGGGATGCTTTCCATCGTCGGGTGCTATGGAACGGCCGCATCCGCTCAATCGTGCAAGCCTGAGGACTTTGGAACTGCTGTCGATAACGCCGGAGCCTCGTTGCGGGCGTATAATCTGGAGGCTGCACCAAGGCTTCAGGCCCGGATTAAGGTGCTGGCCACGAAAAAGGGCTGGAACGATCAGGAAGCCGAAGACAGTGCCATCGTGTACTTGCAGGACAGCCGAATCGCCAAGCTTGATGAGACCGCGAATACGTTGCTGGCGAAGATCGACACGCTGGGGAGGCTCGAACCGGGGCAACCTGTCGATTGCACCAAGCTTGAGGAACTCAAGACCGCCGGGATTGAGCTTCTGGCTGTCATGAAGGCGAAGAGCACATATCTCGTGTCCAAAATCGACGCCGAAGTCGCGACAAAGCCGGCGGCAATAGCGGCGGTTCAGCCTCCGGTTCCGGCAGCAGCGCCTGCTGTGCCTGCGGCACCATCGGCGGCGATCAAGGATACGCTTCCGGCCGGCGACGGGGCGCGTTCGGATGCGACTGGCAAGCCCGCCGAAAATAAGGCACCGGCGGCTTCTAAGTCGCCTTCGCTGACGGGGCAGGACAAGAAGCCAAACGCCGCACCAACCTGGAATACCACGACGGACCACGCCGCAGCCGATACACCACCGGCTCCTGTTCCCGCGGAAGTCGTATTGGTACCGGTACCCGTACCGCCGTCGAACCCCAATATTCCACGGCCCAGCGCGCCGATGGCCGCTCCTCCGGTCATGCCCCTTGAACTCGACGATGGCTACACGATCGACGAGATCCGGGACGCGACACGAGGGTTTTTTGGTACGGTCTCCACCAGTCTAGCAGCGGTGATCGAGCACGCCTTCAAGAATGCGGGACGGCCGACGGGATATATTCTGGGCCAAGAGGGCGGCGGGGCGTTCCTGGGCGGCCTGCGCTACGGCGACGGCATGCTTTATGTGCGGTCAGGCGGCACCCAGAAGATCTTCTGGCACGGTCCCTCTGTCGGCTTCGACGTCGGGGCAGCAGGCGCACGGACTATGTTCCTGGTCTACAAAATGAAGCAGCCTGACGACTTGTTTCGTGTATTCACTGGCTTGGATGGATCGGCGTTCGTGGTGGGCGGCGTCGGGCTGACACTCCTAGGGGGAGGGGGAATGATCCTAGCGCCCATCCGGTCAGGGATCGGCATGCGCCTCGGTGCGAACATCGGTTATGTGCGGTTCACGCCAACCCAGACCTGGAATCCCTTTTGAAATCTGCCTAGGACGCGCAATGACGGGTCGCAGTTGCGATGCCACTTGTGTGAAATATTCATTCACAAGATTGCGAAAAGCGGCCTACATACGGGCGGTTAGTCGACGGTGGGGAATTCGAACACATGCTCAATACGATGCGGGGCGCACTCGCGAGCCTTTTGGGGTCATCTGGAAACGACAAGTTCACCGTCCTCTTGCGGCGTCTGTCGCAGACGTCCATCGAGGCGGCGCGCCACTTCCGCGAGACTGGAGGCCAGGACCTTAAGGGGACTATCGATTTCGAGCATCGGGCGGACCTGATCGTCGATGAGATCCGGGAATTGCTCGATAACTCGTTCATCATGCGGTTCGACATTCCCGACACCATGCGGCTGAGCGACGACATTGACGACGTCGTGGACGGGATGCGCAAGGTCGCGTTGCATATCGATGCGTACAAGCCGTTGCTGACGGAGATGCGTCCAGAAGTCATCGAACTGATGGAACTTTCCGAAACGATGCTGAAGGATGTGGATCAACTCATCGCAATGATGGCCGAGCCCCGGCTATCGCTCGCTCGCGTCCGGGAAGTCGCCAACCGGGTGGACGAGGCGGAATCGCATGCGGACAAATTGGTTTCAGATTACGAACGCAAGCTGGTGGCTCAGTATTCGGCGCCTGGTTCGAACGCGCTCGGTTTCATTGCCTGGCATCAGTTGTTCCACCTGCTGGAACAGATGACGGATGACGCCAATCACTGCGCCAAACTCATCCTGTCTCTTGCCCGCAAGGAGGCGTAAGTGGGCTGGCTGACGATTGGGCTCTTCATCGCCTTATGCTCGGTATTGGCCGCAGAATTTGTAAACGGTTGGACGGACGCTCCAAACAGCATTGCAACGGTGGTCTCGACCGGCGTGATGACACCAAGGCAGGCGATCGTCATGGCAGTGTTTATGAATACGGCCGGCGCCATGGCTGGCACGGCGGTGGCAGCGACCGTGGGTAAAGGCATCGTTGCGCCGTCTGCTCTCACGCTTCCGGCCATTACCTCGACGATGCTGTCGATTATTGCATGGGGGGCCTTTGCGGCCCGCGTCGGCATCCCCGTCAGCAAGTCCCATGCGCTGCTCGCAGGTCTCGCGGGCGCTGCATTCGCAGGAGGGGGGCTTGATGCCCTGCAATCAAGCGGATGGCAGAAGGTCGGCATCGGGCTGGTGTGTTCGATTGTTTTCGGGTTCCTCGGTGCATTGCTGCTCGGGCGCCTCATCATGGCGGTCGCCGCCAATGCGGTTCCACACAAGGCCAAGCGGACGTTTGATCGCTTGCAGATGGCGTCGGCAGCATTCATGTCGTTCAATCACGGGCTCAACGACGGGCAGAAGTTCATGGGCGTGTTCGCCATGACGCTGCTGGCGGGAGGCGCCACCACCGAATTCCAGATTCCCTATTGGGCAATCCTGATCTGTGCGCTCACCATGGGGATCGGCACGAGCTTTGGGGGATGGCGCATCATCCAGACCGTAGGTTTCAAGATGGCACGGATCACTTCGTGGCAGGGCTTTGCCGCAACGATGGCGGCGGCGTCGACGATCTACGTCGCTTCGGCATATGGAATCCCGCTGTCGACCACGCATACGATCACCAGTGCCGTCATCGGTGCTGGCGCGGGCAAACGCACTTCCGACGTCCGCTGGGGCGTGCTGAAAAAAATCGTCTATGCGTGGTGCGCGACTTTTCCAGTCTGCGCCGCGCTGTCATTCGTTGCTGCCACAATTGCGAACTATTTCTGGCATTGACGCGTGGGCCTAGCGCGGACCAACTGTCTCAACCGTTTCAAGCAAGGAGGACACCGGTTATTAACAAGCGTAACAGGAATCCGACCAGCCAGATCGCTGCAATACCGACGCGGCGCGGTTCAGACGGGCAGCTCGAAATTTTGCTGGTCACGTCACGTGAGACACGGCGGTGGGTCATTCCGAAGGGCTGGCCAATGCGCGGCTTGGCCAATCATCTGGCGGCCGCCAAAGAGGCCTGGGAAGAGGCCGGCGTAAGGGGATCGCTTGACGCCACCGTGCTTGGGACCTTCACCTACGACAAGCGCCGGCGCTCCGAAGTGGTCCCGCTGGAGGTGACGGTATACTTGCTGACGGTGGCCGAGGTTTTCGACAAGTGGCCCGAAGCGCATGAGCGCGACCGGGCTTGGTTTAGCGTACCGGACGCAGCCGAGGCGATTGCCGAGCCCGAGCTTCGCGACATCATTCTGGCACTCGCGAAACCTTAAGGCTGGGTGTCATCCGGGGACCTGAAGCTGGAGCAATTGTCCGCCGCGCTTTACGCCTAGCTCCCAGACGCGCTGCCGTTCGCGAATGGCCGTTTCCAAATCCGTGACATTGGCGATTGTTTGCCGTCCGACATTCACGATGACGTCGCCGGGTTGAAATCCATATCGCGAGGCAACAGAGCCTTGCCGGACCGAGATGATGACGGCACCTGCGGTTTCGTCGATGGAGAATTCGTCGGCGACGCTGGGCAAGAGATTTGCAACACGCGCGCCGTCAAGGGGATGCTTGCCTGACAGGTTACGAAGGTCGTCTTTCGCTGGCAGCGGGGCGGGCTTTAGCGAAAGCGTCAGGGCCACAGGCTTGCCATTGCGCATGACGTCCAGGCGAACGGTGTTGCCGACGCCTTTGGTCTGCAAGCGATACAGAACGCCGCGACCATCTGTTGCCTCGAAGCCGTCCACCCGCAAGATCACATCGCCGGCTTGGAGCCCCGCGTCGGCAGCCGGTCCGACATTGTTGACCCGGGTGACGACAGCGCCGGTGATCCGGTCGAGGTTCAAACCTTCGGCGATCTCGCGCGTTACGCCTTCAAGCTTTGCGCCGAGCCATGGCCGTTCCAGCTTTTTGCCCGAGAGCGCACTTTCGAGATAAATCCGCACGAGGTTCGAGGGGATCGCAAAGCCGATGCCGTGGGATCCGCCGGAACGTGAAAAGATCGCGGTGTTGATCGCGACAAGCTTTCCCGACATGTCAACCAGCGCTCCGCCGGAGTTGCCGGGATTGATGGCAGCGTCGGTTTGAATGAAGACTGGTGAATCAGACGCTCCGATTTCGGTGCGAGCGAGCGCCGAAACGATACCGCTTGTGACTGTCTGGCCAACGCCGAACGGGTTGCCGATGGCGAGGACAAGGTCGCCGACTTCAAGAGTGTCGCTGTCTTCGAAGGTGAGGAACGGGAAGTGACCGTCACCGCCCTCGATCTTCAGAATGGCAATATCGTTCTTTTCGTCCTGTGCGATCACCTTGGCGTCAAACTCGCGTTTGTCGGTCAGCGCGACACGGATCTCCGTCTCACCGGATGCTTTAACGACATGGGCGTTGGTGACGACGATGCCTTCTGCGTTGACGATCACGCCTGACCCGAGCGACGACTGAATGCGCTCAGAAGGTTGCCCACCCAACCGCCCGCCGAAAAAGCGCTCGAAGAAGGGATCGTTTGCGAAGGGGGATGCAAACGTTTTGACGCGTGAGCGGACGTACACGTTGACGACGGCAGGGGCAGCAGTGCGAACAATCGGGGCGAAAGAGTATTGAGCCACTTCGCGCGTAGGCGGCGCTTGGCGCGGGGCGGCGCGTTGCGCCTGTCCCGTGGCGGCCAGTCCGGCCACAAGAAATGCGGTCAGACCGATCAGCGCGACATGACGGGAAGGACTAGCAAAACGGATCATCGTCGTACGTCTCCTGCGTGCCTGCTTTTTTGTCCAACGATTTAGGACAAGGCGTCGCGTTGAAAAAGAGGCAATGGGTAGCGTGTTATGATCGCTAAAGGATGATCAGGCATTTGCCGCAACGGTATTGACAGATCCGCGATTTAATTGTTCACACAAGCAATAGCGCTAACACATTGATAGCGCTAATAGTCGGGCAATTGGTGACACGCGGCACCAAACCCAGACCAGCCCTGCGGAGACACGATATGAAAGTCCTCAAAGTATTGGCGGCACTTGCGAGCTTTGCAGCATGCGGCATTCAATCTGCCGGGGCTGTCGACGTCAGGCAGGTTGCCGAAATCAAAGCGAGCCCTACCGCCGTCTGGGCTAAGGTCGGCGAGTGGTGCGCCATCAAGGATTGGCACCCTGCTATTGCTTCCTGCCAGCCCGGCAAACGCGGATTTCGCACGCTGACGTTGAAGGATGGCGGCAAGATCTTGGAAAAGATGACCAAGACCGGCAAGAATACCTATTCTTACGACATCATCGAAAGCCCGCTTCCTGTTAAAAACTACAAAGCAACGTTGACGGCGAAGGCCGACAGCCTGGGTTCGACAGACTTGACATGGACTGCAAAATTCGACGCGGCGAAAGGCAAAACGGACGCCGAAGCCGCCGCCGTCATCAACGGCATTTTCGAGGCTGGGCTTAACAACATCAAGTCGAATGTGAAGTTCGATGCGCCGGCAGCGACGGCTGCTCCAGCGGCGGGTGCCGCGGCAGGAGCTACGGCTGCCGCCTCCACCGATGCAGGAAAAGCGGCTGTGCCGGCAGCAGCTGCGCGCGATGAAGCGCGCCTCAAGGCACGCGAAGAGCGCCGCAAGCGCCTCGAGGCCGCAAAGCTTGCCGCGATGGAAAAGTATGCGAAGGCCAAGGCGGTGATTGCCGAAAAAGCTAAGGCTGCAGCCGATGCCGCCAAAGCCGCCTATGAGAAGGCCAAGGCTGCTATCTCGGCAGCACCTCAGCCGAAGAAGCCCTAATTTATTTCAATCGCTTTTGCGCGATCGGCCCTGGCAAACAATTTGCCGGGGCTTTTCTATTTGTGCTGAGATTTAATTTGTCATAATTATGTCAAATTTCACGGCTCCTGGCCAGCAAGGATGGTGTCCAAAAAATTTTGTTAGTTTGACATTCGCCTTTTCTAAAGATGAAGGCTGATTCTCCCAATACCTCTCATGTTCTTATTGATATTCCTTACGCGTGCGGTCGCGCCTTCACGGATTTTGACGAGTGGCGTGCCCAGAGTACTACTCCGCCGCAGGCGATCATGTGATTTGACATTCAAATCCATCGCATTGTTTTTGCGCGAAATATCGAGTGCGCGCTCCATGCCGTACTTATCAAGGCGTCCAATACGGCTGCAAGAGATGCAACACAGGAGCGCATTGTCACAAGAGTAATAGTCTAATTGATACGTTCACATAAATTTTATCAAAACAGCCCGTAACTCTGCAGCATGCAGCTATTTTTGGGACAAGCTTTCTCTCAACTGCTTTCCCAATCAATCCCTTGCATTCGATTTTTGCTTGCCTATTTAACGTCTACTTCGGAACAGATCTTAGAATTCCGCGTTGTCGCCATTGATATTTTTTGTCAGGGACGCCCAACGGGCGGCAGGCTTCATGACCGCATCTATAATCCAAATCGGCAACCGGACCGCCGGCGTCGTCAGGATGAGGGAAGACGGCCGCGCGCTGGTGTTTCATGCCACGGATCCCGATTTCAGCACGCTTGATGGCTCGTCGTTTGCGAACCGTCATGCAACACAGCGCGCCGTGGAGCGCGTTGCTCGCTTACAGCTATGGACCGACGTACGGGCCGGCGGCCTGCCTAACCCTCGCGACAAAGCATCAGAGTGATCAACGCGACGCTGTTCGCGAGGGGGCCGGCTGCTGCGGCACTTTCGGGACGCCAGCAGGACCGCGCAGGATTGCACGCTCGGCTTCTACACTCGCTGCCTGAGAGGGCCAGCTTGCGGTGAGCCAGTCGTCGGTTCCAAACAGCCAATACATGAAGCGGTTGCGGCGGTGATAGCGCTCGACGGTCGCGCGATTGATGTTGTCGACGCTGGTGGTCAGCGCTTCCATCATCTGGATCGGCTTGGCAGTCGATTTCTCGATGCCGTCTAGGCGGTTCGCGATCACCGAAATGTCGCCGACCCCGTCCAGACGCCACTGATCGATTGAACCTGCCAAGGTGTGCTGATTGGTGTTGAGTTTGATCAGGGCTTCATGGACTTCCTTCAGCTCCGCAGTGTGGACGGCCTGGGCTTCGGCGGCCTTTTCCAAGCTGAGCGTTAGGTTTGCTTGGAATGCGGACACACGTTCGGTCAGGGTCGCGAGCGTTGCCTGAGTTTCGGCGTTGCGGGAATCGATGGCCGCCATCACATCAATCTTGTTGCGATCAACAAGACCTGCCACGGTCTGCATGCGGCCATCGAAGGCGCTAGTTAGGCTTGCGATACGCTCGGTGAGGGGACCTGACACTTCCATGCGCTGGCGTTCGAAGCCCGCTGTAAGGCCCTGAATGCGGTCCGAGACGAAAGAGTGAACGCGTTCGGTGTTGGCCACCTGATTGGAAAGGGCTGCACCAAGCCCTTTAAGATCATGATTGAGCGCCGCGTTGGCTTGGTTGACCTGTGCCTGCTGCGCCGCGATCGACTCTTCCAACGCGCGCAAACGCTCGGCGAGTTTGTCCGTCTCGGCATGGGTAGATGCAGGATTGAGTACAGCTTCCTCGATAATATCGAGGCGGCTGTTGATCGGGCTTAGATCAAGTGAGGGGGCCGCTTCGACCGTCCGCTCCAGCCCTTTTAAGCGATCAAACATTCCACGCTCAAGACCAATAAGGCGATCTTGAATGACGGTTACCTCGCCAGACTTAAACCCACGGGTATCGAGGATCGCCTGTTCAAGGGCTTGGAGGCGGTCCGAAAGTAGGCTCCAGGGCCGAGACAGTTCGTTCAGTCGCTGTTCGAGTTCGCGTTCCACGCCAGCGAGGCGATCTAGCAGCATAGCCGCGCCCCCATCACCGCCGGTTGCTTGCAGGACAGATTGCTCGAGCGCCTGGAGGCGGTCATGGAGACCGCCACGGAAACGGTTGGCGTCGTCGCGATCGGTCTTGCGGTCGGTAGAGAGTTCCGACGCAAGCGTGCGAACGGCATTTTCAAGCTGATCGATCCGGGCATTCTGGATGCCGTCAACGGCGGTGCCGACGACATCGGCACGTAGCGAGCGCTCGGGCTGGCGGTCGCTGGTCCGGTCATTGGAATAGTAGGAAGCCGGGGCCTTGCCGCGAAGATCCGAGCCATAGCCGGACGAGGCACGCGTTAAGGGAGGCAATGGCTGGAAGCTGGCCGGCTGATCCCGCTCGCGCAGCGGCTCACGAAGCGGTTCGCGGTAAATTTCGCGGTCACGGATGGGTTCGCGCATGGGTTCTCGCAGTTGAGGACGGTCACGTGCGACGCGGCCACCGTGGCGCGCCAATAGGGCAATACCGGGAATGTCGGAGGGCATGTCGAGAAGGGCATCCATCAAGTCGTCCACATTGGCGGGTGCATTGCGGCGGTAAGCAATTGCCGAGGCTGTGCGCAGGGCTTGCTCGAAATCATCGGACCGGCCGGGGTGCCCCTGGGCTGCGGTATGACCGAGCGGAATTTCACCGGCAATGATGGTCGCGCTCTCCCGGCGAAGCCCGGCAACGCGGATACCGCGGGCTTCAAGCGCACTGTTCGCGCCATCGACGCGCGTCATGGCGTGAAGGAGATGTTCGAGCCTTACCTCGCCTGCGCGGTGGGCCACGGCGACATCGAAAGCGTGATTGGAGCAGGACAGCACAATGTCATCAACGAGAATGGGTGCGTTGCGGCTGTAACCGGCGGAGCGGCCACGGCCGCCATTTGAATGGAGTTCCGATCCACCGGTCATATCGGACGCTGCGCCGCTCCACGTTTGCGGGGTTCGCAGATCTAGATCCTCGCCGCGGTACGCCATGCTCTTCTCCACACTCGCGGGTTCACGCTCGAGAGCGGCCCGGAACAAACTTGCAATTCAATGCCCCGCCGTACCCGTAGCCTGAGAACTGCAGCAACCCATTGACGAGGTTACCGCTTCTTTGGCGCTGAGGCGAGGGGATGCAGCGGCCAATCATCGAATTTGGTCAATGCACGCCGGCTCGCCTCGTTGTGGGGCGGGTCCGCATGCACCGGGCTTGGTTCACAGCAACCGACGTGCCACAGACCCCGCCATTTCTCTGACAGCCTTTTCCTTTGTATATTTATAGGGTTAAATAAGATTTGTGCCATTCACGTCATCGCGAACATTCCATAAGTCAGCACCATCATTACGAGAATTATTAAGGCGGGGACTGACGGCAAGGATTTCCAGCATGCCACCGGGGGCCGCCCACAAAACATGTTGTATGGGCTGCGAACTGCCGGGACTGCAATCCAGCCACGCGTCAAAATCATCGGTGGGTACGATTACCGGCATGCGGTCATGGACGGCGGCTACGGTTGTGCTGGCCCCTGTAGTCAGGATGGCCATCGTCTGGAGTTCACTGCCATCGGCACCAAGCCAGTGTTCCCAAATGCCGGCCATGGCCATCAAATGAGCGCCGCTATCGGTTTTGGGGCGGATCAGGTGGGGTTGCTTTGCGCCAGGCCGCCCCGTCCACTCATAGTAGCCGTCGGTCGGGACGAGGCAGCGGCGATGGCGTAGCGGTCCGCGGAAAGAGGGCTTTTCCGCAGCCGTTTCGCTTCGTGCGTTGACGAGGGTACTGAACTCGCGCGGATCTTTCACCCAGGATGGGATGAGGCCCCATCGCACGAGTGCCAGTTCGCGACCGCCTGATTGTGCCTGACGTACAATGAGGACGGGCTGGGTTGGTGCAATGTTGTAGCGCGCCGGATAGGGCCCTACGCCATCTGCGCGGAAATACGAGCGGACGGCTTCGACAGGCGAGGTCAAAGAGTAGCGCGTGCACATCTGATGCAAAACCGGCTGTTGAAATAGGATCTGGATATTGGGCGAGGCCGTTCTTGTTCCTGTCGCATTTGAGGGGTTTTTGGCTGCTCCTTCCACACTGCTTCCTTGACATGGGAGCACGCGATGTTCTGACTGCACCGCTGTAGATCCACCACGACCTAGAGGCTGAACGTATGACTGCGAGCCCTGTCCCACAAGAGCGCATCACCGCCGCCGTCCTCGTGATCGGCGACGAGATTCTGTCGGGCCGTACCAAGGATCAGAATATCGGCACCATCGCCGACCATCTGACGGGGCTTGGGATCGATCTCAAAGAGGTGCGGGTCGTTGCCGATGAGGAAGCCGCCATTATCGACGCCCTCAACGCCTTGCGGGCTCGCTACACCTATGTTTTCACGACCGGCGGCATCGGGCCAACGCATGACGACATCACCGCCGATGCAGTTGCCAAGGCATTTGGCACTGGCATAGATATCCATCCCGAGGCGCGAGCGCTGATGCAGGAAAGCTGCGACCGCCGCGGCATTGAGTTAACGCCATCGCGGCTTCGCATGGCGCGCATTCCTAATGGCGGGACGCTGGTCAGGAATTCAGTTTCAGTGGCGCCGGGTTTCCTTATCGGCAACGTGATCGTGATGGCAGGCGTGCCGTCGATCATGCGAGTGATGCTCGCCGATGTGACGCAGTATCTCAAGCGCGGCACGCCGATGCTCAGCCACACCATCGAGGTGCTCCATCCCGAAGGCGCCATCGCCGAGTTGTTCCGCAGTCACGCCAGCGCCTATCCCGATGTCGCGATGGGCAGCTACCCGCAGAACACCGACGGCCGCTATTG
>JANLYB010000343.1:0-3454 GCA_031365425.1 Hyphomicrobiaceae bacterium
GTGCTCTGGTGACCAAATCCGGCCGACACGCCTCGATAATAGTGAACACCTCGCGCCGAAGGTGGGCAAGCTCGATTGAGCCTGCAGTACTATGCGAGATGACTTGAAAGTACGCATCCGGCCAAGGCCGCAGGTGCGGTCAGGCGGCGGCTTGTGCCCGCACGGCCTTCCAGTTCCAGGGCAGCAGATCGGTGATCCGTTTGGCGGGGTGGTCGGCGATGCGGGCGAGGATGTCGGCGAGCCAGGCGCGGGCATCGACATCGTTCAACGCGCAGGTTTCGATGAGGGTGTAGATCGCAGCGGCGCGACGGCCGCCCGAGTCCGAGCCGCAGAAGGTCCAATTTCGGCGTCCGACGGCAATACCGCGAACGGCGCGCTCGGCGGCGTTGTTTGATAGGCAGATGCGGCCGTCGTCGAGGAAGCGCGTGAACGCGGGCCATCGCTTGAGGCTATAATCGATGGCTTTGGCGACTGGGTTCTTCGCTGAGAGCTTTCGCCGTTCTCCGCGTAGCCATCGTTCAAGATCATCGACCAGCGGCTTCGACCGCTCCCGCCGAACCGTCAACCGCTGCTCTGGTGGCTGGCCGTTGATCTGGCGTTCGATGGCGAACAGTTCGTCGATGCGGCGGACGGCTTCGATAGCAACGGGCGCTTTCTGCAATTCGGCCAGTTCGAAGAACTTGCGGCGGCCATGCGCCCAGCAGGCCGCCTCGACGATCAAGCCGGGCAAGCGCCTCGCAACGTAGAGGCCGTTATAGCCGGAGTAGGCGTCGGCCTGCATGAGGCCCGTGTACGTCGCGAGATGACGCTCGGGGTGCTCGGCCCTGCGATCGGGCGAGTAGTGGAACACGGCCGCCGGCGCGGCTTGGCCGCCGAATGGGGCGTCGTCGCGTACGTAGGTCCACAACCGCCCGGTCGTGCATTGGCTTTTCGCCAGCACCGGCACTGTGGTGTCGTCGGCGTGGATCCGTTCGGCGGCGAGGACGTGCTTTTCGATTTCCTCGACCAGCGGCATGAGGGTTGCCGCGCTTGCGCCAACCCAATCGGCCAGCGTCGAGACGTCGAGGTTGACCCCTTCCGCTTCGTAAATGTCGCTCTGCCGGTTGAGCGGCAAGTGCGCCCGGTATTTCGAGAACAAAACGTGCGCCAGCAGCTCTGGACCAGCCCGGCCGCGTGCAATCGGATGGTTCGGCGCCGGAGCCTGGGTGATCTTTTCGCAGGCCCGGCAGGTGAACTTCTCGCGCACGTGCTGGATCACTTTCCACGTGGCGGGAACCAGTTCCAGGGTCTCGGTGACGTCTTCGCTGAGCTTGCGAAGTTGGCCGCCACAGCAGGGGCAAGCGGGGGCGGCTGCATGGATGACGCGCTCACGTGGCAGGTGGGATGGCAGTGGCCGGCGGGCTGGCTTTTGCTCGGGCACCACGGCCACCGGAGCGGCGATCTCGGCGGCGACTTTGCCCTCGGTCGCGGCTTCGACCAGATCGGCGAGCTGCAGTTCCAATTGGTCCAGCTTCGCCCCGTGTTCCGAAGACGTGCCGAACGTGTCGCGCCGCATCTTGGCGATCGTGAGCTTGAGATGGGCGATCTGCGCGTCCAGATCGAGGGCGCGCGCTTCGGCGGTAGCAACACGCGCGGTCGATGCGATCAGCATCGCTTTGAGCGTCGCAATATCGTCAGGGAGCTGTGCCGGATCGAGCGCCATGCCCATGAGTTTAACTGCTTCGCGGATCGCCGCGAATGCCCTCGCGTCAATATCCACCGGCAGGGTCGTGGCGGCCACACCTCACCCAGCGATCTCGGGCCGGTAGGTCTTTTGAGGGGCTCTCCAATCAATGCCTTCCTGCATGTAGCCGAGCTGAGCCGGTGAGATCGTCACCGCGCCCTCTGCCGGCGTGGGCCAGATGACATGACCTTTGAACTGCCCCGGAGCCTGCGGATAGTAGGGCTGCCGGGGATGCCGGCTATTCATCGGAGGTCCATTATGGAAGAGGTTTGCGCGTTTATCGGTTTGGACTTGCACAAGGAGACCGTATCCGTTGCTGTCGCCGAAGCCAGTCGCGGCGGGGAGGTCCGCCATATTGGCAACTTTAGGAACACCCCGGAAGATATTGCCAAGCTCGCCCGCAGGCTCCGCCGTAAGTTCTCGACACTCGAATTTGTCTACGAGGCCGGCTCATGCGGTTACAACGTCCAACGACAGCTCGCCGAGCTTGGTCTGACTTGCCGGATCTGCGCTCCGTCGATGACACCGCGTCGACCCGGCGATCGCATCAAGAATGACCGGCGGGACGCCATCACATTGGCACGTCTCCTGCGAGCTGGAGAGCTGACCTGCATTTGGATCCCCGACGCCCTGCACGAGGCGATCCGCGATCTCGTTCGAGCACGGCATGCTGCTGGCGTAGATGTGCGGCGGGCGCGGATTCGGATCCAAGCGTTCTTGCTGCGCAATGACCTGAGATTCGAGGGCAAGCCCTGGAGCCACCGTCACAAAATGTGGCTCTGCAATCGGCACTTCGAGCAACCAGCCCAGCAGATCGCATTCCAAACCTATCTCAACGCTCATGAGCATGAGGAGAACCGCAAATCGTTGCTGGACGCGCAAATCAAAGAAGTTCTGTCAAACTCGCCATGGGGCAAGCTGACAGCTGCGCTGCAAGCCCTGAAAGGTGTCGGCCCCACTGTTGCGGCCACAATCATCGCCGAGGTAGGCGACTTTAATCGTTTTTCGCATCCACGCCAGCTCGTTGCCTATTTCGGCTTGGCTCCCGGCGAATATTCAAGCGGAGGGACGATCCGACCGCGCGGCATTACCAAGGCCGGCAATGCGACGGCACGAAGTGTCCTGTGCGAGGCCGCCTGGAACTACAGGACGACACCGAAGGTCGGTCAATGGATGAAGCAGCATAGGCCTCAAGTCGCGCAAGAGATCATTGATATTGCTTGGAAAGCCCAGATCCGGCTGCATAAGACCTACAAGCGCTTGACGTCGAGAGGCAAACGCACAGTTGTCGCGACAGCTGCCGTGGCCCGGGAGCTTCTGTGCTTCATGTGGTCGATCGGGCAACTCGTGCCCTTGGCGCGGTAGCGACCGATTATCATCATGGCTATCGGCATCGGCCAGGGCGCCGGAAGCGGTAGAGGGAATCCTCGAATTCATTTTGGACGAGCAAGCACGCTGACGTCCGTGGCCAGAGCGAGACAGCCCTCCGACGCACCGTCATCATGGGGTCCCCAACCCCCGAATAAGAGTCTGAGCGACCGTCGAGTTAATTCGGCGTCCTGACCCATACCGATCGCCTCTGAACCTTCAATCGCTGCGGCCTCGCTGCAGTGGGCGGCTACGTTGTTGGTTGCGTATTGACACTGGTCATAAGAAATGAATCGCCCCCGTTCGAGCCGTTTGGAGAACAGGCACGCGCCTTGGCCGTCGTGCCAAATGATCTTCACGAGG
>JANLYB010000364.1:0-15012 GCA_031365425.1 Hyphomicrobiaceae bacterium
GGCCGTAGCATTGATCGGTCCTTCATCGCTGCGGGCAGTGACAGTCACAGGCCCATTGCTGCCAATAGCAACCGTGCTAGGCAGTACCCAACGCATGCTCGAACCGGACAGAACGTAACCGTTCAATCCTTTACCCAAAACGAAATCTTTGGCACCCGGTGCCTTCAGCGTGAGCCCTGCGATACGGGCCCGGCGCGAACCGTTGTTCTTGGCGACGATGAATGTCTTGCCGCCGTTCTTTTCGATTCCCCACGAGACCTGCGACTTGCCGCCGGTCTGTGCCATCACGAACATTGGAATCGAATGCTTGAACGTGAAGCTGACCTCACCCGGCTTTTGATTGGCTTTGTCGGGCAATTCGTCGACGACGACGCGGAAGTTTTCTTCGCCCTCGATAGGGCGTTTCGACACCCGCACGATGCGAACGATCTGTTCGCCGCCCGGCGGAATCATCAGCGCGGGCGGGCTTGCGACCACCTCGCTGGTCGGCTCGGATTTGTCGTCGCCGTTGACTTGCGTCCAGCGGAACACGCGCACCTGTGCGTTCAGCACGGACTTGCCGTCGTTGCGCAATGTGAGGGTATCCGCGGCCTTTCCGGCCGGCATTTCAAAAAGGGTAGGAGAGGCCTGCAAAGAGGCCGCTCCCGACGGAGTGGACGCCACAATAACCAGTCCGGAGAGAAGTAACAGAGGCGTCCACGCGCGCATGGTTTGTCCTATTAGTTTTTAAGTTTAGTAGATGACCGTGATGGCCACGCTGTCCTGGTAATAGCCAGGAGCCGGCTTCGTTGCCGTGAGCGGGATCTGCCCGTACACGTTGAAGCTCACCGAGCTGCCGCTGCCCGTGCCGCCGACGGTGCCGGATGCGGGAACACCGCCGACTGTATCGCCGATGGCAACGTTGTTGAAGCGGGTCGCATAGGTGTTGTCGACGAACAGTTCGTACGGCAACGTGTTGCCGCCCGAGGTCATGTTGCGCGTGACCGCGAACGCGTTACCATTGCCCAGACCAACAGCGTAGTCCGTGTTGAGATCGCAGGTAACGGTGAACGAGCCCGCGCCAGTCGCGCCGGGAATGACAGTGATGTTGCCGAAAGCAACCGCAGTCGTGCTGCCGACGGAGCAGCTGGGGACGACGGTAGCGTTGACGCCCAGGCTGGTGCCGGTGACAGAAACGGTCGATGCACCGGCGGCAAACGCGCCGTTGGAACCAAGAGCAGCCACTGCAACCGCAGCGATAACGATCTTCTTAAGCATGATACTTCCTCAACTTACATAAGCACACTGCCGATTCGTCCGGCATGCCGAGGGGATCTACGCTTGAACAAAACCGTCCCGCTGACTGTAGGAATACGGCACAAGACTTAATGCTTGGTTATCCAGGAAGCAGTTTCGTCAAAATGACGATCGTTCAATAAGACGAATGCAGCATATTTTTAATGTTTGGACTGAATATTCCCGGGCCGGTTTTAGACTGCTTCCTGGAACCGGACCGCCGTCTCAAGGTCCACCGACACCAGCTGCGAGATGCCCTTTTCGGCCATTGTCACGCCAAACAGCCAGTTCGTCCGCGCCATCGTCATTGGATGATGCGTGATGACCAGGAACCGCGTGTCGGTCTCCTCGGCCATCTTCTCCATCAGCAGGCAGAACCGGTCGACGTTTGAATCATCCAGCGGCGCATCCACTTCGTCGAGCACGCAAATCGGCGAGGGATTGGTGAGAAAAACAGCAAAAATCAGCGATAACGCCGTCAGCGTCTGCTCGCCGCCCGACAGCAGCGACAGCGTGGCAGGCTTCTTGCCCGGCGGCTTGGCGATAATCTCGAGCCCGCCCTCCAGCGGATCGTCGCTCTCGATCAACTCAAGCCGCGCTTCCCCGCCGCCAAACAGCGTCGTGAATAGCCGCTGGAAATGCCCGTTGACGATCGTAAACGCATCGAACAACCGCTTTTTGGCCTCACGATTGAGCTGCCCGATGGCTCCGCGCAGCTTCGCGATTCCAGCCTCCACGTCCGCCACTTCGCTAGCCATCGACCCGACTTGGTCCGTAATGGCTTCAAGCTCGTCATCGGCCTGCAGGTTGACGCCGCCCAGCCGCTCGCGATCCCCCTTGAGCCGCGTCAACTGCCGGTCCAAATCGATCGGCGACGGCAAGGGCGTATCGGGGGCAACCTCCGCCAACGCAAGGCACGCCTCCGGGTCCATATCGAGCGCCTCTCGCGCCTTGCGCACGTCTTCGCTCCGCCGCACCCGCGCCGCCTCAAGCCTGGCCTCATGCCGCGCCCGTCCCTCGCGGTGATGTCCCACATCCGCCTGCGCCGTCTTCAACGCGGCCACCGCTTCCCTAAACGACGTCTCAGCCCACTGGAACTGATCCGCAGCCTCGGTCCGGGCCTTCTCGACATCGGCTAACTCGTTCATCAGCTTCTGGCGCTGATCGGCAATCAACCCCGGCAAATCAGCCAGCGTTGCAAGCTCCGCCCGCAACTCCGGCAACCGCGCACGCAGCGTCTCCACCTGCGTCGCCGCCGCCGCCTGCCGCGCCGTCCACCGCACCAATTCCTCGCGCAATCCCGACTGCCGCTCGCGCCGGATCTGCCGATCCCGTATCAACTGCGTCGCCGCCTGCCGCGCCTCCGCCACCACCGACCGCGCCTTGAAAGCCGAAGCCTCGGCAATCGCCAATTCGGGCGCGGCGTCCTCAGCTTCATCCATCAGATCAAGCGTAACCACCAGCTCATCAAGCTTGGAATGCGCCTCGACCAGATCGTCCTCGGCCCGCTCCTTGGCCTCAGCCAACCCAGCGAGCTTTCCCTGCGTGTCCCGCGCCGCCCGCTCGACCACCGTCAGCTGATCCCGCATCTGCGCGAGCTTGGTCTGGCTCTCGCGCCACTCCGCCCGCAACGCCCGCTCCCGCGTCTCAGCCTGGGCCAGCGCCTGATTCAACTCTGTTTCTTCGCGCGCCGCCGCCTCCGCCAGCGCACTGACCTCCTGTTCCCGCTCGGCCAGCCCCTCCAAGCGGTTGCGCTCGGCCAACCGGATCGCTGCCGGCGTCGCCCCATCGGCTGCCGCCACAAACCCATCCCAGCGCCACAAATCCCCCGCCTTCGAGACAAGCCGCTGACCCGGCTTGAGCGCCGTCTGCAACCGTCGCCCCTGCTCGCGCGTCACGATCCCGATTTGCCGCAGCCGCCGCGTCAGCGCCAGCGGCCCCTTCACATGCAGCAGCAATGGCTCGACGTCTGCAGGCAAACCCTGCCCCTCCTCGCTCATATCGAGGTGCCGCCAATGCACACTCGCAGAGTGATCGAGCGACGCGTCCAGATCGTCCCCGAGCGACGCGCCCAGCGCCGTCTCATACCCAGCCGAAACCTTCACATGATCGACAATCGCAGGCAGCCCCGCTGCATGCGCCGGCACCAAAAGCTTGGCCAGCGTCTCCCGCTCGATCCGGATCGCGTTCATGTCGAGCCGCGCCTTCGCAGCGCTCTCCCGCGCTGCCTTGGCCTTCCCGGTCAAATCGCGAACCGCCGCCTCGGCCTCAACCGTCTCTGCCTCGACGCTCTCCAGCCGCACCGCCAGTGACTGACCGGCCTTCGTCAATTCGGTCAGCTTGAGGCTATCGGGCGCCCGCGCCGTCACGTCACGTATCTGCTCGGCCAGCGCCTGAATCTGCTTACTTGCCCGCGCCACCGCCTCCTGACGCTCGAGCCGGTTGGCCTCCATGCTCTTCTTCTGCGCCCGTGCTTCCGCTACCCGGTTGGTCTGCGCCGAAAGCCGCGTCTCCGCCGTCCGCAGCGCCGTCTCCGCAGCACTCAGCCGCTCGCGCGCTTCTTCATCGGCACCATCATGCCCCTCGTCGCTCGCCGCGATTTTATCGGCCTCAGCCTGCAACCGCGCCAGGGTTGCCTTGCACTCGTCCAGCAACTCCTCTTCACGCGCAATATCCTTGGCCGCCTGCTCCGACCGCGCTTTCAGCTCACTGGCCCGCTCCGCCGACCGCTGCGCCTCACGCTCAAAGTTTTCGAGCGCATGCCGCAACCGCGCGACGATCGCCGCCCGCACGGCCTCCTCGTCCCGCAAGGGCTGCAACAGCGCACTGAAATCAGCCTCGTCCCGCAACGCCTTCGCTTCGGCCTGCGTCGCCTCCGCCAGCGCCGACAGCACATCCCGCAGCGCCGTCTCTTCACGCTCCACTTGGTGGTGCGATTCCCGCCACGACACATGATGAAACAGCGCCTCGCAGCGCCGGATCTCGCCCGACAATTCCTTGTAGCGCTTCGCCTGCCGCGCCTGGCGCTTCAACGCCTCCAGCTGAGCCGAAAGGCTCCCCATCAGATCGCCCAGCCGCGCAAGGTTTCCCTCTGCCGCCCGGAGCCGCAACTCCGCCTCGTGCCGCCGCGAATGCAGCCCCGCAACGCCTGCCGCGTCCTCCAAGATCCGCCGCCGGTTCTCAGGCTTGGCGTTGACAATCTCCCCGATCTGCCCTTGCCGCACCAGCGCCGGCGACCGCGCGCCTGTCGCCGCATCTTCGAACAAAATCTTCACGTCGCGGGCCCGCGCCTCGGTCCCGTTGATGCGATACGCCGACCCCGCCTCGCGTTCGATCCGCCGCGTAATCTCGATCACGTCCCGGTCGTTAAACTCGACCGGCGCCTTGCGCTCGCGGTTATCGAGAAAGATCGTCACCTCAGCTGCATTCCGCGCCGGCCGCGTATTCGTGCCCGCAAAAATGACATCATCCATCGACGCCGCGCGCATCGACTTGTGCGAGGTCTCCCCCATCACCCAGCGCAACGACTCAAGCAGATTCGACTTCCCGCACCCGTTCGGCCCGACAACGCCCGTCAGCCCGCGCTCGATCAACAGCTCGGTCGGCTCGACGAACGATTTAAAGCCCACGATCCGCAGGCGGGTAATCTGCATCGGTCAATCCCATCGGCTGCCGCCGCACAAAAGTTGCAGCAACATTCTGGCCCGATTCGATCCTGAGAGTAAAATCGAGCCTGAATTCGGGCTAAATACAATGTTCAACCATTCTCACTATACTGCCGGTCGCCTCTTTGTTGTTAGCGAGTCATTGCCCATGCCCACCCAGGTACGCGCCAACCTCCATCGTTGGGACGGAGAGACCTGGCTCCAGGCAACCGCCCTCGCCATAGCGGCGGCCCTCATCGCCTTCGGCATGATCCTCGCGATTGCCGCCAACTGGGACTCGATTGGACGCACCGGCCAATTCGCCCTCGTCGGCGCAACTCTGCTGGCAGGATGCGCCGCGAGCATCGCAAGCGCCACCCTGCGCACCCCCGGCCTCATCGTTGCTTTTGCATCGACCGGCGGCCTGTTCGCCCTCGTCGGCCAAACGTTTCAGACCGGTGCAGACCCCTGGCAGTTGTTCGCGGCCTGGGCCATCGCAACACTGCCGTTCGCCATCGCTTCCCGGTCCGACGCCCTCTGGATGCCCTGGTCGCTCGTCGCCATGACCGCCGTCCAACTGTGGGTCCACCAGACCTCCGGAATGAAGTTCACGACGGCAACCTCGTCGTCATCCGTCTACCTATCCTGGGTTCTGTCGGCAGGTCTCATCTTGGCACTCCTGCCCGGCGGCAGCGGCCACTCGGAATTCGGCACCTCGCGCTGGTCGTTCCGCTTCGCTGTGCTGCTGGGTTTCGTTGCTATCGCAGGAACCGCGCTGTCCGGCTTGTTCGGTGAATCTCCTATGCGCTACCTGCTCGGCCTGCTCGCATGCGGCGGCGTCGCGTACCTCATCACCTCGGTCCGCCCCATCGATCTGCTGGCCCTGACGATGGCCGCGTTCGCCATCGACACCCTGCTGATCGGCGGCATGATCCGCATCATCGCTGCGGACCATAACTCCAACATCGCCACGTGGCTCCTGGTCGGCTTGCTCTCCATGGCCATCGTCGCCGGAAGCGTCAAAGCAATCCTCGCCATCGCCGAAGAAGACCCTAACGTCTCAGCCCTCAATGCAACCCTTGGCACAGCCACCAGCGACGGCCACCATTGGCCCCTCGCAGTCTTAAGCACCCTCGGTGCCATTTGCGCAACCATCCCCCTGATCGTCGTCCTGGGCATCACATTCGGCAAAGTCCTATTCGAAGGCCCCGGCACATATGTCGGGGCAGCCATCATCCTCGGCGCAGCCGGAACCGCACTAAAGTCCACCAACAACGGCACGTTCTTCCGCCAGTTCTGCGTCACCATTCTTGCCATCGGTATCGCCCTGCTCGGCTTCGCTCTGTACCGCGACATGCCCCTACGCGCCGCAAGCCTGCTGCTGAGCGCCTTCGCCATCGGGCTTGCTTTCGCCTTCGACAACCGCTGGATCAGGACCGTGCTCGGCGCATTCGCAGCCGGCCTACTGCTGTTCGCCTCCGGCGGCTCATTCGAGTCGTTCTCGTCGCCGCTCGGCTGGAGCCTCATCATTGCGGCATGGGCGCTCGGCGTCAGCGGCGTCCTCTCGCAACGCGTTGGCGCAACCAGCGAGCCCAACGGCCCTATCCCAGCGCTCATGACCGGCGCAATCATCGCCGCCTTGCTGTGCCTCTCGGTCCTCTCGGGCCCAACCTTCATGATGAGCAGCTACTTGGGCGGATCCACCCACCAAGTTGCCGTTCCAGGCGGCTTTGTCTTTCAAGCAACCCTTGCCACAGCTGGCTCCGTCGCGATGGGCTTCGCCGCAGCGGTTCTCGCCATAACAACCTACCCCGCCATGAAATCCCCGGCAGGCTTTGCACTCGCCCTGGCAGCCCTCGTGCTGAGCTACCTTTCCCCAACGCTCGGCCCCGTTCTCGTGGTCGGAGCCGTCGCACTCGTCACCGGCCGCCACCGTCTTACCTTCGCTTCGGTCGCCGCCATCGTCTGGATCGTCGGCGAAACGTACTATGCCCTCTCCATGCCCCTGTGGATGAAAGGCGCAACCCTCATCGCCGCCGGTCTCGTCGTCGGCTCAGCAACCCTGCTCAGCCGCATCCACCTCCCAACAATGCCCGTCACCGCCGATCCAGAGCCAGCAAAACGCTCCCTTGTCACGCCGATGACCTTGGCGGGCCTCGCCATCATCGCAGCCCTCACCGGCTCGTCCGTCTGGAAAAATTCATCGATCATCAACTCGGGCCAGCACGCCTTCTTGGCACTCGCGCCCGTCGATCCGCGCTCGCTCATGCAAGGCGATTACATGACGCTGCGCTTTGCGATAACCGCGCAAGCGCAACCCGCTCTGACCGCCAACTACGACGCCCAAACACAGCATATCATTGCCAAAATAGACCCCAACGGCGTCGCCACCTTCGACCGCTTGGCCCAAGGCACAGCGGCACCCGCCACGGGCGAACTCCTGATCATGCTCACAAACAAATCCGGAGTCTGGATCGTCGGCACCGACGCCTTCAACTTCAAGGAAGGCTCCCGCGAAAAATTCCAGTCCGCAGCCTTCGGCGACTTCCGCTTCGCCCCCAACGGTCACGCCATCCTCGTTGGCCTAGCCGGCAAAGACCTCAAACCAATCCAGTAGCGGTCGCCTCCCCTGTCGTCGAGGCCGAGAGCCTAACCATAATCATTAAGACGAAAGTCCCACCGCAATCCGAGACTTTGGCCTGTTCTATCGCTGACGCAGCCGTCGCTACATTAACGGCGTTTGACGGCGTGGTTTGCGCAACAATCCCGCCGCCGGGCTGGGCCATTCTGCCTTTTTGGGCAATTCCGCCCTTGAAGTATTCAGATATGAAAAAGGTTATTCCATCCGCTGGTCGCACCGTTCGCACCCGCCGCGTCTCCCGGCGCTTCGTTCTCGCCACGTCGCTCTCATTCGCGGGCCTCTCGCTGCTCCCGAACGGCCTCAAACGCAACGCACGCGCGTCGGGATTCAAACCGAGCCCGCCGACGCAGCCTTTCATCGAAGAACTTCCCGTCCCCCCGATTGCCAAGCCTGTCACACCCCGGACCTTCAATCCTTTCCCGGCCCGAGCCCTGCCTGCGGACGTGATCCACTACGAAATCACGGCGATCGAAGCGCGCCATTCATTCCATTCCCAACTGCCGCTGAACTCGATCTGGGGCTATGACGGCATTACCCCTGGCCCCACCATCGTAGCCAAAGCCAACACCAACGTACTCGTGCGCTTCAACAACGCCTTGCCGCAAGACGATCCCGTCCAGATCGGACTGCCCATCAACGCGATCCATCGTCACGGCGGCTTTCAGGCTCCCGAGGATGACGGATACCCGGGTAACTTTTTCCCAACCGGTGCGAGCCGCGACTACTTGTTTCTCCACCCCAACGAAGACTCGAACCTTTGGTACCATGACCATTCGCTCGATATAACCGCCGAGAATGTCTATCGCGGCTTGGCGGGCGGCTATTTGATCTTCGACGACCTCGACTCCCTAGAGGGCGAAATGGACACACGCCCTAACGCTTTTCGGCTGCCAGGCCGCATGGTGGGCGATACGCGGGTTTACGACATCGCGCTCGTCTTTCAGGATCGTCAATTCGACGCCAACGGCTTCCTCGTCTACGACAGCTTCGATCACAACGGGTTCATCGGCGACAAATTTCTCGTCAATGGCAAGATTCAACCGTTTTGCAACGTCGAGCCGAGGAAGTACCGGCTGCGTTTCACTAACGGCTCGAATGCGCGCCAATACGAATTTATCTTGAAAGACGGTCGCACCACGAAGCCATTCGATTACGTGATTGGAACGGATGACCGGTTGTTCGAAACGCCGCTGCGCGATGTAGAGAGCTTCCGCATCGCCTCCTCGGAGCGCGTTCAAACCGTTGTCGATTTTTCCAAGTATGCCGGCAAGGAGATCATGGTCGTCAACCGGCTCGCCCAGAAGGAAGGACGAAAACCAGATGGCGTGGTCGATCCCGGCACCCCCATCTTGAAGTTCATCGTCGGCAAGACGCCCGTCGCCGATCCCAGCCAAGTGCCCACCACGCTTCGTCCGGTCCCGGACAGCGAACGTCCCGCCAATATCTTGAAAAAGGGCGTGAAAATACGACGCCAGTTCGAATTCGGACGCAGTGGCGGGGCCTGGGTCGTGAACAACCAGCTCTACGACGAGAACCGCGTCGATGCCAAACCCGTCGAAGACGAGTTCGAGATCTGGACGCTGAAAGCAGGCGGTGGATGGGAGCACCCTATCCACATCCATCTCACCAACTTTTTCATCATTTCACGCAACGGCAAGCCGCCCGCGCCAATCGAAACTGGCTGGAAAGATGTCGTTGTTGTCGGCGGCAGTCGCGGAGAGGTCGAGATCCTCATCAAGTTCTCAGGCTATACCGGCCGCTACGTCCTTCATTGCCACACCGTCGAGCATGAAGACGCGCGGATGATGGCGAACTTCGAGATCCAGCCCAAGAGGCGGGCATGACGCCATTTGCCCTGCCCCCGCGGACCCTCAAAACGACCGCAGCGGCGGCCGTCCTGTCCGTGCTGGGAGCTCTCGCGGTGCTCGAAGGCGTTGGTTATGCGACTTCGCGAGATGCCGCCGGCCCCCCGCACTTCAACCGCGCCGCACACATAAAAACCCACCATCTGCCAAACATCACGCTGATCGATCACGAAGGCCGATCCCACCGCTTCTACGACGGCATCGTGGCAGGCCGGATCGTCGCCATCAACTTCATGTACACGGCGTGCAGCAAGACGTGCACTCTGTCGAGCCAAACCATGGCAAGATTGCAAGACGACCTGACCGGGCATGAGGGCCCCCAAATCGAACTGTATTCGATCTCGCTTGACCCCGAACACGATACCCCCGAAGCGCTGGCGGCCTACCGGTTACGTCAAGGCGGAAAAGACGGATGGACGTTTCTGACGGCACAATCGGTCGCCGAGATCACAGAACTTCGCCGTAGACTCGGTATCTACGAACCAGACTCCACCCTCGATGGCGATCTTACAAATCACACCGGGATGATCGTGCTCGGCAATGAACCCCTCGGCCGTTGGTCGATGGTGCCTGCACTCGTCCCGCCCGCACGAATTCTGCAGGCCGTAGACCGCATCAGGCAATCGCCGGAAAACTGGCCGAATGGAGACGCCCTCGTCGAAGGCGTCCCCCGCCATGACAGCGACCGCAGCCTCGTCCCCTGACAAAAATGCCGTCCGCCCCACGTCGCAGGCCGCTACTTCTTCACAGCCTTCTTCGACGGAGCCTGCGTCAACGCCGAAGCGGCAGCCGACTTTGCGGCTTTGCTGGCTTTGGGATCATCCAACACCTTGGCGGCCTTCGAGGCCACGGCGGCACTCGTCACTTTCGTTGTTTTTCTTTGAGCCAGCGCCGATGCCGCGACAGACTTCTCCATCTTCGTCGCTGTCTTGCTGGCAAGCACCTTCGAAGCATTCGATGCTGGTTTCTTACCTGTGGATTCTGATTTCGCCATGTTTCTCAATTCCCTGGGCCAACGCCGTGCACTGCAATTTACTGCTAACTGATTCGCAATTGACATGGGCCTCTCCCGCACGCCACAACCGCGCCATTCCCCTGAAATTTCACTTAAAGCGAGCCCGCCATGTCCCATGCCGACCTCCAAAAGACGATCGAAGCCGCCTGGGAGGCTCGCGATACGTTAAATTTCGCCACCAAAGGTGCGGTTCGCGACGCTGTTGAGCAGGCCCTCAACTCCCTCGACAAAGGCCAACTCCGCGTTGCCGAACGCAACCCTGAAGGCGCAACTGGTTGGAAAGTAAACCAATGGCTGAAGAAAGCTGTCTTGCTCTCGTTCCGCCTGAACGACAACCAGATGATCCCCGGTGGCCCCGGCGGCTCGTCCTACTGGGATAAAGTCCCCGTCAAATTCGCTGGCATGACCGAAGCCGACTTCCGCGCCGCAGGCTTCCGCGCCCTCCCCGGCTCCGTCGTCCGCCGCTCGGCCTACATCGCGCCCGGCGTCATCCTGCTGCCCTCGTTCGTCAACGTCGGCGCTTACGTCGATAGCGGCACCATGGTCGACACCTGGGCAACCGTCGGCTCCTGCGCCCAGATCGGCAAGAACTGCCACATCTCGGGCGGTGCCGGCATCGGCGGCGTCCTTGAACCGCTCCAGGCCGACCCCGTCATCATCGAAGACAACTGCTTCATCGGCGCCCGCGCCGAAGTCGCCGAAGGCGTCCACGTCGGCGAAGGCAGCGTCCTCTCAATGGGCGTCTACCTCGGCGCTTCAACCACCATCATCGACCGCGCCACCGGCGAAAAAATGTTCGGCAAGGTCCCGCCCTATTCGGTGATCGTCTCCGGCGCGATGCCCGGCAAACCCCTCCCCAATGGCGAGCCCGGCCCCAGCCTCTACTGCGCCGTCATTGTCAAACGCGTCGACGCCAAAACCCGCTCCAAAACCTCCATCAACGAACTTCTCCGGGATTAAGCTAGGCGCACGCCCCATGTACCGCACCCTGCAGCCCGAAAAAATCGTCAAGACGCTGGACAAGCTCCATGCCCGCATCAATCAGCGTTTTCCGGGTAAGGGGCTGGAGCGGGTCTGCAGCGAATTGGGAGAGGTCGCCCGCAAATCGCACAAACGCGCCCTCTCCATAGAACGCCCCGCCTATGCCCTGCGCGCCGCCATCGGGCTCATGATAGCCGCCGGCCTCGGCATGCTCGGCTACGTCGCCTTCATGCTGATTTCCAATACCAAGGCGAGCGAAGACATGGCCTCGACCATCCAGGCCGTCGATGCGACCTTCAACATCGTCATCCTGACCGGTGCGACCATCTTCTTCCTCGTCTCGCTAGAGGAGCGCCTGAAGCGCCGCAAGGCCTTGCGCGCCCTCAACGAACTGCGCACCTTCGTCCACGTCATCGACATGCATCAGCTCACCAAAGACCCGCTGATGATCGACGGCCCGCGCACCCGCGACAGCCCGGCGCGCGACCTCACGCCGTTCGAGCTGACCCGCTACCTCAACTACTGCTCGGAAATGCTCTCGCTAACCGACAAGCTCGCCGCCCTCTACGCCCAATCAACCTCCGACGCCGTGATCATCGACGCTGTCAGCGACCTCTCCTCCCTGACGACCAATCTCTCCGCCAAAATCTGGCAAAAGCTTACGCTCATCCAAGCCGAACACCGCGAACTGGAACGCGGCCACACAGCCTTGAGCTAAAACTCAAGACAGCCCTTAGCTGACCGCCCAAAAGCCACCACAGGCACCCGACCGACATGACCTCCTCACTCGACCCCACCGACCCCGTCGCGCTCACCCAAGCCCTGATCCGCTGCGAAAGCGTCACCCCCGCCGACGCAGGCGCACTGGCCGTCGTCGAGCAAGCCCTCGCCCAGTCCGGCTTCACCTCCCACCGGATGACCTTCACCGCCCCCGGCACACCCGACATCGACAATGTTTACGCCCGCCGCGGCACCACCGGCCCCAACCTCTGCTTTGCCGGCCACACCGATGTCGTCCCCGCTGGCGACGAAGCCGCCTGGACTGCCAGACCCTTCGCCGCCGAAACCCGCGATGGCATCCTCTACGGCCGCGGCGCCGTCGACATGAAGGGCGCCATCGCCTGCTTCATCGCCGCCAGCGCCCGCTACCTCAAAGCCAACCCGCACGCCCCCGGCTCCATCTCCGTCCTCATCACCGGCGACGAAGAAGGCCCCTCGATCAACGGCACAGACAAGGTCCTCGGCTGGCTCCGCGAGCGCGGCGAAAAGCTCGATGCCTGCCTCGTCGGCGAACCCTCAAATCCCAACGCGCTCGGCGATGAGATCAAGATCGGCCGCCGTGGCTCCATGAACGGCGAGATCGTCGTTCATGGCAAACAAGGCCACGCCGCCTACCCCGCGAAAGCCGACAACCCGCTGCCTAAACTCGTCCGCATCCTCGACCGCCTGTGCTCGCAATCAATCGACACCGGCACGGCAAACTTCGAGCCCTCAAACCTCCAAGTCACCGTCCTCGATGTCCCCAACACCGCGATCAATGTGATTCCAGCTTTCGCCCGTGCCAAGTTCAACGTCCGCTACAACGACCTGCACAGCCGCGCCAAAATGGAAGCGTGGATCGCCCTCCAATGCGAAGCCGCAGCCAGTGCGCTCAACGCCCGCTACGACCTGACCTTCTCCGGCACCGGCGACGTGTTCCTAACCCAGCCCGGCCCGCTCGTCGAAACCCTCAGCCAAGCAGTCCAGGCCGTCACCGGCCGCACGCCCGCGCTTAGCACCGGCGGCGGCACCTCCGACGCGCGCTTCATCTACACCCACTGCCCCGTCGTCGAATTTGGCCTGGTCAACCAAACGATCCACCAGGTCGATGAACGCGTCCCCGTCGCCGACCTCGAAAACCTGACCCGCATCTACGAGCGCTTCATCGCCAACTATTTTGCAACCGCTCAAGCTTAGCTCAAACACATCACACACAGGCGTCATCCCGGCGTCATCGCTTGCGATGCGGGGCATCGAATGCCGGGACCCAAGCAACCATCAATTTGGTTCGGATTTCACATCCCCGTGAGTCCTTTGCTTGCGCGGAATTTATCGCCCCGCCGGCAAGTCTACGACGGTGTTGCAACATCCAAGGCCTCAACGTCTCGACGCACTTTCGCAAAACCCGAAAGGACACGCTATGAAGACCTTCCTCGCACTCACCATCCTCGCAAGCTTCCTCGCCACCGCGACCAGCGCATCGGCGCGCGTGCCGAAAAACCACCCGACCGCAGCCGAACTCTCAGCCCAGACCATCAAAATGAACAACGGCAACTGGGTCGAAAAATTCTGGATCGACCAGGAATTGAACGGCAACTGAAAACAAGGGGTCCAGGGGGCAAGCCCCCCGGACCCCTACTTAACGAGCCTTCACTTCACTGCCCCCCTCAACTGAACGTCAGCCCGCTTCCGCCGCCCACTTCGATCGTCTGGCCGGTGACCCACCGCGCCCGGGGTCCGGCTAGAAACGCGACCACATCGGCCACATCATCAGGCTTGCCGACCCGCTTCAACGCCTGCTTCGACAACACCCAGTCCTTCGTCTCGGCAGCCCCGGCAAACCCGTTCATATCCGTATCGATATTGCCCGGCGCGACGACGTTGACGGTGATGTTGCGCGGCCCCAGATCGACCGCCAAAATCTTACTGAGGTTGTCGATGGCGGGCTTCAACGTTGAGTAGGCCGCGTACATGCTGGCCGGCAGCCGCGCGAGGATCGACGACACCGAAACGATCCGCCCGCCATCGTTCAACCGCGAAACCGCTTGCTGCGTGATCGTGTAGAGCGAGCGGAAATTGACGGCATAAATCTCATCGAGCTGCGCCTCGCTCGTGCTGACGAAATCCGCCGCCGCAGCCGTCCCGGCATTGTTGATCAGGATGTCGAAATTCGACTTACCGGTTCGGCGTACGAGCTGAGCATCGAGCCCGGCATAAAACGTCGCCGCCGCATCCTTGGCAGTAAGGTCGGCGCCGAACGCAAATGCGTCACCGCCGGAATCTTTGATCTCCGCGACGACTGCTTCGGCGGCAGTCGCATTCTTCCCGTAATGCACGCCGACCAACGCACCGTCCGCCGCCAGCGTAGCCGCAATGGCGCGGCCGATGCCACGGCTTCCGCCGGTAACAACTGCAATCTTATTTGCAAGGGGTTTTGTCATGACACTCATCCAATCCTATCCAAAAGGGCCAGTCATTTGAGCCCGGCCAACACGTAGGAATTGAAGTTCAATAGTTCAACACATCCGAACTATTGCTTATTCGATCATTTAGAGCCATATCCATTGGATGCAGCGCCCATTCGTACACCCAGCCCTGGAAGACATCACTCTCGAGAGCGTCCTTTACGCCCTCGCGGATCCGACGCGGCTTGCGATCATCCGCAAGCTCGCAAGCCGAGGGTGCCCGACCAATTGTCAGACCGCCGCGCCCGACAATTTACCCAAATCCACCCAGTCGCACCACTATCAGGTGTTGCGGGAGGCGGGCTTGATCCGGTCGGAACGCAAGGGCACCGAAGTCGTAAACACCCTTCGCTGCACCGAGATCGAA
>JANLYB010000378.1:0-9587 GCA_031365425.1 Hyphomicrobiaceae bacterium
GCATGCATGACCCGCGACACACCCGATGCTTCGCTGCACAGGCTCTAGCCGAATTTGTCGTAACGGATTTGAGATGACGCAACGCCGTGACCGATCAGAACACGTAGGGCGCCATCAACCATCGGGGGCGGGCCCGCGACGAACGTCGTGAGGTGGCTGCAGTCAGCCTCAAGGATTCCATCGGCGACGTCGTGGACGAACCCGGTCGCGATCTGGATGTTGCCAAACTGAGGATGTACCGATGCATCGACAGTTTCATGTGACACGGCGATGACGACCTCAAGAGCACCTTGAGACTTCGTGACCAAGCGGGAAAAGCGATCAAGATAAAAGCCGTCGCGCAACGTGCGAACGCCGAAGAACACGCGGGATTTGTGTTTTTAGCTGTGGACGGCAACTCGAAGTTTGACGGGGATCCTGTGTGCGTCTTGGGGTTCAACCGCGTTGAGCTGGTTTCAATTCTAACTCTGATCTTGCCTCTGATCTTGGACAGCGAGGGCTGGTCTGCGGAGTAAGCGGACATCAGCGAGCTTCCCCGAGGAGGCCGTTTGGGGCGTCTCCGACTTGGCCCAGTCGCCCGCCGCGATCAATAGATCAGGCTAGCAATCGGTGTAAATCGGTGCAAGATTGCGAGCCGAAGTTGTTCTCGGATATATTGTCTCGGAGAGAGCCCTTTTCAAACAAGCTAACAGATCGATCTCCACATTTGTTTGCGGCTCATGATGCAGGTTCCAACCCAGATTAAGACGCCCTCACTCGGCAGTTTGATGACCGGCATCGCCGGAGCATCGGCGTTTGCTGCCGCCATCGTCGTTACTGCGGGTAACGTCGCCTTCCGTCTCGGTGCCGAACGGGCATTTGAGCGAGGGAAAATTGATGCGGAACGATATACCGCTCAATTGACTACCGAATTTCATAGGTTCGACTATCTTCCGATTCTGCTTATTAAGCACCCTTCGGTGATCAATGTTCTGACTGTTCGAAATGACAATGTCGATGCAGCTAACCGGTATCTTGAATCCGTCAGCAAGGTAACTGGTGCCACTATTTATTTGCTGGACACGGCAGGAACGGCGATTGCAACCAGCAACTGGAATCAACCAACCAGTTTTTTGGGAGTGGATTTTTCCTACAGACCTTATTTCCAAAATGCAATTAAAAATGGAGAAGACCGCTTTTATGGCATTGGAACGGTCACAGGAATCCCAGGTTATTTTTTTGCCGTGACGCTTCCGCGCGATCAGATGGCATTGGGCGTCGGTGTCGTCAAAGTGAATCTCGAAGAGATTGATATATTTCGATCAACTTCGATCAAAGATATTATGATTGTCGATGAAAATGGCGTCGTTGTGTTGGCTTCGCGGCCGGAACTCAAGTACCGGACGATGGCACTGATATCGCCTGAGACCCTCACAGCACTAAAAACGACGCGGCAATACGATAAGGCGCCGTTGCTACCCATGGGAATAAAAACGGAAGATGTTTTTGCAGGAGGATCAGTCGTTTCCCTTCCTCAGGAGGGTTCGGGGCAAAGCCGATCCCGCTTTCTTGCTCAAGAGATGCGGCTTGAAGGCTCCAATTGGAAGGTATTTATCCTGTCAGACTTATCCGACGTAGTTTCGTTCCAGCGTTGGACTCAATTATTGACGGGATTGTTCGCCGCAACGATCGGATTTATTTTTCTGTTCCTGATGCAGCGCCGTCGCGCGATACAAGCCCAGCTTGCCGTGAAGGAATTTTTAGCTCGAGCTAATATCGAGCTGGAATCTCAGGTTGCCCGGAGAACTCAAGATCTTGTCGAAGCGAACCAACAATTGAGGGAAGCGCAGGAAGTTCTTGTTCATTCCGCAAAGCTCGCGGCGATCGGGCAACTCGCTGCGGGAATAACGCATGAGTTGAATCAGCCGTTGGCCGCGATCCGCATGCTCTCTGAGAATGCGGGCGTGCTGATTCAGCGGTCTCAAACCGAAGTCGCATCAGACAATCTGCAGACGATCCTTGATCTCACGAGCCGAATGAACAAGATCATCGTCCGGCTCAAGCAGTTTTCAAGGAAAAGCACGCCCGTTCTTCAACCTGTGGGAATAGACGACAGCATCGACAACAGCTGGCAAATTCTTGCCAGCAAGATTCGCGGCACCCGCACGAAGATCCATTTTCAGCGGGCTGGTCAAGAGATGCAAGTTCTTGCCGATCCCGTCCGGCTTGAGCAGATCTTTATAAACCTGATTTCCAATGCCATCGATGCGGTTGCTGGCGCTGGCCAGCCGTCCATCGAGATCGTCGCGTGGGAGGACGAAAATCTCATATTCGTGTCGGTCAGGGACAACGGAACCGGGCTTACCAAAGAGGTGATTACGCACCTTTTCGAGCCGTTCTTTACGACGAAGGAAGCCCATGCCGGTCTTGGGTTGGGCCTGGCCATTTCGATCGGTATCGCTCGCGAATTCGGTGGAACGCTAAGCGCATCAAACCTTGATGGCGGCGGTGCGGAATTCATAGTCAGGCTGCCGTCGCTGGCAAGGGCGCAGAAGGTGATCGAGGCATAGAAATCTCCGCAACAAATCGCGGAAGTGCGTTGCCGTTCACTAGCTAGCCACCGCAGCAGACAGACGGTCTTTTTGCGCGACTTAAGAGGTAAGATGACGGTGAGAACTCCGGATTGTCCGCCGCGATCGAGACCAAGTATAACTGCGGTGCCGCTTTGGCTGTTCTTGCCTGATTCTGTGGAGGGGTGATCTTGATCAAACCGTACACGAATGAAAAAAAGTCGAGATCTGCAATGTATGAAGGTCTTCGCGTTATAGTGGTCGAGGATGATCCCGCGGTCCGCAACGCCACCGTGCAGACGCTTGGCATTGCCGATATCGATGTCGAGCCGCACGCGTCGGCGGAATCTGCGTTAAAGAGCCTCTCTGAGTTTTTTCCAGGCGTCCTGCTCGTCGATTTTCAGCTGCCTGGAATGGATGGAATTGCGCTGCTTGAACACGCGATGGCGATCGATCAGACCTTACCCGTTATCGTCATAACCGGCCACGGTGAAGTTTGCATTGCGGTAAAGGCTATGCGCGCCGGCGCCTATGATTTTATCGAGAAGCCCGTTTCCAATGATTTTCTCGTTGGCGTGATAAAGCGCGCCATGGAAAAGCGACGGCTAACATTCGAGATCAATAATCTGCGGAATAAACTGAAGCAAAAGAGCGGTATTGAAAGTATTCTCATCGGAGATTCCGCCCCGATGACCGCGTTGCGGCGAAGCATTCTTATGCTCTCCGACGTTACGCCGGATGTTCTCATTTATGGCGAGACGGGCTCAGGAAAGGAACTCGTTGCCCGCGCTCTGCATAAATCCTCTCCATTGTCAGATGGGCGGTTTGTGGCGATCAATTGCGGCGCCATTCCGGAAACGATGTTTGAAAGCGAGCTTTTCGGACACGAAAAAGGTGCGTTTACCGGCGCGTACACACAACGCATAGGCAAGATCGAGCATGCATCGGGGGGAACATTGTTTCTCGATGAGGTGGAAGCGATGCCCTTGGCCCTGCAGGTCAAGTTGCTGCGGGTGCTGCAGTTTCGCGAGATCGAACGTCTTGGATCCAATAAGGTTCTCAACATACCGTTCCGGGTGATCGCGGCCACCAAGACGGACCTCAAGGTGGCGTCCGATGCTGGCCGGTTCAGAAGCGATTTATATTTCCGCTTCAGCATCGTTACCCTCGCCATTCCGTCCTTGCGCGACCGGCGCGAGGATATTCTGCAATTGTTCGAGTATCATGTCTTGATGGCCGCTGCGCGCTACAAACGACGGGCGCCTGTCGTCACAGATCAATTGCTGCGAGATCTGGTATCGTATGACTGGCCGGGAAATGTTCGAGAGCTCAGCAATGTTGCAGACCGCTTCGTGCTCGACCTGCTGCCCGGGCGCTTCAACGGATGTGGAAGTGCATCTTTCTACGGAATTGCATCTGAAGGAAGCCTCAGCAAGCCGTTGAAAGATGTTGTCGCGGATTTCGAACGCAGCATCATCATGGATGCACTTCGCCGCAATCATGGCGACGTTACCGTCGTAAGCGAAATGCTCGGCATTCCAAAAAAGACGCTCTACGACAAGATGAAACGTTACACCCTATCGGGGGACGAATTTCGATGATACGGGGAGTGATATCGATGTCTTTCCTAGTGTTCTGACTCAGACACTTGATACCCAGTTTTAATGTCTTCGAGTTTGGCTTTGGCGTGGGCTTCTTTTTCGAGAATGGCCGCGGCGGATGAATGGGGTCGCGACCAGCTCGACGCCAATGCGCGCGAACATCGATTCCTGGCGATAGAGCAGCACGCCGTCTACGAACTTCGCAATGCAGGCGACCAAGCTCGGCGATGCGTTGCTCTTGGGGATAGCTGCGCGGGAGCCGGCGCAATCATGACGGCTGGGCCGTCGTGAGACGCCCCCACAGGTGCGGCAGGTATAATTGAACCGCATCGGCGGCATTCCTCGCAGAACAATTCCAGCATCAAAAGATGGGGTCTATTTCGCGGTTACACTTGCGACGCGCGGTGCAGAAATTTCAGGTCTCTCAATCTGTCTGGCTTTTCGCTCGAACGGATGGGTCCCAGTCTGAAATATCGCACGTGCACCGGTATGAATCAGCAGCTTGAGGCCGTATTTCCGGGGCTGCAGGTGTTGGCATATTGCTTGCGTTGAAAGATCTCAAGGTGGCGCAGATCACCTTGCAATGTTCGAGGGAGGCTGCGGTCGTCGATCGCGCTCACGCTATCACTCTACCAAATTCGCCAAGACTCACCCGTGCACGGTCGCAACGGAGAGTTCTTGGTTGTTGGCAGGCTGGTGCAACTTCGCTCGAGCGCAATTGGTTTAGCTTCAGGGAGATGAAATATGACTTCGATAGCTGAGTCGATACCGGCGGGGCGCACCGATGATCCGGTGTCAAAACTCGCACGCATAAAGTCAATCGTTGCGGCCTCGTCAGGAAACTTGGTCGAGTGGTACGACTTCTATGCCTATGCGTTCACCTCGATCTATTTTGCGTCTGCATTTTTCCCATCGGGGGATCAGACCAGCCAACTGCTGGCAACGGCCGGAATTTTTGCCGTAGGTTTCTTTATGCGGCCGCTCGGTGGCTGGCTGTTTGGATGGATCGCCGACGCACACGGGCGCAAGAATTCCATGGTGATTTCGGTGCTCTTGATGTGCGCCGGGTCGCTGATGATTGCACTTCTCCCGACCTATCAAACTGTCGGCGCGTTGGCGCCAGCGTTGCTGCTCGTTGCACGAATGGCGCAGGGCCTGTCGGTTGGTGGCGAATATGGAACGGCCGCTACGTATATGAGCGAGGTCGCTGGCAAGGGGCACCGTGGTTTCTATTCGTCTTTCCAGTATGTCACGCTCATTGGTGGGCAACTTCTTGCTGTCCTCGTTGTAGTGGCTCTGCAGGCGACGTTGTCGCTCGATGAATTGAAGGCATGGGGATGGCGAATTCCATTCTTTATCGGAGCTATTGCGGCAATCGTGGCGCTGTATCTGCGCCGCTCGTTGCAGGAGACGGCCTCGGCGGACTCCATGCACAGCAAGGAGGCCGGTTCGCTTACCGCCCTCTTGCATCACAAGCGTGCTCTCCTGCTCGTTCTCGCTTTCACGGCTGGCGGATCGCTCTACTTCTACACGTTCTCGACGTATATGCAGAAGTTTCTGGTTAACAGCGCGAAGATGGATGCCAAATTGGTCAGCACAATCATGACCGTCGTCTTGATCATCTTTATGTTTATGCAGCCCGTTTTCGGCGCCCTTTCGGATAGGTTCGGCCGCCGCAACAACATGGTACTTTTTAGCGGCCTCGCAACGTTCGCAACGGTCCCGATCCTGATGGCATTGTCCAACGCCACCGACCAGTACGTGGTGTTTGGTTTGATCATGGCGGGTCTTGTGATTGCGTGTTTTTATACGTCGATCAGCGGCGTCGTGAAAGCCGAATTGTTCCCATCACAAGTGCGCGCACTGGGTGTCGGCCTTCCTTACGCAATCGCCAACGCGATGTTCGGAGGAACTGCGGAATACGTTGCATTGTCGATGAAGTCAGCGGGATACGAAACAATATTCTTCTGGTACGTCGCCGCGATGGCATTTGTCGCCTTTCTCGCCTCGCTTTGGATGCCGGATACGCGCACGAAGGGCTATCTCGACGGCTCCGGGCAGATTTAGGCCGAACCCCAAATATTGATCTACGCACGAAAACCCGTTGCTAGTGCAGAATGAATTCATAGGGAGCGATCCTCTAATGGTAAAAGGCTCTGATTTACTTATTGCGGCACTTGAGAACGAGGGTGTCGATCGGATTTTCGGTGTGCCGGGTGAAGAGAACCTGGATGTCGTCGAGAGTCTGCGTAACTCCTCGATCAAGCTGATCTTGACTCGCCACGAGCAAGGAGCGGCCTTTATGGCCGCCACCTATGGCCGTCTCACAGGTAAACCCGGCGTTTGTATCACGACCTTAGGTCCTGGCGCCTTGAACCTGACGACGGGAGCAGCTTATGCGCTGCTCGGAGCCATGCCGATGATCATGCTCACCGGGCAGAAAGGCATCAAGAGCAGCCGTCAGGCTAAATTTCAGATCGTCGATGTTGTCAGCGCCTTCAAACCGCTAACAAAGCTCTCGCTTCAAATCGTCAGCACCAGCAGTATCCCGACGTTGGTTCGCGACGCATTTCGAATTGCCATGGAAGAGCGTCCCGGGCCAGTTTTGCTCGAACTGCCCGAGGATGTCGCCGGTGAAGTGTGCGAAGATATAGCGATGGTGCCCCGGCACCCCATTGAGGTTCCGGTCGCCCACCGCGCCTCGCTGGACCGGGCAGCCGAAATGATTTTGAAGGCGAAGCGCCCCCTCATCATGCTCGGTGCGGCCGCGTCACGGCCACGGAGCACAGCAGGTCTCAGTGGCTTCGTTCGACGGACCCAAATTCCATTCTTCACGACCCAGATGGGTAAAGGCACGGTTGCCGGAGGTAGTAAACTCTACATGGGCACGGCGGCTCTGAGCGAGCGCGACTATGTCCACGAGGCGGTGGACCGCGCCGATCTGATCATCGCAATCGGTCACGACACGATTGAGAAACCGCCGTTCATCATGGGTCCAAATGGCCCCCAAGTGATCCACGTCGGTTACACGCCTGCGACCGTCGAGAGGGTTTACTTTCCGCAGTGTGAAGTGGTCGGTGACGTTGGACCGAGTCTGGAACTGCTGGCGGATAGGGTCGAAGGGCGGCTGCACAATGCCGGTGCTCTTCTCGGCCTTCGCGACGGTATTTTGGATCGCATCGCCGATCGCGCGACCGAGGATCGCTGGCCTCCGACGCCACAACGCATTGTGCATGACGTCAGACAGGTCATTCCCGAGGACGGCATCGTCGCGCTGGACAATGGAATGTACAAGATCTGGTTTGCGCGCAACTACCGGACGTACGTGGCAAATACGCTGCTCTTGGACAACGCGCTGGCGACCATGGGCGCGGGACTTCCATCTGCGATGATGGCTGCAATGCTCTATCCGGACCGCCGCGTCATGGCGGTGTGCGGCGACGGCGGTTTTATGATGAACAGCCAGGAAATCGAAACGGCCGTCCGGCTCAAGCTCAACTTGGTGGTGTTGATCTTGGATGACAGCGCGTACGGCATGATTCGATGGAAACAAGCGGTCGATCACTTCCCCGATTTCGGCCTTACATTCGGCAATCCCGATTTCACCAAATATGCGGAGTCCTACGGGGCAAAGGGTGCGCGTATCGAGGCATTGGATGAATTCATTCCGAAGTTGGAAGCCGCATTTGCAAGTGGCGGCGTCCATCTGATCTCAATACCAATTGATTATTCGGAGAACATGCGCGTTCTCGTCGATGAACTCCAATCGCGGGTGCAAAATACTGGCCACCAAGTTGGGAGCCTTAACTGATGCTACAGGTGGTGCGAGCCTTTGACCGGTCGCCGATTCATGAGGTGGCAACCGACACGATCGATACTCTGGAATCAAAGCTGACGGCTGCTCAACGGGCTTTTCGGGACCGCAGCGGCTGGCTGGCGCCGTTCCAGCGCATAGAGGTTCTACGCCGTCTGGCTGGATTGTTACGGGACCGGCGGGATCACTTCAGTCTGCTAATCGCCAGTGAAGGCGGCAAACCTCTCAAAGACGCGCGGGTTGAGGTGGAACGCGCAATTGACGGTATCGAATACGCATCGGCGCACTTGCGCGACTTCGGTGGCCAAGAAATCCCGATGGGGCTGACGCGTGCGAGCACTGGGCGACTTGCATTCACGACCAAAGAGCCGATCGGGGTTGTCGTCGCGATTTCGGCCTTCAACCATCCATTAAATCTGATTGTCCATCAGGTCGCTCCTGCGATCGCTGTCGGCTGTCCGATCATCGTAAAGCCGGCTTCCGCCACGCCACTCTGCTGTTTGCAGTTCATTGAGCTTGTCCGTGAAGCTGGATTGCCGGAACCCTGGTGCCAAAGTTTTGTTGTCGCGGAGACGGAGCTTGCTGAACGTCTGGCAACCGATGCAAGGGTCGCGTTCCTCAGTTTCATCGGCTCGGGACGCGTAGGTTGGCGACTGCGAAGTCTGCTGGCGCCGGGAACACGCAGCGCGCTTGAACACGGCGGCGCCGCACCGGCTATCATCGATCGCAGCGCCGATCTTGATGAGATCGTCCCGCTTCTGGTTAAAGGGGGCTACTATCATGCGGGACAAGTCTGCGTGTCCACGCAGCGGATTTTCGTTCACAACGCGATCAAAAAAGACTTTGTCGACCGCTTTTCGGCGCAGGTCGACGCCTTGCAGACAGGCGATCCGCAACGGCCGGAGACCGATGTTGGCCCGCTCATTCATCCGCGCGAAGCGGATCGGATCGCGGCATGGACCAAGGACGCCGTCGATGGCGGCGCTCAATTGATCACGGGTGGTCAACGGTTGTCCGAAACGACACTGCGTCCAGCAATTCTGCTTGAGCCGCCCCGGGATTCTAAAGTTTCGAGGGAAGAGATTTTTGGCCCCGTCACATGTGTAACCGGATTTACCGATCTGAACGAAGCGATAGATATTGCCAACGAATTACCCGTTGCTTTTCAGGCTAGCATTTTTTCACGCGAGATCGCACCAGCGATGCACGCCGCCGAAAGGTTCGATGCGTCGACGGTGATGATCAACGATCACACGGCCTTTCGTACTGATTGGATGCCATTCGCCGGTCGCCGGCAATCGGGTTACGGCGTCGGCGGTATCCCCTTCACAATGAAAGAGATCAGCCAGGAGAAGATGATCGTCTTACGACGGGACTGATCTCGTCTTCGACACGCGCCTGCTGATCGAACAATTGCGTGCACAGAAGAAAAGTGAATGAGAAGCGAATAGAAACAAGGGAGGAGACAGATGTTTTCAAAATCAGATTTTGAGCAACAGTTGCGATCGCAAATGGACGTCTGGCAAGCTCAGTAGCGGGATTGGGTAATAGGACCATATCAATGAAGATCAAAGCAGCAATACTCAGGAAAATGGGCGCCGAACATCCCTATGAGCGCTCGAA
>JANLYB010000327.1:0-23290 GCA_031365425.1 Hyphomicrobiaceae bacterium
TACTCGGCCGCGCGCTTGGTCTGGATGCCTTTCGACACCGGGCAGGCGGCCCACAGCGTGCTGAGGGCGTCCACCAGCGCATCCATCTGCGCGTCGGTGTGCTGGGGCGACGGCGTCAGCCGGATTCGCTCGCCGCCCTTGGCGACCGTCGGATAGTTGATCGGCTGAACGTAGATGCCATACTGGTCGAGCAGCGCGTCGGTCAGCGCCTTGCAATGCACCGGATCGCAGACCATGACCGGCACGATGTGACTCGGATTGTCCAGCACGGGCAAGCCCGCCGCCATCAACCGCGCCTTCAAGGTGGCCGCACGCTCTTGGTGCTGCACGCGTTCGATCTGGCTCGACTTCAAATGCCGGATGCTGGCCAGCGCGCCGGCTGCGACCGCAGGCGCCACCGACGTCGTGAAAATGAACCCCGACGCATACGAGCGGATCGCATCAACGATGTTGCGGTTCGCCGCGATATAGCCGCCTTGCACGCCGAAGCCCTTGGCGAGCGTGCCGTTGATGATGTCGACCCGGTCCATGACGCCGTCGCGCTCGGCAATGCCGCCGCCGCGCGGACCATACAGACCGACCGCGTGAACTTCGTCGAGATAGGTCAGCGCGCCGTATGTCCTGGCCAGATCGCAGATTGCGCCGATGGGCGCGATATGCCCGTCCATCGAATACACGCTTTCGAACGCAATGATCTTGGGCACGTCTTTCGGCACGGCTTTGAGCTTGGCTTCGAGGTCGGCCACGTCGTTATGACGCCAGATCCGCTTCGGCCCGCCGCCGTGACGGATGCCTTCGATCATGGACGCGTGGTTCTTCTCGTCCGAGAAAATCATCGCGCCGGGCAGCAGCCTGACGAGCGTCGACAGCGTCGCGTCGTTTGCCACATACGCCGACGTGAACAATAGCGCGGCTTCCTTGCCGTGCAGATCGGCAATCTCGCGCTCAAGCGCCACGTGATAGTGCGTCGTACCGGCGATATTGCGCGTGCCGCCCGATCCGGCGCCCACGCTGTCGATCGCCTCATGCATGGCAGCCAATACAGCCGGATGCTGGCCCATCCCAAGATAGTCGTTCGAGCACCACACGGTTATGGGACGCACACGTTCGCCAACGAACTGCTCGCCGGTCGGAAACGCCCCCTGCTGGCGCTTGATGTCGGCAAACACGCGGTACCGCCCCTCACGGCGGAGAGCATCGAGCGCCGATGTAAAGAGGTTTTCGTATGGCATGAGTGCACTCCTGAACCCGGCGACCATTGATCGTCTATCAACGGCGGGACGCGCGCATCTTGATGAAAATCAAGAGTGGCGCGTTCTCACCCGGCTAGTTGTGGGCGCAATGGGTTCTAGCTACGGATCAGAATTGGTGATGGCGAGTTCATTCGATTCCAAGGCTGGCAACTCGGACGAGACCTTGCCGGGGCGATGGGGCCCGCTATCTGATCTTCCCGGCCATCCGATGATGTGGGTGCTCATCATCAGCGAGATCCTGGTTTTCGGCGCAGGGCTCATTGCGTTTGCAGCCGCCCGGTTTTCGCAGCCGCTCGTTTTTGCCACGGCCCAGAATAGTCTCGATCGTGTAGCCGGGACGATCAACACTGGTTTACTTCTGACCAGCGGGCTTGCCGCCGCACTGGCCGTCAATGCCCGCTCTCGCGGCAAGGTGCCCGAGACTCGGTGGTGGCTCTTGTCGGCGGCATTGCTTGGAGTAGCTTTTCTCGGCGTCAAGGGCGTCGAGTACTGGACCAAATATCAGGCGGGACTGGCGATCGACACCAATGCTTTCTTCGCCCTGTATTACCTGCTGACGGGATTTCATGCTCTGCATGTTATCGCCGGCATCGTGATACTGGGTATCGCCGCACGCTATCCAACCATAGAAGCCGTCGAGACCGGAACGTCGTTCTGGCACATGATCGATCTGATCTGGGTGCTCCTGTTTCCTATCATCTATCTCATGCGCTAGGAGGAACTTGCAGGTGAGCTATTACCCAACCCGCGTCCGTCTCGTGCTCGCATGGCTGGCCTTGCTTGCTCTGACGCTTGGTAGCGGTATCGCCGGAAATGCCGCCGGGGGCGGGACGCTTGGGCTTATTGCGATGACCGCATTGATGCTGATCACCTGGGTCAAGACTTCGGTGATCCTGCGCGTCTATCTCAATCTTCGCGTTGCGCCGGTCTGGGCGGATATCTTGACGGTTCTTGTCGGCCTAGTGCTGGCCGTAATCTTAAGTTTCTACGTGCTCGCGGCCAGCCGCTGAGCAGCATATCACTCGATCAAATGACGGTAGAGGATGGGAAGGGTCGAGGTCAGTCGCGAGGGATGGCCGACGATCGAGAAGGCGCGTGCACCGAAGATGCGCGGAAAGTAACTCTGGGCCTGGCGGTCGATTGTAATGCCGAAGACGGCGTGACCGAGCTGGCGCGCTTCGTTGATGGCTTTGCGGCTGTCTTCGATGCCGTAGCGGCCATCATAGTGATCGAGATCGTTCGGCTTACCGTCAGTCAGCACGAGTAGGAGACGTTTACGTGTCGGGCGCTTGCTCAACGCCGCCGACACATGGCGGACCGCGGCACCGAGCCGAGTATAGAAGCCCGGGCGCAAACCACCGATTCTGGCGCGAACCTGCGGTGACACGGCTTCATCGAAATCCTTGACCTTAGGCACGAAGACGCGACTGCGGCGTAACGACGAAAACGCATAAATGGCGCACGGGTCACCACACGCAGCCAAACCTTCAGCGATTGCAATGAGGGCCTCCTTTTCGATGTCGATCACCGTCCGCTCATCGACGGCGCTTTCGGTCGAACGTGAAATATCGATAAGAATGGCAACCGAAAGATCGCGCGATTGCTCGCGGACCTGCCTGTAAAGTTGATCTGATCCCTGACCGCGTGCAATCTGTTCGGCGCGCGAGCGAATGACAGCGTCCATGTCAAGCTCGTGACCATCGAGCTGGCGTCCGATCACTTCGCGCTTGGGACGCAAGGCTTCGAATTGCCGGCGCACGGCTCTGATGCGGCGGCAGGTTTCAGGGCTAGGTTGCCATTCGGATCCTGGCGGGGCTTCTTCAGCAGTGCGCTCCAATACGCGCGCGTGCTGAGGCTGGTAGATACCCTTGCGATAATCCCATTCGGGATAGACAAACTCCGCCGATAGCCGTTCGGCGTCGACGTCGCCGGGCGCGAGGTCGAGGTCGAACTTGAGCCGGGTAGCCGCGCGCCGCTTGATCTTGGTAACACCGATTTCGTCGTGATCGTCGGCAGCCTTGCGGGCGTTGTTTTCATCGTCGTCATCCACGTCGCGATGAAGGTTCATGAACTCGGCCCAGCTCAAGATCTTTTCGAACCGGTGAACGATGAGCCCGCCCTTCTTCTCGATGCGGTCCGATTTGCGCCGCGCCGCCTTGCGGGTGCGGCCGTCGCCGTCAGGGCTCTTGGCCCCCGATACCGGATCGTCGTCATCGCGCTCGGTGCGTTCGCGCGGCGCGGCCGGTTCGATCTCGCCCCACAGCGGTACCGGCAAATACGTCTTATATTCAGGCGGTGAGGCGAGCAGCATCGGCAGATCGACCGGCGCGCAGGGGCTGCCATTGGCAGCATTGGCCAAATGGGTCCGGATCACCGCTTCCACCGCGGCCTCGGCGGGCGGCAAGTTCACTGTCGCGCGGACGATTAACGCTGCTCTCGCCAACGCGGCGTAGGATTGCCTCAGACCGGGAAATTGGCGCACTACCTCATCCGCTGTCTCCGAGCAGAACCGCACCCGCGCCAGATCTGCAGCAAAGCCCCCCGCTTTCGCTGGTGATTGTGTGCCATCCCCGACGGCTGTCCACGCGGCGAGCCAAAAATAGAGCTGCTCATTCAGATCCCGCTCTGGAAAAAACGAGATCACATCGGGCAGAATGAACCGCTCGCCATCAAAGCGAGCGCTGCCGATGCGGTCGCTGTCACGGCCGAGACGAGCGCGCCAATTGCGACGGTGATAAGAAGCCTCCGCCACGGCGGGTTTAATGACGACGCCCTGACCGCCGCCGAGCCCATGAAAGAAGACACGCAAGCGAGGCTCTACGTCGATGAACGCAACAGCAGCCTTGGGAAAGTGCGGAGCGGACGATGCATCGCCGACCAGCCGGTGCCACAAATTGCCGACCGTTTCTTCCGGCTCGAGCAGATGGAGCAAGCTCATCCCAGCACCGCGCTCGCCACCTGCATGAGCCCAGCCTTGACGTCGGCGTCGTCCGATAGCGGCTCGATCATCGCCGCTCGCACCGCTTGATCGTGCGGCATGCCGGCTGCAATCAGGCTCGCACAATAGACGAGCAGGCGAGTCGACACGCCTTCCTCGATATCTTGACCTTTGAGCGCCCGCAGGCGCGTCGCGAGCAGCACAAGCGGTTTGACCCGTTCGACGGCAAGCCCGGATTCGGCGGCGACGATTTCGGCCTCGGCGGCGGGCGCTGGAAAACCAAAGTCGAGCGCAAGGAAGCGCTGCCGGGTCGAAGGCTTCAGGGATTTGAGGATGCTCTGGTAGCCTGGGTTGTAGGACACAACGAGCATGAAATTATCGGGCGCTTGCAACACCTCGCCGGTCCGCTCAAGCGGCAGGATCCGGCGGTCGTCGGTCAGCGGATGCAGCACGACTGTGACGTCCTTGCGCGCCTCCACGACTTCGTCGAGATAGCAAATTCCACCGGCCCGGACGGCGCGCGTCAACGGTCCGTCGAACCACTGTGTGTCTCCGCCCCGCAGCAGATATCGCCCCGTGAGATCGGCGGCGGCCAAGTCGTCGTGGCAGGAGACCGTCCACAGCGGCAGCCCCAGGCGTGCGGCCATATACGCAACGAAGCGGGTCTTTCCGCATCCTGTCGGACCCTTGAGGAGAAGCGGCAGCTTCAGGCGATGCGCCGTCTCAAACATTTGCACTTCATTGCCAGTTGCTTGGTAATACGGCTGCGCAGCAGACGGGCGTCCCTCGATCGGTGTCATCGCGTTCATTGGGGATTTTCCTCAAAGAAATGATCGAGCAGATTTCATTAAGGGTCGAGGGGCCGCTAGCCCCTCGACTGCGCCGTCACTCGGCGGGTTGAATCGCTGGCCGTGCAATCACCTCGGTGCTCCGGGGCACGAAGATGGAGTAGAGAAAGAGCAAGGCTCCGATGACCACCAGAACGCCCGCGATGAGCCGCATCTGGTAGAACAGCACCAGCTGATCCTGCACCTCCATGAAGCTCTCGCCCCGCACGCGCTGCAGATGGGTCTGAACCACACCAGCAAAGGTGAGCGTGAAGGTCATGAACACCATGGCTCCAGACATCAGCCAGAAGCTTACCATGTTGAGAACCTGATTGTAGGGCTCGCGGTTCAACATGATTGGCATGGCATAGGTCATGATCGCCAGGTTGAGGCAGACATATGCGCCGTAGAACGCGAGGTGGCCGTGCGCTGCCGTGACTTGGGTGCCGTGCGTGTAGTAGTTGACGCTGTGGATCGTGTGCATAAAGCCCCACACGCCCGCCCCGAAGAACGCGAGAACGGCGCAGCCCAGGCTCCACAACAGCGCTGCATTGTTGGGGTGTTCCCGGCGGCGTTTCCAAACCATTGCGAATGTGAACAAGACCATGGCAAAGAACGGCGCGACTTCGAGGCTCGAGAAGATTGTTCCGATCCACTGCCAATAGGCCGGCGTGCCGATCCAGTAGTAGTGGTGGCCCGTTCCGAGCAGCCCGGTGAACAGCGACAGTGCCACGATCACATAGAGCCACTTATCGATGACCTCGCGGTCGACCCCGGTCATCTTGAGCATCAGGTAGGCGAGCACCGCTGCCATCACCAGTTCCCAAACACCCTCGACCCAGAGGTGGACGACGTACCACCAGAACATCTTGTCGACGACGAGGTTCTTAGGATTATAGAGCGAGAACAGGAAGAAGATCGCGATACCCCACAGCCCCAAGAGCAGCACGTTGGTGATCGCCGTCTTGCGGCCTTTCAAGACCGTCATCGAAATATTGTACAGGAAGATTAAGGCTGCCACGACGATTCCGAGCTTGACCCATAGCGGCTGTTCGAGAAACTCGCGCCCGTCCTTGCCGAGTAAAAAATTGCCGTGAAACAGGTCGAAGACGTAGGTCACGACAACACCTGCCGTTCCAAGTACGAGAATGGCGAGCTGAATATAAGCGAGTTGCGGACTTTCGAGTTCGCGTTCGGCTTCCTCAGGGACGAGGTAATAGGCAGCCCCGAAGAATCCCAGCAAAAGCCAAACGATAAGCGAGTTTGTGTGCAGCATCCGGACGATATTAAACGGGAGCACCTCAGACAATGTATTGGGGGTAACGTAAATAAGGCCGGCGAGCAGGCCGACGGTGACCTGTACGGCAAACAGGATCAGCGCCACCGTGAAATAGGCGAACGCGACCTTCTGGGTTTGATATTTCATGGTTGGCGTCTCCTCAGCCGGCCTTGTTCGGGGGCCATTTTTGCGTGTCAATCCGGCTCACCCATTCAAAGAAATTGATGAGGTCGTCGAGCTCGGTATCGTTCAGGTGGAAGTTGGGCATCTGCCGTCTTCCCGGAACGTTGGAGGGCTGGTTCTGCATCCACGCCTTGAGCGCTTCGCGCGCGCTTTTGGCATCCTCGCGCCCGCCGTAGCGGATCCATACGTTGCCAAGTTCTGGCGCAAAATAGGCACCTTCACCCAAAATCGTATGGCAATCGATGCATGCATTTTTTTCCCAAATATCTTTTCCGTTGATAACGCTTGTCGTCAGACCTTTGGCATCGGTCGATTTTGAAACTGCATAATTACAGCTTTGAATGGTCAGCCCAACGAATATCAGGAGGAAGAAACCACTGCCTCCGTAGAATATATTCCGGGCTGCCGATTTTGTTAGAGCTTCCCACATTGGCTTCCCCTGACACCGGGTTTTGATCGGCAACAGGCAATAGACGGCACGATTGCGGGTTCCGGTGCCTTGACTTTTGTCATTCAGTATTCACTTCGCTATGCGGCCGATCGATGAAAGGCGGCAATTGGCTCATTGTTTGAAATGGCTGACGTACATCAACGAATCCTCCGTTCGACGCATGCGAGCTTAACGAAAGTCAAGATAAGTGGATCTGCTCGTCGCTAGCTTTCCCGGGCTACTGAATGGAGGAATGCATGCAGCCCAAGTCATTTTCGAATACGGCGCGGCTACTCGGCACCGGCGCGCTGGTCTTTCTCGTTACCTCAAACATCCCGGCGATCGCTCAGGACAAAGCCGTCAAGGCCGATGCCAGTAAAGTGGAGCAGCCGCTACCGCTTCCCGCCATTGCTACGCTGTCGGCCGGCGAGCTGGCCAAGGCGAACCAGATCTACTTCGAGCGCTGTGCCGGCTGTCATGGCGTGCTGCGTAAAGGGGCGACTGGCAAGGCCCTGACGCCAGATCTCACGCGCAAACTTGGCTTTGAGTATCTGCGCGACTTCATAACCTACGGTTCGCCGGCAGGCATGCCGAATTGGGGAACATCGAACGAGTTGCAGGCCGACGAGATCGAATTGATGGCAAAGTACGTCATGAACGATCCCACCGCGCCGCCCGAATTCGGAATGCCGGAGATTAAGGCGTCCTGGAAGGTGCTCGTGCCCGTCGATAAGCGGCCGACCACGAAACAGAACAAGCTGGATATCGATAACCTCTTTTCAGTGACGCTGCGCGACTCCGGCGAAATCGCGTTGATCGACGGCGCATCAAAGCAGATCGTGACGGTCATCAAGACCGGTTACGCCGTCCACATCTCGCGGATGTCGGCCAGCGGCCGCTATCTCTTTGCCATCGGCCGTGACGCCAAGATCGACCTCATCGATCTTTATATGGATCCGCCACAGCGCGTTGCTGAAATCAAGGTAGGCAGCGAAGCGCGATCAGTTGAAACGTCTAAGTTCAAAGGCTTCGAAGACACGTTCGCAATTGCCGGTTCCTACTGGCCACCGCAATACGTGATCATGGATGGGGCAACGCTTGAGCCCAAGAAGGTCGTCTCGACGCGAGGCATGACCTACGACACCCAGGACTACCATCCTGAACCGCGCGTCGCATCCATCGTCGCCTCGCACTATAAGCCCGAGTTCGTCGTCAACGTCAAAGAGACCGGGCAGATCCTGCTCGTCGATTATTCAGATATAACAAACCTGAAAGTGACGACGATTGAAGCCGAGCGCTTCCTGCACGATGGCGGCTTCGACCGGACCGGACGCTATTTTATCGTCGCGGCGAATGCGCGTGACCGCGTTGCCATCGTCGACACCAAAGAGGGCAAGCTCGTCAGCGTGCTCAACACAGGCGGCGTGAAACCTCATCCTGGTCGCGGCGCGAACTTCACTCATCCCAAGTTCGGCCCGGTATGGGCAACGAGTCATCTGGGCGACGACACGGTCTCGTTTATCGGAACGGACCCTGAAGGTCACAAAGCCAATGCGTGGAAGGTCGTGCAGACTGTCACCGGCCAGGGTGGCGGATCGCTGTTCATCAAGAGCCACCCGAAGTCCACCAACATTTACGTCGATACACCTCTCAACCCAGTTGTAGAGCTGTCGACGACGGTTGCCGTCTTCAAGATCCCTGAACTCACGCAAGATAAGCCAAAGTTCAAAGTGCTCCCCATCGCCGAATGGTCGGGCATTGGCGATGGCCCGCGCCGGGTCGTCCAAGGTGAGTACAATAAGGACGGCGACGAAGTCTGGTTCTCGGTGTGGAATACCAAGACGCTGGAATCGGCCATCGTGATCGTCGACGACAAGACGCTGACCAAGAAGGCCGTCATCCGCGACAAGCGGCTGATCACGCCGACCGGCAAGTTCAACGTCTACAACACGCGCAAAGACATCTACTGACGCGCAATGCGTGGGATGGGTCCGCCCGGCTTTTGCGGCGGCCCATCCTTCCCCCTAATCGCATAGGCACCAGCAACCGCGGTGCTCCGACAGGATGAAGCCCGGGGATGCAGCCATGGTTGGAAAAGTCTATCTGGTCGGAGCAGGCCCCGGCGATGTGGAGTTGCTCACGGTCAAAGCTTTGCGGCTGATCAGCAACGCGCGTACCGTCGTTTTCGACCGCCTCGTCTCCAATGAAATTCTCGCCCTTATCCCAACTGGTGCCCGGCGCATCGACGTTGGAAAGCAGGCCAAGCGTCACCCGGTTCCCCAGCAGGGGATCAACTACCTACTCGTCTCGCTTGGTCGCCAAGGCGAAAGCATCATCCGCCTCAAAGGCGGCGATCCGTTCGTGTTTGGGCGGGGCGGAGAGGAAGCACTCGCGCTGGCGGCGGCTGGTATCGCTTTTGAGATCGTTCCGGGCATCACCACCGCACAAGGCTGCGCCGCCAGTTGCAAGGTTCCACTCACCCACCGCGGCGTCGCCTCTGGACTGAGATTCATCACCGGCCATTGCCAAGGTGACGCCAAGCTGGAGTTCGACTGGCACGGCTTGGCTGACGAGACAACGACAGTCGTCGTTTACATGGGGCTGGCCAACATTACCGAGATAGCTGGCAACCTCATCGCGCACGGCCGCGACCCGTCAACGCCGGTGCTGGCGGTCACGCGCGCCACACGACGCGATGAGCAGCGGCTGTTCTCGACGCTTCGTAGAGTTGGAGGCGACGCCGAGACGGCCAGACTGGCGAGCCCGACCATTTTTATCATCGGCAAGGTCGTCAGCCTCGCCCATGCGCTGAACGGCGGAGGATGCGGCGATGCAGAAATATTGCTCGCGGCTGCCGAGTAGTCTGTTGCTCGCTGTCGTGGCGATTGGGCTTTCCGCTGGCGCGACGCTGGCACTCAGCGAACAACGTCAGGCTGAGCTGATCCACCTTGTCCGTCAGGATTGCGGCTCCTGCCACGGTATGACGTTGAAGGGCGGACTCGGCAGCGCGTTGCTACCGGACAGCCTGCAGCAGCTCGACGCTGAGACGATGGCCTGGATCATTCTTGAAGGAAAAAGCGGCACGCCGATGCCGGCGTGGAAGGGTTTGCTGACCCGGGAAGAGGCGCTGTGGATTTCCCGCCAACTCAAGGAAGGCTTCCCGCCATGAAGCGCCGGACATTCGTACAATCGGCTCTGTTTGGAGGTCTTGGAGTTGCTGTTACCAAGGGCGCCGTAGCAGCGCCATATGCGGTACGAGGGACCGGCGATCTAGGGATCGTGATCGAGCGAGCGACGGGCTCGTTGCTGGTGATCGAAACGACGGGGCATACGGTCCTTGGAAAGGTTGAAGGACTTGGCGACCTGTCGCATGCCTCGGCGGTATTTTCCCGCGACGAGCGCTTCGCGTTCGTGTTCGGCCGTGACGGCGGACTGAGTAAGATCGATTTGCTCAGCGCCAGTTTGGCGGGCCGCATCGTGCAAGCCGGTAACGCAATCGGCGGTGCGATTTCGGATGACGGGCGCTTGGTTGCGGTATCCAACTATGAACCCGGCGGCGTTCGCGTCTTCGATGCAGCGACGCTTGAACCCATTGCCGACATTCCGGCCGGTAGCGGAGATGCCAAGCGATCCAAAACCGTCGGTCTCGTCGATGCGCCGGGCCGGGTCTTTATCTATTGCCTTTATGACTTCGGAGAGATCTGGATGGCCGACTTTTCCGGGCCGGATTCGAGCGCGCCGAAAATCACGCGCTTCCCTGGCGTTGGTAAACTGCCCTACGACGCCAACATCACCCCGGATGGCCGCCACTACATCGCAGGTCTGTTTGGCGAGGATGGTCTTGTCCACCTCGACCTGTGGGATAGAGACCCCAAGCCCAAGCGCATCCTGGACGGTTATGGCAAGGGAGAAGCGCCGTTGCCGGTCTACAAGATGCCCCACCTGGAAGGCTGGGCGCTGATGGGGGATCGCTACCTGCTACCCGCCGTGGGCCGTCACGAACTTCTGGTGATCAACGCAGATACGTTCAAAGAGATCGGCCGCATAGCAACGCACGGTCAGCCGATCTTTGCGGTCTCGCGACCCGATGGCCGCCACGCCTGGGTGAATTTCGCCCATCCTTTGAACGATACGGTCCAGGTGGTCGATGGCGCTTCGCTGGCCGTCATCCACGAATTCAAACCAGGACCAGGCGTGCTGCACATGGAGTTCTGCCCCCGCGGGCATGAGGTCTGGGTTTCGGTGCGCGACGCAAACCGGGTCGACATCTACGACGCTCGCCGTTTCACCAAAGTCGCCGAGATACCAGCAGCGGCTCCAAGCGGCATCTTTTTCACGGCGCGCGCTCACCGGACGGGTCAATAGCCATGCACGAGCTTGATGCCGCCGGCCTTGCACTCATCGAGAACTGGCAGAGAAACTTTCCTCTGACCACCCGGCCCTACGAGATGATTGCGCGCAGCCTGGATATGCGCGAGACCGATGTGATAGCAGCACTCGATCGGCTGATACGCTTAGGCGTCATCGCCCGCATCGGGGCCGCCATCCGCCCCAACACCGTCGGCGTCAGTCAGCTCGCGGCCATGCGCGTTCCCCCTCATCGGCTTGAAGCGGTCGCTGAAATCGTCAATCGCGAACCGGGCGTCAATCACAATTACGAGCGCGAGCACGACATCAATTTGTGGTTCGTCATCACCGGGGCGTCGCAAGCCGAGCTTCAGTCCGCCGTCGCCCGCATTCGCAATGCAAGCGGTCTCGACGTCATCACCCTGCCTCTCGAACGTGGTTATTTCATCGATCTCGGATTTCCGATTTCGCCTACTGCTAAAGGCCGCCACATCAAACCCAAGTATGAGCGTGATCCTGATCCGGCACCCATATCTCCAGACGATATCGACCGCCGGATACTAAGTCACATCGAGCAGGGATTGCCGCGCACAGCGCGCCCGTTCGCCGGCATTGCACGCACTACGGGCCTCAGCGAGGCCGATGTGATTTCCCGCCTGTCTCGTCTCGTCGCACACGGTATTATTACGCGCTTCGGCCTCATCGTTCATCACCGCAAGATCGGCATCTCGGCAAATGCAATGGCCGTATGGGACATCGACGACCACGATGTCGATCGCATCGGTGTACTGTTTGCGGCCGTGCCTGCCGTAACGCTTTGCTACCGGCGTCCCCGGCGGCTTCCTGACTGGCCATTCAACCTATTCTGCATGGTGCATGGCCGGGAGCGGCCTGCGGTTCTGGCCGAGATCAACGCGCTCAATAGGCTGGGAAAGCTTCACAACAGGCCGCACGCCGTTTTGTTCAGCCGCCGCTGTTTTCGTCAGCGCGGTGCACGCGTGCGAGCCCTTGCGGGAGAAAGCACATGCCCGACGCCGTAGACCGTTCGATCATCAATGCGTTGCAAGGCGGATTTCCGCTGAGCGAACGGCCTTTTGCGGACGCTGCCTGCGAACTGGGACTCGCCGAAGCCGACCTCATCGGACGCATCGAGCGGTTGCTGGCCGAAGGTGCGCTGTCGCGCTTTGGTCCGATGTTCAATGCCGACCGCCTTGGCGGCGCATTTTGCTTGTGTGCGGTGAGTGTACCCTCCGACCGGTTCGACGCAGTGGTTGCCTTGATCAATGCCCACCCGGAAGTCGCGCACAACTATGAACGGGCACACGCCTTGAACGTCTGGTTCGTGCTCGCAACGGAACAGCCTCAACGCATCGACGAGGTCTTAGCCGAGATCAAGCGGGAAACTGGGCTGGAGGTCTATGCTTTCCCCAAGCTTGAAGAGTACTTCATCGGGTTGAAGGTGGATGTATGACGCAACAACAACTCGATGCCATTGACCGCGCCATCATAAGGGCGACGCAATCCGGGTTGCCGCTCGTGACGCGGCCTTATCATGGGATTGCCGCTCAAGTAGGCGTCGAGCCTGACGAGGTCATCCGGCGGCTCAAGGCCATGCTGCAATCGGGTGTTATCCGCCGCATTGGCATTGTACCGAACCACTTTGCGCTCGGGCTGGATCGCAACGCGATGACCGTTTGGGACGTGGAGGACGCTGATATCAGCCGGCTTGGCAAGGAGATCGGCGGGCTCGATTTCGTCTCCCACTGTTATCACCGCCCGCGCGTCTTGCCGGTCTGGCCATACAATCTGTTCGCCATGGTGCATGGGCGGACCGATGAAGAGGTCGCGTCCAAGATCGCCATTATCGCCGCTCGGCTGGGGGCCTCGTGCCGCGCCTCCGACGTTCTGCTGTCCAAACGAATCCTGAAGAAAACCGGCCTCAGGCTCGCCGCCTGACTGGATCGCAACAAGAGTCCGCGCATGTTCCGTCTCACCCAACTTCTCAAAGAACTCGTTTCCCCAACGCCGCTTGGCCCGCGTCGCGCACCGCCCGGTCCCGTCGTCATCTGGAACCTGATCCGGCGCTGCAATCTCAAATGCAAACACTGCTATTCGATCTCGGGCGATGTGGATTTTCCCGGCGAACTGTCGACGAACGAAGTCTACGCCGTGATGGACGACCTCAAGGCATTCCGGGTGCCGGTATTGATCCTGTCGGGCGGCGAGCCTTTGCTGAGGCCCGACATTTTCGCCATATCGAAACGCGCCAAGGACATGGGCTTTTATGTCGGCCTGTCTTCGAACGGCGCGTTGATCGACACGACGAACATCGATGACATCGCCGCCGTAGGCTATGACTACTTGGGCATCTCTATCGATGGCATCGGTGCGACGCACGACCGCTTCCGGGGGCAACCCGGATGTTTTGAGGCCTCGCTCAACGGGATTCGACTGGCACACGCGAAAGGCCTGAAGGTCGGTCTGCGCTTCACGATGACGACGGACAACGCGAAGGAATTCCCCGAGGTGCTCGCGCTGGCGGAGCGGGAGGGCGTCGATAAATTCTATCTCTCGCATCTCGTTTATGCCGGTCGCGGCAACAAGAATCGAGCCGACGACGCTGCATCGGCGCTTACGCGCACAACGATGGAGCACCTCATCGACCGGGCATGGACGTCACTCAGCCGTGGCGAGAACAAGGAATTCGTCACCGGCAACAACGATGCCGACGGCGTGCTGCTATTGAAATGGGTCGAACGCTACTTCCCAGAGAAGGCAGCGCACATGCGCGCGAAGCTCGTCGAGTGGGGCGGCAACTCGAGCGGCGTCAATGTCGCCAACATCGATAATCTCGGCAACGTTCACCCCGATACGTTCTGGTGGCACTACTCGCTCGGCAACGTCAAATCGCGGCCATTCTCGCAGATCTGGCAAGACACTTCCGATCCGTTGATGGCGGGGCTCAAGGCACATCCACGCAAGCTCAAAGGACGTTGCGGCGCCTGCAAGCATTTCGACATCTGCGGCGGCAACACGCGCGTGCGCGCCCTGCAATTGACCGGCGACCCTTGGGCCGAAGATCCGGCATGCCCGCTGACCGATGAGGAAATCGGCGTCGATTCGAGCCTGCCGCGGGTGGCGGTCACGACTTACCGGGGGGCCAGCCATGAGCCGCATCACAGCTATTAGTATAGCATTGCTGATCGCATGCATGGCCGGACCTGCCCGCCCTGCCCCCGAGGTGGCGCAGACCTACGCCACCCATTGCGCTGCTTGCCATGGGGCGGACCGCCTGGGCCAGACTGGCCCCGCGCTCATCCCCGAGGCCTTGGCGCGGCTGAAAAAGGATGCGGCGATCACCACGGTGACCAAAGGACGGGTCGCGACGCAGATGCCGTCGTTCGGCGAACGGCTGTCGAAAGAGGAAATTGCCGGGCTGGCCGACTACATTTATCAGCCGCTTGCCCTCACCCCAACCTGGGGCAAGGACCAGATCGATGCAACCCGCTCCGTCATGAACGACGCGCCATCGCTGTCCAAGCCAACATATCCGTCCGATCCGCTGAACTTGTTCGTCGTCGTCGAAACCGGCGACCACCATGTCAGCATTCTCGACGGCGACACCTTCACGCCCCTCGCGCGTTTTGCTTCGCGCTTTGCTTTGCATGGGGGACCGAAATTTTCACCCGACGGACGTTTCGTATTTTTCATGTCGCGCGACGGCTGGGTGACGAAATACGACTTGTGGAACCTCAAAGTCATCGGGGAAGTCCGGGCCGGGCTCAACGCCCGCAATATTGCACTTTCACAGGACGGCAAACACGTGGCGGTTGCGAACTACTTGCCCCACACGTTGGTGATGCTGTCCGCCGCTGATCTGAGCGTTGAAAAAATTATCGAGGCAAAAGACGCAAAGGGCACTTCGTCCCGCGTGAGCGCCGTCTATCAAGCGCCTCCGCGAAATTCGTTCATCGTCGCCTTGAAAGATGTCGCCGAAATCTGGGAGGTGGCGACAGACCCCAATGCTCCTCCAGTCCACGAGGGTTTTGTGCATAATTACGAGAAGGGGATGGTCGAAGCCCTGCCGTCCTCGCAGGGCCTTTTTGCTTTACGGCGCATCGCCGTCGACGATCCGCTGGATGACTTCTTCTTCGACCAAAGCTATCGCCATCTTCTGGGTTCATCGCGCGATGGCAGGAGCGCAGTCGTCGTCAACATGCACGTGGGCCGGCCGATCGCCACAGTAGCGATGCCCGGGTTGCCGCATCTGGGCGCCGGCATCAGCTTCGATCATGGCGGACGGCGTGTGATGGCGCTGCCGCATCTCAAAGAGGGGCGGATCAGCGTCGTCGATCTGACAGATTGGTCGGTGGTCAAGCAAATCGGGACCAGCGGGCCGGGGTTTTTCCTGCGCAGTCACGAAGGCTCGCGCTTCATCTGGGCAGACGCGATGATGGGGTCCACTAAGGATACGATCTCCATTATCGACAAAGAGACTTTAGCGGTATCTCACACGCTGACGCCTGCGCCGGGTAAGACGGCTGCCCATGTCGAGTTCGACAGGTACGGCAAATACGCGCTGGTTTCGATCTGGGAAAATGATGGAGCCTTGGTCGTCTACGACGCTGAAACCTTCACCGAAGTCAAACGCATTCCAATGTCGAAACCGTCCGGCAAATATAACGTCTATAACAAGATCAAGTTCTCCGAAGGCACCAGTCACTAAGCATGTGCTCGGGATCAGATATTATCCGTCTCGCCGTTCGTCTCGACGAATTGCCTTAGCGCGCGTACGTCAGAGATGAAGACCGTTTCGCGGTCAACGTTCACGCCAAGTGGCTTTAGCTTGCTCAGCGCGCGCGACAGACTTTCCGGCTTCATGCCGAGACGGTTGGCGATCAGCGACTTTTCGTAGGGTAGTTCGATGGTCTCCGATCCCTGTGGCTTGACGCAGAGCTTGAGCAGGAAGTCGCCCAGCCGCTGCGGACCCGACATCAACTTGATCTGTTCAATCTGTTCGACCAGGAACTTGAGGTGATAAGAACTCGACGCCAGCATCGAGAACGCCAGATCGGGTTGCTCGTGGATGCGCTGGCGCAAGACTTCGCCGTCGATGCGCAGCAGCCGCGATGTCGTGACGACCTCGGCGGTTACCGGGTAGCGTCCTCCCAAAAAGATCACCGCTTCGGCGAAGGTCTCTCCACGGCGGAACACACCGACCACCGCCTCCGACCCATCAGGCGTGATACGGTAAATCTTAACCCAGCCGTCGAGCATCACGTAGAAGGCGTTGGCCGGCTCGCCTTGGTGGAACAGCAGTGCTCCCTTGGGAAACACCCGCACGCTTTGGGTGCCTATGATTTTCTCGGCAGTCTCTTGCGACATGGTGCCAAACAGCGCCGTCGAGCGAACAATACGCCAATCGCTTTGGTCCAACATACCGCCGATCCCTACGCGCTAGATCCTGCTGTTCTATCGTTGCTACGGTTCTTGCGTGCTTGTCCAGACTTTGCGCGTGAAGCCTTCAATTTTGTCAGATCACCATGAGCGCAAAGGCATTTGCTAGCACTTCGCGGCGCGGAAAGACCGGTCCACCCGCTAGGGTAGTGAGGGGAAGAACGCAGTCGCAGAAATGCTAACAATGGGCGTTGGGTCAACCGATGGGTCTTTGGGCGGCCGCGCAATAGATGACAAGGACTATCAGCCTTCTCCGGCTCCGCAGTGGTGGGCTGCGTGACGAACTGCTGGTGCTCAAGACATTCCACTGCGAGCGACGGCGGATGGTTGCGCTGACAGCGCCATGGAGCCACTGGAAGGCATTGCCTATTGGCCTATAGACTAAGAAAATTTGATAGGCATCAAGACGATTTATTCGTCGCGTAGATAAATGTTTGGTGTCGAAAATAACACCCAACATACGCAAGGTGCCCTCCGATGGAAAATTCACATTCCCCCTCCACTCCTGCCTGCCGCACAGCAGACCGCACGCAATGCAGCGAATGCGCACTTTCCGCGGAATGTCTGCGCGATAAGTCGCCGAATGTTTTGTCTTGGGCGCTTGTATCGCTGGTCCTGCTTGGGCTGCTCGGTCTGTTATTCCACTAGCCTCTCCTGATCGCGACCCCGGGCAGGGCGGGTCGTGGCCGCCGGCTGATCGATGCGCGGACTGCGCCGGCGGCGGCTGGACTTGAAGGCGTCATCAATGACCAAATCGGAAATATCGATTTTTTTGAATGTTGGTATTGATGGATTTGTCGCTGCACTGGTCGTATTTTGCTATCTCAAGCAGTGTCTACATCGGATCGACTTCTCAATAGTATTCGGTGCCAAGGCATCCGCTACACCATGGGCACTCACCAGATCAGTTCGGCTGCGATCCATAAATCGCGGTGACTCAATCTATTTAAATCCGCAACGAATGACTGAGTGCTGCATACATCGCGATCCAATCCCAAGACCTGTCCCAACAATAGAGAAAGAAAGAACGAATGCTTCCCCCAATCGTGGACATGCGCAATCGTCCTTCCTGGTTGCATAAGTTTTTTGGTTCGACCCCCGGCACGCCTGAGTACGATGTCGTCCGGTGGTTGAACAAACGGGTCGGCACTTTGGAAATGGACCATTTCACCAAGTCGCCGAACCTCGATAAATTTATCGCAGAAATGGATGACGCGGCGATTTCCGTTGCCGTCATGGTGGCCCGGAGCACACCCACGGTCCGCGTCGAGAATGAAGACGTAGCCGCCGTCGCAAAGTCGTCAAACGGCCGTCTGCTTGGCGTCGCATCGGTCGACCCTCAGCTCTTAGGTGAGAAAAAAGCCCTTCAACAGGCCGAACATGCCATCAAGAACCTTGGCCATTACGGGCTGAACATCGACGCTGCGTTCTACGAAACGGCGCTGAAAGCCGACGACCGTTCGCTGTTGCCGCTTTACGAGCTTTGCCAAGGGCTTGGCGTTCCTGCGTTTATCCTCTCAGGCCCCACAACCCCCGACCTCACGTTGAACGATCCATTTGCAATCGACAGAGTTGCGGCGCAGTTCCCGAAGTTGCAAATTGTCGTCTGCCATGGATGTTACCCGCACGTCGACGCCATGGTCGCGGTCGCGTTCCGCCGCGAAAACGTGTTCGTTTCGCCCGACATGTACATGTTCTCGCCGGGCGGAAAACTCTACATCGACGCTGCCAATGGCTTCATGCAGGATCAATATCTGTTCGGATCGTCTTATCCGTTCCGCCCGATGAAGCAGGGTGTTGCCGATCTTCATGCGATCGGCCTGTCGCCGGCGTCGCTTGAGAAAGTGGCTTACAAAAACGCATGCCGCCTTTTGAAGCTCGATGAGAAGTCGCTGAGAAGCTGACGCCTCAACGACAAGAGCTGCGGTTTTCAAACAGGATCGCCTTCCGTTGGAAGGCGGTCTTTTTTTGTTGGATGATCTATATTCGTGCCAGTTTGATGCCGGGTTTCGGTATTACACATGCGAATGCGTGCGCCGATTCCCAATCGGCGCACGCAATGCGGCTCGAAATACGCGTGTTACTGTTAGCCTTAGCCGAATTTGTCGTAGCGAATTTGAGTTGAAGGGACGCCGTGGCCGATCAGAACACGGATTGCACCGTCGACCATCGGCGGCGGGCCGGCGACGAAGGACGTGACCGCGCTGCAGTCGGCTTCAAGTCTTTCATTCGCCACGTCATGGACGAACCCGTGCGCGATTTGGATAGTACTGAATTGGGGATGGAGCGGAGCTTCGACCTCTTCGTGTGAGAGCGCGAGAACCACTTCAAGTGCGCCTTGTGATCGGGTGACGAGGCGGGAAAAACGTTCAAGATAGAAGCCATCGCGCAAAGTGCGAACGCCGAAGAACACGCGGCCGTTGTGTTTTTGGAAGTGCCCGGCCTCTGTTGCATGCTCCAAAATCGAGAGGATGCCCGCGATGCCGGATCCGCCTGCGATACAGACGAAATCGTGGTCTTCGTTTGGCCGAAAAGTTGCCCGCCCTAGAGGTCCGAATACGCCGAGTTCGAGGCCGGTTCTGTCGGCTTCAAACAACCATTCGGACAAGCCGCCGCCGGGCTTTTTCTTGATCACGAGTTCGAGCGTGCTTGTCGAGGGGGCGAAGTTGACCATCGAATACGCCCGCGCACCATTGATGCCCGGCGCCGTCAGCACAACGAATTGACCGGCATGGAACGTCATCGGGACTGGAAGCGCCAATTCGAAGTGCATCACATCGCCGGTCAACCGCTCGACCTTTTGAACGCGGCCTGTGCCATGGCGAGGCAGCGGTCCGGATTCGGAAATTACGACGTTGGCCGGAACGCGCAGAACGCAATCGCTCGTGGCGCGCGACTGGCACATGAGAATGTCGCCCTTATCGCGCTGCAGCTTGGCGAGGGCTGGTGCTTCGGGCCAAATTACCTCGACGGTGCCGGTGCGGACGCGCGCTTTGCACATGCCGCAAGTTCCGGTCGCGCAGTCGTAGGGCAGGGTCAGACCGGCGCGCAAGCCTGCGAACAGGATCTTTTCACCGGGATCGCAGGTAAATGGACAGGTTCCCGCCCGCGATTCGATCACGATCTCCATGCAGAAACAGTCCTCCTTGATAAGGCTTCCCTGTCAGGGTGCCGCCAACAGGTAATGCTGACGACACCGAGCCGTTATCTGGGGTCCCGGCATCGTGGTCCATAGAGCATAACTCTATCAGATAACGGCCAACGCGGTGCCATAGAAGAGGGCGCGCGTTGAAGACCCCAAGGCTCACGCCTCAGGCCTTGTTGAAGAAGTTGTCGTCGTCCATGTCGTCCTCGTCGGCGAATTCATAGACGATTTCGTTTTCCAGTTCGGCTTCCACCACGCCATCGACGACGCGCGACTCGTATTGTTGCAGTGGCTTTTCCGTCTCGCCTTGCTGACGCAGATTGCGCAAATCCCAAGACCAGAGATGCTTCGTGCAGGTCATTTTGCAATTTGCGACGACGCCCGAAACTTCCAGAGGCTCTTCCATATGGGGGCAGATGGGAGGCAGAACGCGGACGCCCTCCCCATAGTTGACAACGATCACAGTGAAGGCTCCCGTCGCGAACTTCTTGACGCTGTTTACGGGAACGTCGCCGACGTTGCAGACTCGCTTCCAGGCCATGAGATTACTTTCGGTTTTTTTGAGAACACGCGATCGAGTCAGAGAGGCCAATGCGATCCCTTGTCGAGCCGGCGATTGTCAAGTCTGACAATGCGTTCCACAAAGCGGGCCTTGCCATCCTCGATTTTCAGCGTGTCGTAGTATTTGCCGACCAGGAAAAGACGGCTTTCGCCAGAATCGATGTGCGAATTGGCGCCGTCCAGCATATTTTGATAGATGACGAACGAACTCACCGCTTTGGCCTCGCGTTGATCGTCTGAAACATCGACGGTGTAAACGGAGGTGTGCCGGCGCAGCGGAGAATGATCCGTGTTGTGCTTGGGCAGCAGATCCACCATCAATTTCATGTTCTTGCGATTATGTTCGAGGTAGGTCATATCCTTATTGATTTCAGGACTGAACGATTTGATGACATAATTGAAGTCATCGGCGCACAAATTCAGCCAGTCATCCCATTTCTGATCGTCGAGTGCGATCGTCGCTTTGTAAATGGCTTCGGTGACGAGGGACCGGCTACCGTTTGCGGTTTGGCTCATTGTCTGCGTTTCCCAGAGTCGTTTTTTGTTTTGTTTCATTTGGCAGTCCAAACGACGCTCCGCTAGATTGCCGGAGCGCCGTTCGAACCAGACATCACCTTTATTCAGCAGCCACGGCCACAGGGGGCGAATACGGGAGATCCGGATTGCGCGGGAGACGATTCATTTTACGGCCCCACTCCTCATAGTAGTGGCGCATGCCGACCTCGTCATGGATCGTTTCGTTTTCATGACGGCCATGCAGGATCTGACGTTTTTCGGTTCCCGGGCGCATCGTCGTGCCCTGACCCGTGACCCCGATGAGATCCTCATGGAGGTTGCGGCCAAACGGGCCCCAGATCGAGTTGTGGTGCGTGATGCGGGTATGGCGCTGTTCGGGCGTATCGCTTTTCAGGCCGAAGCCGCGGAACTCGATCATGACCTTGTCGGGACCAAGCGGGGTGACGATGTCACAACGCAGTGCCGAGCCTCGCAAGTTGAAGTTCATCCCTGGGAAAAGGTCGATCATGTACCACTGGTTGGGTGGCAAGTGCGGGAACGATAGGTCGCCACGGTCCTTTCCGCCTTCGTAATTTTCGTAATTCACTTCGAACGTGCCGACGACGACATGACCGTGCTCGAAGGCTTCATTCTTGCGCGCGAAATACGCATCGTTGAAGCCCGTCACACGATTATGGTAGTGCATGAAATCGTGATAGAATTCGCTGTTCGTATCGTGCCAAAGCTTGTAGTTCGTATCCACGATCGCCTTGTGATAGTGGAAGATTTCCAGCGGCTCGGCTTCCAAGCTCTTGCGCAGGCACTCGAACGGTTTTCCGGCGAAATCTTCAAGAGACACCTCCGGGTTATCGTTCATGTTGACCCAGACGAAGCCGCCAAATTTGACCTCGCAGCGCAGCCGGCGAAGGCCGACATCATCTCTGCAGAGCCGGTCCTGATAGCCTTCCTTTTCGCGGGCCACGTAGACGCAATTGCCCTTCATATCGAATTGCCAAGCATGAAACATGCAGGTCATACGCTTGGGATTGCCGGAGGGCTGGCCTTCGAGGAAGCTGCCCGATGGGCGGCGCTCGATGAGCATGCCGCGATGGGGGCAGACGTTCAGAAATGCGCGGACTTCGTTGTCGGGTCCACGGCAGATGATGATGGGTTCGTTGGCGATGCTCGCGGTGCGGAAATCATAGGCCTTCGGCAGCTCGGACTCATGACAAATCGGCACCCAGGTGTTTTTGAAAACGCGATCTAGTTCATCCTGGAAAATGGCGTGGTCAGAATAGATGCGGCTATCGATCCATTCGCCGGGTTTGAGCGGCGGCGTTGCTGTCCATTGTGCTTGATTACGAGCCGGCATCGAATCCTCCTGAGGGATAGTTACGCTGCGCATTGCAGCGGGAACAAAATCGATTTGTCACGGATGAGCACCCCGGGGCGGGTACTGCAGCGAGCAGGTCTTAGTCGTAACATAGGCAAGCGGTATATGATCACCGCGCTGAGATGAAATCTGCCTATAAGCTAATCGAAAATGCGAATGAAGACAGGGGAACATTATTCACCTGCCCCTCGCGTTCGCCACTGACAATAGACGTCACGAATGAGCCGATCCAAGGGAACAATTTTACAGTCGCCCCCCGTCTTGTGTCTTAATGACGCTACTGGACATGAGCTAAATTTCCTGCGGCGCCCTCACTGCGATGATTGTCCCTCTCAGCCCGTCCTAAGCACGTCGACGACCTCACAGAACGCCAACGGACACGGACACGGACACGGACAGTCTCCGCCAAGTCGAGACGACGCAATTCACTCAATAAAATAAGAACGCAGGGGAAAATCCCGGCGAAAATAAAAATACGTCTAGGGAGAAGTGCAATGAACCTTTCTCGTGGCCTGGCAGCGTGTGCGGTAGCGCTATCGGCGTCTGCCTTCGTGGCGCCGACGCCTTCGTTCGCTGAAGTCGATTTCGGGAAGCCCGGTGGCCCGGTCAAACTCGTCGTGGGATATCAGCCCTATTACACCGAAGCTTGGTCGGGCGTTGTCGTGAATGGCAAGGAACTTTGGAAGAAGTATCTGCCCGCCGGGTCGACCGTGGAGTTCCAGGTAGGCCTTCAAGGCGCGGTCATCGTGAATGCGATGACGGGCGAAAAGCAGCACATCGGCTATGTCGGTGACATGCCTGGCATCGCGGCAACCTTCCGCAACCTTTCCGATCGCGGCGCAACGGATATCCGGATCATCGCTGCGCTCGGCACGTCCAAGCAGCAGTGCAACATCTTTCTGGTTCGCAACGACGCGCCCGAATTCAAGAGCGGTGCGGAGGCGGTTAAGTGGATGGATGGCAAAACAACATCCTCTCCGCA
>JANLYB010000338.1:0-11285 GCA_031365425.1 Hyphomicrobiaceae bacterium
ATGGACTTTCGTTGACCATCCGGGCAGGCGAGAAGGTGGGACTGATTGGACGGTCGGGTGCGGGGAAATCGACGCTCGTCAATCTGCTGTTGCGGTTTTACGATCTGGAGAGCGGGCGGATTTTGATCGACGGGCAGGATATTGCGGAGGTGACGCAGGATAGTTTGCGGGCTCAGATCGGGATGGTGACGCAGGATACGTCCCTGCTGCATCGCTCGGTGATGGACAATATTTTGTATGGGCGGCCGGATGCTGGGATACCAGCAGCGGTGAAGGCTGCCGAGCAGGCGTCGGCGGCGCCCTTCATTGCTGACCTGGAGGATATGCGCGGGCGGCGGGGCTATGATGCGCAGGTGGGCGAGCGGGGCGTGAAGCTGTCGGGCGGGCAGCGGCAGCGGATTGCAATTGCGCGGGTGTTGTTGAAGAACGCACCGATCTTAGTGCTGGATGAGGCGACGAGTGCGCTCGACAGCGAGGCGGAGGCGGCGATCCAGGAGCAACTGGCCAATCTGATGCGCGGCAAGACCGTGATTGCCATTGCGCACCGGCTATCGACCATCGCGGCGCTCGACCGGTTGATTGTGATGGACGAGGGGCGGATCGTGGAGGACGGCAGTCATGGCGAGTTGATCGCGCGCGGCGGGCTGTATGCGGATTTGTGGGCGCATCAGAGCGGCGGGTTCCTGGCGCGGGACGCGGCGGAGTAGGGATGTGGGGAGAGTTCAGGCGCTGAGGGCGGCGGGGGCGGGGATGGTGGAACGGTCCGAGCGGTCGACGAGGTGGGCGGCCGGGAATTTCAGGATCCAGATGAGGCCGGTGGGAGCATAGTCCATGGTCACCTCGCCGTTGAGCGATTGAGCGACCATGCTCTGGGCTACGACGTGGCCAAAGCCGGTGCGGGTGGGCCTGGTCACCGGGGGGCCGCCGCGTTCTTCCCAGGACACACGCACGCCTCTGCGGCCGTCGTCCATGGCTTCGTAGGACCAGTCGACGACAATCTTCCCCCCTGGCCGGGACAGCGCGCCGTACTTGACGGAATTGGTGGCGAGTTCGTGGAGTGCCAAGCCGATGGTCTGGGCGGCTTCGACGCCGACGTAGACGTTGGGGCCGGATATGTCGAGGCGGGAGTCGACGTTTTCGGCGAAAATCTGGATGTGTTTGGAAACCAGTTCGCGCAGGGAGGCTGCTGCCCAATCTTGGTTGACGAGCAGATCATGAGAGGCGGCGAGACCTTGGATGCGGCTTGAGAAGCGCTTTTCGAAGTCAGGAAGACTGTCGGCAGAACGGACAGTCTGGCGGGCCATCGCGTTGATGACGGCCAGCAGGTTCTTGGAGCGATGGGTCAACTCCCGCATGAGGAAGCGCTGGTGTTTTTCAGCGAGTTTTTTTTCCGTGATGTCGCGGGCGATGGTGGACATGCCGATGATCGTGCCGTCTTTGTCGCCGATGGGCGCCAAGTCCAAAGAGACGTCGACCAGGGTGCCATCTTTGCGCAGACGCTGGGTTTCGGTTCGCAAACGCTCGCCCTTTCTCGCAAGATTGAGTTGGGCTAACGCTTCGCTCAACAGTTCCGCCGGTATGATCCGGGCTTTGGGCTGGCCGACGATTTCTTCGGCCGTGTAGCCGAACATGCGTTCAGCGCCCGGGTTCCAAGACATGACTCTGCCGTCGAGTCCGACGCTCAAAATCGCATCTCCCGAGGAGGCGACGATGGCGGCGAGGTGGGCAAGTTTGGCGCCGGCGTGTTCGAAGGCGGCGCGGACCTCGGTCAGTTCCGAGATCTGATGAGGAATGATGGGAAGGGGGCGGCCTTCGACGAGGGCGATGGACGCTTCGCTCAGTTTGCGAACCGGCTCGGAGATGCGGGTCGCCATGCGCCACGCCACGGCCAAGCTCGCCAGTGAGATTGCCAGACCGCCAAACAGGAGCAAGAGTTGTGTGCGGCGCAGGGTGGCGTTGAGTTCGTCTTTGGAGACAGCGACTACGGCCAGCCAGCCGGTCAATTCAGATCGCCTGAAGGAATTCGCCGTCGCAGTTCCTTCCAGGGTCACGTTGTCAAAGGTTCCGCTATCGGGTTTGCCGCGGGCTGCCGCCAACAATTCCGGACGCGCTGGTTTGCCCAGGGAGCGTTCGTTGTTCAAGCTGCGGGAAATGAAGAGGCCGTTGCGATCAACAACGGCGGAAACCCAGTCCGGTCCCAGTCCTGCTTTGGCAAACAACGGGGCGAAATGCTCAAGAAAAATTCCGCTGGTCAGCGCGAAGACGATTTTTCCGTCGCGATAAACGGGGACGCTCACCGTGACCATCTGGCGGTGCGAAGCGGTTCCAACGATGACATCGGACACGACGGTTGCGCCGGTGAAGGCCGCAGCGATGGGCGAGAGATCGGTGCGTTTGGGGAGGGGGGCGCCCTCCGGCAAGAAGGTCGAAAATAATTGCTGGCCGGTTGGATCGAAGACGATCAGCGAGCCGATCTGGGGCAAGTCAGCGACGGGCTTTGCGTGTTCGCGAAAGGCTTTGAAGTCGCCCAGGATCAGGTCGGGGGAGGCCGCGATGCCGACGAGCGCGCCCTGGACGAGAGCGATTTCGCGGTCAAAGAGGAAGGACAAATTGTTGACGGCGTCGTAGCGTTTGGCTTCGATGACGCGGCGTTCGGCCTCGGCGTAACTGTAAGCGAGCCAGGCGGAAAGGATCAGCAGAGGAATCAGCAAAACGCTGATTAGCGAAATCACGCGGGTGCGGATGTCGAAATCACGGTTCCAGAGACGATTGGCTTGATTCATTGTCACCGGTCAGGCGTTTGCGGCATTCGCGGGACGAACGTAACCGGAAGCAGGCGTTGTGCAAACGCAAATTTTGATAACTATTTCTGGGGACTGTATTTTTTCGATTGAGATTCTGTTGCTCCGTCCTCGGGCGCTACTTTTCCGCTGGTGCCGCCGGCGCGGCCGGTTGCAACGGTGTGATGAAGGGCGAGGACCGGGATGAGGCCGGCGAGCACGATCAAGAGCGCGCCGAGGGAGGCCTGCTCGAATTGTTCGATGGCGGCAAGCGAGTAGACGTGAGTGGCGAGGGTCTCGAAATTGAAAGGGCGCATTAAGAGGGTTGCGGGGAGTTCCTTCATCGCGTCGACGAAGACGAGGAGTGCGCCTGACGCGAGGGCTGGGGTTAGCAAGGGGATATGAATGCGGCGGAGCGCGGACAGCGGGGTTTCACCGAGTGCGCGGGCGGCGGCGTCGAGGTTAGGCGAGATGCGGCTGAGGCCGCTTTCGAGTGCGCCGAGGGCGACGGCCAGGAAGCGGATGACATAAGCCAGCGTCAGGGCGAGCAGGGAGCCGGTGAGAAGGAGGCCGGTTGAGAGGCCGAAGTTGGCCCGCATGATGCTATCGATCCAGTTGTCGAACGCGCCAAGGGGGATCAGCAAGCCGAGGGCGAGGACGGTTCCGGGCAGGGCGTAGCCGAGGCCAGCGATGCGGGCGGCTGGGCGGGTCAGACCATTGGGGGCGACACGGCGGGCATAGGCCAGAACGAGGGCGACGGCGAGAGAGGCGACGGCGGCGCTAACCGCCAGCACAAGCGAGTTGCGGACGGCCGGCCAGAAGCCGGCTTCAAAAGCGGGTGCAATGTGGGTTACGGCATTTGACAGCAAGAGGCTTGCTGGAATTGCAAAGCCGATAATGAACGGCATGATGCAGAAGGCGGCGGCAGCGAAGGCCTTCCAGCCCTCCAATTCGTGGAAAGGGATCGAGCGATAACGGCCGGTGGTGCCGTGGGTTTTGGCTTCGCCGCGGGCCCAGGTTTCTGCAGCGAAGACGACGGCGACAATGGCGATGAGGATGGCGGCAAGCTGGGCTGCCCCGCCAAGATTGCTGCGCTGGAGCCAGGTTGCGTAGATCGAGGCCGTGAGGGTCGGGACGCCGAGGTATTGGACGGCGGCAAGGTCGGCCAAGCACTCCATCATGACGAGAGCGCAGCCTGCGACGAGGGCGGGGCGTGCCATCGGCAGAGCCACGGACCAGAAGGCACCCATCGGCGTGCGGCCTAACGTGCGGGCGACTTCCAGGGCGCAGACGGACTGCTGAACGAAGCTCGCACGGGCACTGAGGTAGACGTAGGGGTAGAGGACGCTGGCCATGACGAAGACCGCGCCGGGGAGCGAGCGGATTTCGGGGAGGACGGCACCCGCGCCAGGGCCGAGGCCGAACAGGGCTCGAATCGTGGTCTGGACCGGGCCGGCGTAGGACAGCAGGTCGGCGTAAACGTAGGCGATGATGTAGGTCGGGATCGCGAGCGGCAAGACGAGCAGGCGGTCGGCGAGGGCGCGGCCGGGAAAGCGGTACATGGTGACCAGCCACGCGGTGGCGGCACCCGTTGCCAAGGTGAGCGCGCCGGTCAGGATCATCAGCGCGAGGGTATTGTAGAGCGCGGACGGCAAGACGGTTGCGAGCAGCTTGGGCCAGATGTTGTCGGCTGGCGCGACGGCCAAGGCCAGAACCGTGACGACCGGCATCGCGATGACGGCGATAATTAACGCGACGACAACGCTCCACACTGGTGATGCACGGCGGCGGGCACGCCAGAGCGAGAGCGATTGCCGGATGCCAGCGAGCAGACCGGGTTGTTGGGGCGAGGCGCTATCGAGCATTGCTGAGCGCCGATTGGGTCAGGGCTTCATCGCCAGGAGGGATTGAAAGCCGTTGGGCTGCCGATGCCAATTCGTGCCCAAAAATCGGAGGGCAGGATCTCACGATTAGCCTCCGGTTTGAATTGAAACCCTAGGGTCTGTCGTATGGCTCCTCCATGGCCGGGTGAGCCCCGGCCATGGAGGAGGTGGGGAGCAGATCGTACGACTTTCAGTTGGAAGCGCCCTGGTCAAAGCCGACTTTGTCGACGAGTTCTGAGGCCTTCTTGCGCAACTTACCGATCTCTGCGAGGGGCAGGGTGTCGGGCTTGGGTGTGCCCCAGCTTGCGATCACCGGTGAAACGTCGACGCCCTCAACGACGGGGTATTCACCGTTGGCGCTGGCGTAGAGCTTCTGCGCGTCGGGCGAGGCCAAGAACTCGATCAACGCAATGGCGTTCGCTTTGTTGGGGGCGTTGGCGGCGACGGATGCGCCGGAGATGTTGATGTGCGTGCCGCGATCTTCGTTGTTGGGGAAGACGATGCGGACGGCGTCGGCCCAGGCTTTCTGCTCGGGGTTATTCAGCATGGCGGCCATGTAATACGTGTTGCCGATGGCGATGTCACACTGGCCTGCGGCTACGTCGCGGACGGCTTCGCGGTCGCCGCCAGCTGGCTTGCGGGCGAGGTTTGACTTGACGCCATTGAGCCAGGCTTCTGCCTTTTCGTCACCGAGGTGGGCGATCATGGAGGCGATCAGCGAGATATTGTAGGTGTGCTGGCCCGAGCGGATGCAGATCTTGCCCTTCCATTTCGGATCGGCGAGTTCTTCATAGGTGAGCGCTGGCTGCTTGACGCGGTCTTTGGACACGTAGGCGACGCGGGCGCGTTTCGTCAGGCCGAACCAGTTTCCGGCGGGGTCGCGGAAGGCAGCGGGAATGGCTTTTTCCAGGGCGGGCGAGGCGACGGGCTGGGTGACGCCAGCACCGGCGGCCTGGACCAGAAGTCCGAATTCGTTGGTGAGCAGGACGTCGGCGGGGCTGTTGCGGCCTTCGGCGGCCATGCGCTCGACCAAGCCGCTGGAGGCGAAGATCATGTTTGCCTTGATACCGGTTTTGTCGGTGAAGGCTTTGAGCAGCGGCTCCATGAGCTTGGGCTCACGATAGGAATAGACGTTGACGTCGCCAGCGGCGAGCGCCGGTGTGGTGTCGAGGGCCAACGCTGCGAGAAGGAGGGAGAATGCGCGTGCAAAAGTGGGACGCGTGGGTGCGTTCGTGATCATGTCCGTCTCCAATTGCCGAGGTTCAAGGCCCCGGGATCGGTAAAGGGGAATTCTGGCCCCGCGCGAGCGTCTCGCGCCCGGTTACCTAAGCTGCGGGATTGGGCCGGGTCAATGGTCAGAACGTCGCCTGAGCAAGATTTTTTACTTTAGAATTATTCAAATTGTACAATGGGTTGCGCTGGGTCAATGCGGCTGGATTCAGGCATGCATTCAAACAGGGATCGTGCGCCCGGGGGCGAAGGTGATGGTGACGGTGGTGCCGTGTCCTGCCTTGCTTGTTATGGCCACGGACGCGCCGTTGAGGTCTGCTAAGCGCAGGATGAGGGGGTAGCCCAGCCCCAGGCCGCCGGAGGGGCGGGGCTCGAAGTCCGATTGCCGGTTGGGATCGAGGGCGCGGGTAATCTCAGGTTCGCTCATACCTGTGCCGGTATCGGAGACGCTCAGGTGGACGGGGCCTGCGAGGTCGTAGGTGGTGGCTATAGTGATGGAGCCGCCTGCCGGCGTGGCACGCATCGCGTTGGTGACCAGGTTCAGCAGCATCTGGCGCACGGTGACCGGGTCGGCAACGATGTTGGGCAGGCGCGGCTCCAGGTGCTGCTCGATATCGAGGCCAGCGGCTTCGAGGAGGGCGTGGACGCTGGCCGAAACCTGCCCGGCGAGAGCGTTGAGGTCGAGTTGGGCGAAAGCGATGGAGTCGGCGTCGCGCCCGGACGTGGAGGATGCGCCGAGCATAGCATCGATAACGCCGAGGGCATGGTGGGCGCCGTCATAGATGCCTGAGGCGTAGTCGCGATAGCGCGAATCGCCAATGGGGCCGAAGCGTTCGTCGCGCATGATTTCGGCGGCGGCGACGATTGCCGACAAGGGGGTGCGAAGTTCGTGGGCGAGTCTGGCCAAATGTTGGGCGGCAGGCGTCAGGCGCGGCGGGGCATCGACCGGCGCGGAGGCTGGAGTTTGGGAGATGCCTTGCGAAATGCGTTCGGCAATCAGGCGCAACGTCTGCGCATCCTGGTCGGTTTGGTCCGTCATGAATGCATCTGGGACGGGGAGACGGTCATTGTCCAGGGGGCAGGCCGCAACGGGGAAGGCTGCGAGCCCTGGATTGATGCGGCGATCATGCGTTATGGTGCTGTTTGGCTTACGCGAGGCCATCCCGCCCGATTACTTAAGGAGCCTGCAATGTTTGACAAACCGTCCATGGATATTTCTGCTTCCATTCGGGAGATGGCCGAGAAGAATGTGCAGCAAACGCGGGCCGCGTATGAGCAGTTTCTTGGGCTTGCGAAGCAGGCGCAGGATCTCATGGGGGCCGTGCCGGGAGATTCGAGGCCGGCCTTCGTTCAGCTCAAGGCCAAGCGCTATGGCGAGTTAAACATGGATGCGAACTTCCGTTTGGCGGCGGAACTGGCGGAGGCGCATGACGTGCAGGAGTATGTGGAAATTCAGACGCGTTTTGCGCAGACGCAGGCGCTGACGCTGGCTCAGCAGACGCAGACGCTCACACGTTTGGTGGCTGAGGCGGCAAAGGCGAAATAGGGAACGTGGGCTTGTTGAGCGGTCTTGCTGGCTTCCAGGCTCCTAACCATTGACCGCTTTGGGGGTCCAGGTCAGGCGGGTTTTGACACTGGCCGTTCCGGCAGGGATGGAAATGCGCAGGCGTTGGGTCGCGTGTTTGTGTCCCATGTCGGGCCACCAGACAGCGGGTTCGATTGCTATGGGGAGCGAGGACGAGACGCTGGTGATGGTATTTGGCTGCTCGATGATGACGCCTGCCGGTGTTGCGGTGACGCGGGCAGTGGGGTGGAGCAGGAAGGTGATGAAGGCTTGGACCTGAGGGTCGCCTTCCAGGCGATCATGAATTTCCAGGGCGTCTGGCGAGGCCTCGAAGCGGCGGATGTGACGGGGCTGGCCAGCGAGATGGGCGAAACCATCGTGGGTTCCTTCGAGGGTGAAGCTATCGGCGGTTGCTTCATAATGGCGGACGGTCACGCTCGGGCGGCGGCCGCAGCGGAAGGCGCCAAAGAAATCGGCTTGGTCGGCACCCGTAAAGCAGAGCGTGTTGTGGTTTGATGCGGCGCGTGATTGCTGCCGTTTTTCGCCGGCGATGTATTCGAAGACACCTTGGTCGACGATGAGGCGCTTGCCGTAGACCGAGAGTTCAAAGCTCAGGACGTCGCCGTGGCCGTGGGCGGGGAGGTCGTCTGGAGCGATGCGGCCGCAGTCGGCGATGAGGGTCGCTTGCAGTGCGTGGAGGCCGAAGTAGCCCGCGGATTCGTAAGCAAAGACAGCGCGGGGCGATGGTCTGGGGTGGCCTAGTTTGGTGTATGCGTCGAGGCAGATGGCGGGGGCGTAGGCCATGGTCAGTCCTGAGTCGTTGAACTGGGCGGGGAGGCCGTCGGGGTGGGTAAGGTCGGCGATGGCTTGGGCCATGAGGGCTAAGGTGGCGTCGAGCTTTCCGCTTACCTCTTGCGCGCGGCCGCCCCACCAACCCCGCGCGCAGATATCAAACCCGTGTAAGTCAGTACTTACCCGGGCTTGATATAGCGGGTCTGAGCCGAGGGCGTGGCGGCATTCGAGGAGGTCGGCGAAGACCTGACAGTGATAGGAGGGCGAGCGTTCGTCGTGGACGCCATCGGGCAAGACTTGATGGGCGAGTTGCGTTTGCAGCAGGTTCAGCGCGCGTTTGCGCCAGCGGTCAGCTGCGGGGCCAGTGAAGTAAGCGGCTCCCCAGATCAGGGCCTTGATGTTCTTGATGAGGTGGTTTCCGCCGAGATCGGTTTCCAGATTGCGCATCAGGAACTGGAGTTGGGTGGTGAGGTTCGCTTCGGTGAGGCGTGTGAATTCCGGCGGGAGCAGGTCGCGGCGGAGCGCAAGCTGTTGCATCCAGACGAGGACGCGCAGGGATAGGGCATAGCTGTTCCAGCTGTCGCGCCATGCGCCTGGCGCGCCTGGCGGGTGGGCGTCGATCCAGGCTGTGACGAGGGTGCAAAAGACGTTGTTGGGGACGTCTTCGAGGTATTCCATGTAGTGGAGATTCATCCGCCACAGTTGGTGCGCCGGGCCAGGGCCGGGGGCGTTCCAGTTCATGCGGGCAGCGGGCATCGATTGGGTGCGATTGAGGAAGGCGAAGTGCAGGGTGCCATTGTCGATGGTCAGTGCGCCGTGTCGGGGCGGGAAGATGGGAAGCGGCGGTGACGGGGCGCGGTCGAGCGTGGATTGGCTATTGCCGTGCTGTGCGATGAGCGCCGGGAAGCGGTCGGAGATTTTACGTTTCGCCGAAAGTTGGACGCGGCGGAGGAGTTTTGCGGGCGGTATGTGGCGCGCGAACGCGACGGCGCGGGCAGCCTGTTTGACCAGTCTGGAGACGACGACCGGGGGGATCATGGTCCTGATGAGGAGGCGTTGGCTGTTGGCGCGGTTGCGTGGGTGAGGCCGCCGTTGGCTGCGATTTCCAGGGCGTCGAGGTAACGGCTGGCGAGTTCGGCGCGGTCGAAGTTGGCGCGGACGAAGGTTTCGCCCGATTGAGCCAGGGTTGCCGCGTAGGCTGGATCATTGGCCAGCTTGAGGATGGCGGCGGTGAGGGCATCGGCATCTTGTGGCGGAATGGGGATGCCGGCACCGGCTTGCATGAGCAGGTCGCACGACTCACCTTCGACGCCCAAGATGATAGGGCGGCGCATGGCCATAGCTTCGAACATCTTGGAGGGGATCACCTTGCGGAAGAGGTCGTTGCGGCGCAGCAGGATCAGGCTCGCGCCGGTTGCGGTCCAGATGGCCGGCATGTCCTTTTTGGGCCGCTGACCAAGGATCAGGACGTTGTCGAGGTTGCGGGCTGCACTCCGTTCCAGGAGGCCTGCGCGTTCTGCACCATCGCCAACCAGCAGGAAGGCTATCCGCGGATCGTGGCGGAGGCGCTCTGCTGCGTCAAGGATGACGTCCAGGCCGTGTGCCATACCGTGAGTGCCGACGTAGGCTGCTATGAATTTGCCCTCGAGGCCGAGTTCTTTGCGAATGCGCGCGGCGCCTTCCGGGTCTTGCTGGAAGAGGGAGAGATCAACGCCGTTTTTGATGATTTTGATGCGGCATGGGTCTCCGCCGCGCTCAGTGATGTGGTGAACGAAGCTGTCGGTGACGGGGACGATGAAGTCGGCCGAGCGGTAAGCGAAGCGCTCTACGGCTTCCAGGCTGCGGACAGCGAGGCCTTTGCTCATGGCGCCGACCGTGACGATACTTTCGGGCCAAAGGTCGCGGATCTCAAGCACCCAGGGGACGCGTTTCACGGTGCGGACGGCAAGGCCCGCTAGCCCGCAGAAGAATTGCGGGGACGTCGAGACGACGATGTCGGGTTTGGGCAGCCTCGGGGTGGCTAGGGTGACGGCGGCCAGATAGGAGATGTAGTTCACCGTGCGGCGCAGGAAGCCTTCGTTGGCGGCCATGTAGGTCCAGAGCCGGATAACGCGGACACCATCGACCATATCGGTTTGAAAAAGCTTGTTCTTGTAGCCGGGGTAGACGTTGCCATTGGGATGGTTCGGCGCGCAGGTAACGACCGTGACGTCGTGACCGAGTTCGGCCCAGGTGCGGCAATGTTCTGAGGTGCGGGAGGCGGGTGCGTTGACCTCGGGGGGATAATAGTGGGTCAGAAACATGATTTTCATGGCGGATAACTCGTCACTCGCAGCGCTGGCTGGCGTCGAGAGATCAAAGCCAGGTTCGGGGTGCGATCGTATGGCGCTGGGACTACCGGAAATGGTCCGGTCACTGTCAAGCGACTTGCTGCTTTAGTTCGTCGTAGGCTGGGTGTGTGACTACAGTTGCGCGAAAGGCATCGGATTTCAGCGATGTGAGAGCGCGGCTGATGGCGCTCTCGTTGCGCGTTTCGCCCAACATGACCATGCGCACTGTTGCAATCACGATTTGTGCGTCGACCATGAGGGACGCGTTTTGCAGATACCAAAGGTCAAGCGCCATCTTTTCAGGGATCGTCAACAGGCGGCCACCATTAACTTGGGCCCAACCTGTCAGGCCGGGGCGGATCATCAGACGGGACTCGTTGCTATCGCATTGATCGATAGCGAGCAGCGGGCGCGGGCCGACGAACGACATCTGACCGATGAGAATGTTTAGGAGCTGTGGCAACTCATCTAGACGGGTGCGACGGAGAAGGCGACCGATCACCGAGGAGCGGTCATTGTCTGCTATGCGATTGCCGTTCCAGTCGTAGGCGCCGCGCATGGTGCGGAATTTGTAGATGCGGAACGGTTTTTTTCCAACGCCCGGCCTCTGCTGCCAGAACCACAGCGGAAGGCCGACGTCGAGTGAGGCTAGGATCGCAACGATCAAAAATACCGGCAGCAGGACGATAATCAACACGGACGAGCA
>JANLYB010000357.1:0-4048 GCA_031365425.1 Hyphomicrobiaceae bacterium
CGTCGGTTTGCCGGTCTGCGGTCCCTATGTCGATCAGCCTTGCACCGGCGACCGTGATCGCCCGGTCGTAACCGTTGCGGTGCGTGCGCGGCACGAGAATTTCATTGGGTATGTCGGCGGCGAATGGGAGCGCCTGCATCCTTGCCACATCCGATCCGGCGATCGCGGCGGCCGCGGCCAGCGTCAATCCGGCTGAAGCACCCGTTGTGACGAGGCCGGCTTCGGCTCCTGTTGCTGCCGCAATCCGGGCCGAGGCGGCGGCCTGCAAAGTCCACATGTCGAAAGAACTCTGCGCTGCCTCCGACATGGCGGCGGCCACGGTCGTACTGACGCGCGCGCCTGACAGGCGGGTCAGGGTGCCGGCGGCATTAATGATCCTGGCGGCCAGGAGGTCGGTCGGAATGCGGTTCACCATTGAGGTGGACTCCAGGTTGTGTGCTCATCGAGGGGGTAGACCGGTCGCGGCAGTCCGCGCCATTGGCGTCGATCCAACGCCGGCGAGGTCAGGCCGTCGGTATCAACCTCAATGACCTGGTCAGGCAAAAACCAAGGCAGAAAGCCCGAACGGAAGTGGCCGCGCGACTTGACGACGACAGTCGATGCCTTGGCAATGTTGAGGCCAAACATCTCGAAAAACATCGGGTCGGCGGTCTGCATGCGATCGGAGATAACGACGACGGTGATGCCGTCAGTGCCACCGATGCGCAGCGCTGCGGACGGGCCCAGAACCAACGTACGGCCCTGTGCGTAACCAAGCCGGCCGACGATCGTGCCATGATGCAATCCGACGACCTCGGCGTCAGCTTTGAAGGGCTGGTCACAGGGCAGGCCCGGGCTGCGGTTGAACTCGGCCTTGAAGCGCACGCCGAGCCCAAGTTCATGCGCCTGCGCCGCCAGCGGTCGATCATAAAAGCTGCCGTAGAGTACGTTGCGGGCATTTGCTTTCACGAGGGCCGCCAGTAATTCCGTACAGCGCCCGGTGCCGCCGCCGCCTGGGTTGTCGGCGCATTCCGCGACGATGACGGGTCGCCGGTTGGCCGTTCGCGCAATTTCAAGAGTTGCGTTCAGCGGCGTTAGTGTCTTCAGGAAACGCTCTCGGTTGGCCCAGCAGCGATTGGCGATTTCGCCGGCAAGCGCACGGGCGTGAGCACGATCCCGGCGTGCGGTGACGACGATGGCAATGCCGTTCTTGGCACTATCGGCGAAGACGAAGCCACCGAAGATCGAGACATTGAGAATATCGCCGGCCAACTCCGCACGCCGCCGGGTGCCGTAGTCGATCAGATCGCCATAGGGACCATCGGCCGTCAGCAAGGCGATCGGCGCCGGTGTAATCGGCAATCGGATCAGAGCTGATTTTGGGTCTGCCCGGCCCGCTAGGATAAGTCGTAAGGCGAGTGCCGCTTCTTCGCCTCGCTCGGTCATGTCCACGTGCGGGTTCGTGCGGTATCCGACGATGAGGTCGCAACTGGCGACCATGCGTTCGGAGATATTGCCGTGGAGATCCAGAGTGACGACAATCTTTGTGCTAGGTCCGGCAAACTCCCGCGCAAGCGCAATGATGCTGCCATCGGGGTCCTCGTCGTTGGTCGCAAGCATGGCACCGTGATTGGCGATATAGACTGCGTCCACAGGAGCCGCTGCTTTCAGTCCGGCTCGAATCGTGCCTAGAAACCGGTCCATCAGCGCGCCGTCGACCGGGCCGTGTGGGTGACAGCCAGCCAGCAGGATCGGCACGGGTGTCCAAGGGCCGGTGGCATCCATCGTTTTCACGAATGCCGCCGCCTCACCCATGATCGCAGGGTTTGGCGCGCGGGCCTCGTCGAGGATGGCGGCATCCTCAAGCCAATAATAACTCTTGAAATCGTCTTGCAGGGCGATCGGGGCCTGTCGATTACTCTCGAGCCAGACGCCAACAATGGCCACGCGCGGATCTTGCATGCGGGCTCCACGTTTCTCTTCGCGCTCTTGACTGGAATTCGAACGCTTCGCTGTCGCGTCACGATGCCATGCCGGCAAATATAGGTCCACACTCACCGGTAAACCTCATTCGCCTGCGCAAGCGCGGCCTCGCAGCCACGCAGTCGCTAGCCTTGCGCGCCTTCGCGGTGGTTCAGACACTCCCTTCAGTCGGTACAGCCGGTCTGGATTCGTGACGCGACTGTCGTCGCCATTCAACCGCCAAATGGACAAGAAGTGCCAGGAAGACCAATGAACCGCCGAGCATTGTACGAGCGCTCGGGATCTCACCATGCACGATCCATACCCATACCGGTCCAAGGGCCGGTTCGATTGTTCCGACAAGGGCTGCGAGGGCAGCCGGGATGAGGCGCACGCCAGTCACAAACAACGACAATCCGAGTCCGAGGTTGAGTGCACCAAAGACGAAAAGGAGTGCGAAATCTGCGGGGTCGACAAAGCGGGGAGACGTGATCAACGAAGAAGCGCAAGCAGCAATTGTCATTGCCAGAAAGACAGCTGGCGTCATTCTTACGTGAGCGTGGCGGCGCGTGATGACGGTAGCGGTCGCAAACGCAACCGAAATGAACAACGCCAACCCGTCGCCCAAGGGCGATATATCGCCTGTTAACGTGCCCGATACCATGACCGCGACGCCGACAACCACGGCGGCGATGGCGCCCCAAGTGCTGACCGATATCTTGTCGCCGAATAGCGTCCAGGTGAGCAACGCTGCGATGAGCGGCCCGGCAGCTTGCATCAGAAGAATGTTGGCGACGGTCGTGTGCGCCAGTGCAACAACGAACGCGGTCGAGGCAGTGGCAAAACAAAGCGCCACGCCAATACCGGCACGTCCCATACCTAGGAAAAGCGCAATTGTCCCTCTTGGACCATCGCGCACGAGCATGAAGACCAGGAGGAAAGCCGCCGCGAAGGTCGATCGCCAGAAGACAATGGTCCAGCTGTTCTCGACATGGAGAAACCGGGCGATCGTTCCGCCAAAGCTCCAGACAATTGCGGATGAGGCGACAAGGAAAATGCCGCGCAGCAATTCGCTATGAGACTTGCGCGCTGCCAGAGCCATTCAGAAGATGGTACTTATTTTTGGCAAGATCGGTGGGCCGAAGGGAATCTGTATGACGACGGCTACGGACTTCGCGGGCTGCAATGAATACGACCTATCTCGGCAGTGGTCTGACCGCCAGGGATTTCCACTGTTGCTGGTATCTGCCCGTGGTGCGACGGCGTCGATGCTTGCGACAAAAATGCCCATCGCAACGATATTGATTGCTACTTGTCAGATCAGCCACCAGTGCCAAACTCAACTTTCCTGTTGGCTTCTGGAGGTGGCCCGCCGCGTCGTCCACGACTGAGCGTATCGGATCATCTCAACCGTCGCCATTGCAATATAGGGCGGCACCCGACCAAGCTATACATTCGCAGACATCGGCCGATCCGGGAGCCGCAATGCAAAGACGGCGAACGATCGCGTCCGCTTGTTGGGGCATCGCGTCGTCACGACGGTCGCGCGAAAGGTAGTGATTTTCTCGGCATCGCGACGAGCGCGCGTGCACCGCAAAAATCGTTGACTTGACGATCGTCACGCCGAACTTCAGCTTAGCCTCCAAGACCCGTTTGGTTCTCATTTTCGAGACGGGCCAATAACGACCTTCGCGACCGATCCTAAGACCCGCTTGCGGTTCGACTGCTTGGTGGTAGATTTCCGGACACGCCTCCGATGACACGAATTGCAAAGCTCATTCTCCCGGTTCAATATCAGCCGCATCAGTCAGATGAAAGAGGTTGTCGTGGCAAACGATGACAGCAATTCTGATCCCTCAACGTGGGATCCGGTACTCGATGCCGTTGCCGCCGCTCCTGCTAACCACAAGGTCGTCTATGAGAACGATCATCTTCGGGTGCTCGAGGTGCTCTTGGAGCCCGGCGAGGAAGAACCGCTGCATCATCACAGGTGGCCGTCTGTTTTCATATTCGACCAGGTGCAGGGTCCGATCCACGACTATGCTCCGGATGGAACTCAACTGCCACCCAATCGCGACGTAATGAAAGCGCTCGGAAAATGGGATGG
>JANLYB010000033.1:0-5653 GCA_031365425.1 Hyphomicrobiaceae bacterium
GCACAAGATCGACCGCCGCCTTGGCGAGAACATCTGGGGCCGCCCCAAGAGCCCGCTCAATAACCGCGAATCGCGCCCAGGCCAGCACGGCGAGCGCCGCGTGTCCAAGCAGTCGGACTTCGGCCAGCAGCTCAAAGCCAAGCAGAAGCTGAAAGGCTACTACGGCTCTATCTCCGAGCGCCAGTTCATCAAGATTTACAAAGAGTCGACCCGCATGAAGGGCTCGACGTCCGAGCACCTGATCGGCCTGCTCGAACGCCGCCTTGCCTCGGTCATCTATCGTGCGAAGTTCGTGCCGACGGTGTTTGCGGCTCGTCAGTTCGTCAGCCATGGTCATGTGACCGTGAACGGCCGCCGGGTGACGATCCCCAGCATGCGGGTTCGCATCGGCGACGTGATTGAAATGCGCGAAGGCGCCCGCCAGAACGTGATGGTGATGGAAGCCGTCAAGAGCAGCGAGCGCGATGTGCCTGACTATATCGAAGTCGATCACGGCAAGATGACCGCCAAGCTAATCCGCGTTCCAGCACTTGCCGATGTGCCATACCCGGTGCAGATGGAACCGAACCTCGTGGTCGAGTTCTACTCGCGCTGATCTGGTTCGGGTTTGTGCAAGATTTCTAAGGGCTGCCGAGAGGCAGCCCTTTTTGTTTGCCTGAAGCAAACCGTCCGACTACGCTCAATGCACTGAACGGGATGGCGGGGTGAGTATCAATGTCTGATTATTTCATAGCTCTTGATGTCGAGACGGCGAACGCGTCGCGCGCCTCGATCTGCCAGATTGGAATGGTCGCCTACGCTGGCAATACCGAACTCTGGCGATGGGAGTCACTCGTTGATCCGCAAGAGGATTTCGAAGGAGATGCCTACCACACTAAAATGCACGGGATTGGTCCCGGAGAGGTTCTGTCGGCTCCAGATTTTCGAGGCGTTCTGCAGACAATATCGGGAACCATGGCCAGTCAGGTTATCGTAGCCTGGGGTGACTTCGACCAAGACGCCATCCATCAAGCCGCCACCAAATACGCACTGGAGACGCCGAACGTGTTTTGGCTCGATGCTTGCCGGGTGGCACGAGTCGTTTGGCCCAATTTGGAGAGCTATAAGCTCAGTGCAATGGCCGATTTATTCGGCATAATTTACACAGCGCATCAAGCACTTCCTGATGCAGAGACTTGCGCGAAAGTTTTATTGGCAGCACTTGAAGCCTCAGGTACCGATTTGCGCTTCTGGCTCGATAAGTTCGGCCAGCGGATCGCCACCTCGTACGATGGTCCTAAGCCGGTAAATTATCCTGTCCGGGCAAATCCCGCTGGACGAGAAGACGGTCCACTGCGTGGGCATGTTGCGGTATTCACAGGCGATTTTGCCGGTGGCAAAGGGAGAATTGAGCAGATCGCATGCGGGCTCGGTTGTGACGTGAAAACCGGATATTCCAAAAACATTACGATGTGCGTAGTTGGCAATCGCGATCCCTCTGCGTTTGGCGGAACTGAAAAGAGCACCAAACACCTTCAAGCCGAACAGGCCCAAAGTGAAGGAAGGTCCATTTCTATTTTGACCGAGAGCGAATTTCTGAAAATCGCAGCTTCCCACGAAATTTCAGTGGCGTGAACCGGCTTACCTGCCGCCGCGCCGCTTGGCGTCGGGCTTGGAGAGGACGAAGGGGCCGGTGGCGATGCCGGCATTGGCGGGGACAGCCTTGGATGGGGATTGGGCGGACGCCGTCGCAGAGCTGGAGAGGGAGACGGGAGCGGGGGTGATGCTCACCGGCGCGGATGCGGTGCCGCCGGCGGTCGCAATTCGGGTGCCGCGGCGGGCGGGGACGGTGTTGGCCCAGCCGTAGGCGAGCATGGTGATCAGGGCGCTGGCCGCGAAGAAGTACACGCCGGGCAGGACCGAGGCGGTCGTGTAGCCCGATGAATTGACGTAGAAAATCATCAGCGCCAGTACCATGACGTCGGTCATGGAGTAGCGGCCAAGCCATTCCATCGTGGCGATGGATTTGGCGCGGAACTCGCTCGACAGGTCGGGCGATGTGACCAGCGTCAGCAGATAGAACAGCTTCAGGAACGGAAAGAATATCGAGACGGCGAACACCACCGTGCACAGGAAGAATTCCTGATTCTGGTAGAGCGCATAGATGATGGTCGCGATGGAGTGCTTGTCGGTCCAGACGTAGATGGTCGTGAACTGGATGACCGGCAGGATGATCCCCAGCGCGAAAAACACCGTCGCGATGATGATCAAGAAGCTCAGGATGAAATTGCGAAAGGCTGAGATCGGTTTCAGCTCGGCCGGGTCGGGTTCGTGACGCAGAACCTGCTCGCTCGCTCCATCCATACGCAGCCAAGCGTAGGACAGGATCATCAATACGACGGCGGCGGTGAAGAAGTAGACGCCAGACAGGCTTGCGGCATCATAGACGCCCTGGCTCTTGATGAAGAAAATCGTCAGCGCCAGCACCAGAACATCATGCATCGACCATTTGCCGAGCCATTCCAGCGCACGCAACTGCCGCCGCTGGCGCATGACTTCAGCGGCGGGGAGGGTTGAGACGAGCAGCAGGTAGAGCAGCTTCAGGACGGGCAAGATGATCGAAAATACGAGGATCATGGTACCGAGGAACGTCTGGCCGTCGTTCAGCAGCACGGTGACGGTAGAAAGCAGCGAGTGGTCGGTTGCCCAGAATACGTATTTGGTCAGGCGGATGATCGGCAGCGATATGCCCAGCGCCAAGCAAACGCTTGCCGACAGGATCGCGAGGCTTAACAGAAACCGACGCCCGCCTAGCCGCATGTGGTTACTCCCTCTCCCCATGCCCTGCCCTAGCATGGGGAGAGGGTTGGGGTGAGGGGCGGCCACTCGCGCCGTCGCTGAGGCTCATGAAGCGTCTTCCGCTCGTAAAAGTGATGTTAAACCTGAAGGACTTTTGGGGACAGTAGTCGCTAGTGCAGCCCCCTCACCCTGAGCCGCCCCTCACCCTAACCCTCTCCCCGTAAGAACAGGGAGAGGGGACAGATCAGGCGTGGGCGGTGTGGGCGATGCCTTTTTCGTGGATCATGGCGTGGAGTTCGCCGGCCTGGAACATCTCGCGGACAATGTCGCAGCCGCCGACGAATTCGCCCTTGATGTAGAGCTGCGGGATGGTCGGCCAGTTGGTGAAGGTCTTGATGCCTTCGCGGATGCCTGCGTCGTCGAGCACGTTCACGTCCTTGTAGGGGACGCCAAGGTGGGCCAGCATCTGGGCGACTTGGGCTGAAAATCCGCATTGCGGCGCAGTCTTGGTGCCTTTCATGAACAGCACGACGTCGTTGGCCGCAATCGTCTTGCGGATCCAGTCTTGCACGTTCTGCTGATCGGTCATCGTGTTGTCCTTTGCGTTCGATGAAGCGTGTTGGCGCTTTTGTTGCCTGCTAGATGTGGCGGCGTTGCGGCGTGTGTCAAGCTTTGGGGAGGGCGGTCGTCAGCTTGAGGGCATGGAGGACGCCGCCCATGCGGCCGCCGAGGGCATCGTAAACCATCTGGTGCTGTTGAACGCGGGATTTGCCGGCGAACGCGGTTGTGACGACGTTGGCTGCGTAGTGGTCGCCGTCGCCGGCAAGATCGGTGATTTCAATAATGGCGTCGGGGAATTTCGCTTTGATGAGCTGTTCGATTTCAGTCGCTGCCATGGGCATGGCGGATCCTTTCGGTTTTTCCTCGCCCATCGCTAGAAGGGACGCAGCCGCAGGTCAAGGCAGGAGGCGCGCTCTGTGGCTGAGCCCAGCCCAGCCCCAACCCCTCCCCGCGTCGAAGCAGGGCATCGCTCATGCGATGACGGGGGAGGGGAGTTTTCGGCAGCTTTTCAGTGGCCCGAGGGACGGTTCAAGGCGACGAAATGATGGCCAACGTCAACGTGAATGTGGTCCGTATCGGAATAGGTCATGGTGCCGCCGTTGCCGTGATGGTTGATAAGCCACTGAACGACCTGCTTCTTTTTTCCGGGCGCGCGGAAGTCGATGGCTTGGCCGGAGGCATGTTTGGATGGACGTCCCGATGTGGCGATTCGGGCGCCGGGGCGGCATGTCGAAATGATCTCGACGCGACCGAACTGGGATTCGATGCTGTTCAACACCGAGCGGGCTTCGCCTGTCAGGCAGGAGCGCGAGGCTTCGCCGCCCGTGCGGCTTGTAGCGTGGCGGTGCGAATGGCGGCCGCTGTCGTTGGTGTCGCCATGATAGCGCTTGGCTTGCGCCGAGAGAGGGGCGAGGACGGCACAGGCTGCGACAAGCGTCGCGAGAATGATCTTACGCATAAGGTCTCCGTTTGAATCACAGGATCGATCAGCCGAGCATCAGCGCTCAGACCCAACCGCGAATTGTCATTGGAAAGCGCGCACCGAACGCGCGCAGCAACCAAGCCGTCGGTGAAGGGCCGCAATCGCCAGCCGATCCCGAGCTTGGGAGGAGTCCGTGCCGCGCCGAAAGCTCAGCGAAGGAAGACGGACGTGTTGGAAACGAGGTTAACCCCGAACCTACAACGGGTTTGAGTAAAGGCTTTCGTCGGAAGTAAGGCAATCCATCCTGGCAGGGGTGAGGTGTTGCGCCGCAGACTGAGGAGTCTGAACGCCCACCCACCCCCTACGCATCGCCTACTTGTTGCAGTGCGGGCAAGCCTGTAGGTTCGCCGCGAATTTCATCGTGACCAGGACACATCAGCCTATGCAAAAAATCAAAGTAACCGGCACCGTCGTCGAGATGGACGGCGACGAGATGACCCGCATCATCTGGCAGCTCATCAAAGATAAACTGATCCATCCCTACCTAGACGTGAACCTGGAATATTACGATCTCGGCGTCGAACATCGCGACGCGACGAACGACCAAGTCACCATCGACTCGGCCAATGCGACCAAGAAGCATGGCGTTGCCGTCAAGTGCGCGACGATAACCCCCGACGAAGACCGCGTTAAGGAATTCAAACTCAAGCAAATGTGGAAGTCGCCGAACGGCACGATCCGCAACATCCTGGGCGGCGTGATTTTCCGCGAACCCATCATCTGCAAGAACGTGCCACGCCTTGTGCCGGGCTGGACGCAGCCCATCGTCATTGGCCGTCACGCATTCGGCGACCAATACCGCGCCACCGACTTCAAGTTCCCCGGCAAGGGCAAGCTAACCATCAAATTCGTCGGCGAAGACGGCAAGGTCATCGAGCGCGACGTTTACGATGCGCCGGGCGCCGGCGTTGCCATGGCAATGTACAATCTCGACGAGTCGATCCGCGAATTCGCACATGCCTCGATGAACTATGCCCTGCTGCGTGGCTGGCCGTTGTACCTGTCGACGAAGAACACCATTCTCAAGGCCTATGACGGCCGCTTCAAGGACATCTTCGAAGAAGTCTACCAGAAGGATTTCAAGGCTGCGTTCGACGCCAAGAAGATCGTTTATGAGCACCGCTTGATCGACGACATGGTGGCCTCCGCCATGAAGTGGTCGGGCGGCTACGTCTGGGCGTGCAAGAACTACGATGGCGACGTGCAATCGGATACGGTCGCGCAGGGCTTCGGCTCGCTCGGCCTCATGACCAGCGTCCTGATGTCGCCGGACGGCAAGACGGTGGAAGCGGAAGCTGCCCACGGCACGGTAACCCGCCACTATCGCGAGCA
>JANLYB010000119.1:0-26772 GCA_031365425.1 Hyphomicrobiaceae bacterium
GCCCGGTGGGTTGCGGAGGGGTAGTGCTTGTGAGTTAGAACGCCCTCCTACTCATTCCCGCACTTCTTGCCGTATGTCTTGTTGCACACCTTCTTGCACGATTGCAGCGCGCCGCAGGCTTTGATGCACGCAGCAAACGACTTCTGGCACTGGACAAACGCCGGGGTCAGGCAGTTGCCAGGACCATCGGTCTTATACTTGCACTTGGGAACCTTCGGCGGGGTCGGCTTGGGAACCGGCTTTGGCTGCACCTTCGGAATGCACTGCGCAAGGCTGGAGCTGTAGACTTGGTTCTTCTCGCACATGGCGGACTTAGGGATGCACTGCGCCATGCTCGAGCTGTAAACCTGATGGCGCGTGCACAGCGTCTGCTTCATGACGCAGCCGCGGTGGTGGATCCACACCTCATGCCGCGAACACTTCTCGCGGCCAACCCGTACAGGAACGCTCTCAGGCTTGGGTACGAGTGCCGGTGCTGCAACCGGCATCGGTTCCGCCGTGCGAATGAATTGCCACTGACTGCTGTTGCCCGGATCCGGCGATGTGACGAGATCGAATCCGCTCGGGATTGTAACCAGGTAGCGCCCATCGCGCCGGTTCTTGATCCGCCCGTGGGGCCCATCGGCGGCACCCTCAAGCAGCCAGTGCGCCGCCTCGCTCGACGGCGAGGTTTCTGAAACGCGCAACGAGCCGCGATCGTCATGCAGATACTTGCCGGTCCACTTGTTCTTGATTGTCACGAACGGCGTGCCGCGCACATCCTCGAAAACCCAGTAGGCGCTCTGCCAATCGTTCTTGGTGCGCTCCAGTTCGGGATATCCGGTGTCGAGATTGTTGAGACCAAATGCCGGCTTGGACATCGACCGGATCTGATACCAGCCCGACAGGCCGTACCGTTCGGTCGCCGAGCCCGCGCCGCTTGTTGCTGCAACCGGTGCCGCAGCAGCCGCACCGCCGATTTCGACGGTCATGGGCGCCGACGAGGCGGTGACCACGTACAAGCATCTCTCGCGCGGCCCCGTAACCACCCAGCTGTGAGAGGCGACCGTCGGCTGACGGGAGGTCTGACCGGGCTCGACGACGGCCTTGAGCAGGCGCTGACCGTTCTGGTCGATCCAGTAGATGCGCCGCTGCGTGTCGGATCCGTTGTGGAAGGTGATGTCCGTGGCGCTGCCGCCAGGCTGCGATTTCAAAGCAGCTTCCCCGGAGCAATCCGCAGCCAGGACCGGGCCCGAGAGTACCGAGGCCGCCAGTAGCGCCGCCAGGACCGCCTTCATCCGCCGCAAAACCATGTGCCCCCCTAAAAATGAACCCAGCAAAGAAAAATGATTAAAACCGATTGATCGCAACGTGGCACGGCAAACGCGACAAGGACCTTGAGCAGTAATCAGTACATCAACAATCCTGCTTTGCCACTGCCAAAATCGTGCAGCCGGTTCCTGCAAGCCCGCCCCCGCCTGCAGTGGCATCTGATGCGCTTTTCCGCTACACTGATCTCACAAAGGAACCTGCACCCTATGATTCGATGGTTGGTGATTGTCGCGATGCTGGCGCTGCCTTGGACGGCAGTTGCTGTGCGTGCGCAGGAAGAAGCCCAAAACGGAACCGGATATCTGGAACTGTATCCGGCGGGTGATGTGTATCAGTTGCAAGTGATCGGCGACGCCGCCGCCGATGGGCTGCTCGGTGGCATGACTGAAGCGTTTCGCGGCGATCAGCGGGTGCAGATCAAACCCAAGCCGTTGGAACTCAGCACGCTGATGCGGTCCGATTTCAACGAGCAGGTCAAAGCCATCGACGACGCGCTCGGGCGGGATCCGGCAACGGTTGCGGTGGTGATGCTGGGGCCGCAGGATCGCGTGTCGATCAGAGGTCCGCAGGGCAAGAAAATCTGGATCGATCACGACGATTGGAAAACCGAGTTCGGCCGCCAGATCGACGTCGTTATGAAAACGCTGAAGCGCCGCAAGGCCGGCGTGTACTGGGTCAGCCTACCTAACGTCCGTCGCGCCGAGCCCAACGAAGACGTGCAGGCGCTGAACGAAATCATCCGTGAACGCGCCTATCTCAATGGCTTGAAGTACATCGACGCCTATGCCGGCTTTGCCGACGAGGGCGGCGGATATAGCTCGATGGGTCCCGATATCGCGGGCAAAATCCGCCTGCTGCGCGAACCCAACGGCGTGAGCTTCACCGATGCCGGCAATCGCAAGCTCGCTCACTTCGTCGAGCGCGAACTGCGCCGCGATTTGACCCAGGCCAAGACTGACCGAACCATTCCGCTAGCCGGCAACGAGGCCGAACAGGCAGCCATCGACAGCGGACGGCAGGCAGCGCTTCGCGTCGCCAAGACCGCAGCGGCGGCTGGCCAGACGAGCGCTGCCGGAAGCGCGCCTGCCGATCCAGCAGTCCCAACTGCGGTGCCTGTGGCCGCCAATGCCGAACAGAAAGCCGACAGCGGACGCATCAACCTCGCGCTCGTCGGACCAGGCGGACGCGAGGAAATTGTCGCCGTCGACTTGTTGCGCCCGTCGATCCCGGCAACCGTGATCGCACTCGTCAATCGCAAGGAAAACGCCGATAAGGCGACCCAGTTGGGAGATCTTCTGATCGATCAAATTCCCGGCGGCCTTATGGTGATGAGTTCCATCACGCCCGCGACCGATCCTGCCAGTGGCGAAAGCCGCCGCCGTCTTTCGCCAACGCAGACGCCGTATTTCCGCGTGATGGTGAAGGGCGAGCGCATCACGCCGCGCCCCGGCCGCGCCGACGATGTGAGCTGGCCCCGTGCAGAGCCGCCGCCGGTCGTGCCGGTAGCGGCCCCGGCAGTCGCGCCCGTGGCCGTGCCCGCAGTGGTGAAACCCGCGGTTTCCAAAGTTAAAAAATCCGACGGCGACGCGCCAAAGAAGCGTCAGCCGCAAGAGTAAGTTCCTGACTTTTCCATAGTCCCACAAGGCCAAAAAAAGAGGGAGGAACACGTTCTCCCCTCCTAACAGCAAGCATTTAATTCACTTCAGCGGCGGCCGCTGAAGGTTGGGTCGCCCAGCAGCGGCGTGACGCGGCGGACGGCGACGCGCCGGTTGAGGCGTTCGGGGCCGCTGGTTGGGATTTTCAGGAACTGTTCGCCGTAGCCTTGGGTGACGATGTTTTCGGGCGGCACATCGAACACGCCGGAGAGGATTTCGGCGACGGCCTGGGCCCGGCGATCAGACAGCGTGAGGTTGTCTACCTCGGAGCCGACGGCATCGGTATGGCCCTCGACTAGGAACACTTCGCCTGGGTTGCGGTCGATGATGCGAAGCATCATGCGAGCGAGGCGTTCAAGCTTGGGGAACTGCTCGGATGGGACTTCCCACGAGCCGGACTCAAAGCTGACGGCATCGACATCGAGACGGCGCATGCGATCACGAAGCTCGACGTTGTAGCGGATTTCTTCAAGCGAATAGGCCCGCTCCAGACGGTCGACCGGCGGCGCCGAGAGGGCTTCGAAGATGTCGTCGTCCGACGCCCGATCATAGTCGACGATATAGCGTTCGCGCGGGATGTGAACTTCAGGCGGACGCAGACCGAGATAGATTGCGCCGATGCCGAGACCAGCGACGCCGATGAACGCGGCATTGCGGTAGAAGCGGCGGTTGTCGATAATGTTGATCTCGCGGCCGCGGTCGTCACGGCGATAGCGGCGCACGAGCCGTCCGTTGTTGTCGACGATGTTGAACAACTGCACGCCGCCCGGACGCAGCACGACCGTCTGCGTCGTGCCGTCGGGACGCCGGCTGGATCGAATCGACGATGCGTTCTTGGCGAAGCGCTGGGTTTCGTCGTGGCGGATGATGGTCGTGTTGTTTTGTTTGACGATGACCCGGTTGTCGGTTTCCTGGATCACCGTGCGCTTGCCGCCGGCTTCAACGCGCTGGGTGCGGCCCTTTTGAACGTCGCTGAGCCCGGTGACGGGAGCTGCCTGCGTGGCGAAGCCGGGCTGGAACCCGCCAGTCCGGTTGCCGCGCCCGGTCTGCGGCGCCGTCGGCAATACAGCCGCGGGTGTCTGTTGAGGCTGCTTGCTAAATTGACGTGGCTGGGCATTCGGAGCCGTCGAAACCGTTGGTGCTGCTTCAAGCTTTGGCGGCGCTGTTGGCTGCGTCACCGCCGGGTTCTGTGAGCGGATACTAGGATTGACCGGCGGGTTGACCGGCTGGAAGCCGCCGCGCTGAACATTGTTGGGCTGCTGCTGCACCGGCGGGGGGGCAACAGTTACGGGCGCAGGTACAGGCGCCACCTTGGCAGGCGGCAAAAAGGGAGGCGGCTGCGGTGAGACGCGCTGCTGCTGAGGGGGCGGGCTGGGCGGAACCGGCGGCTGACTTTGTATGCGGCGCTGCTCCGGAGCAGGCCGTGGCTGAACCGGGTTGGCTTGAGGGGGAGGTCCAGCCTTGCTAGGTGGCTGACCCTTCGGCGGCTCGGCCGGCTTGACCGGCGGCTTTTGTTGCTGGGGCTGCTTGGGCGCATTCGGATCCACGGCAGGATCGCCGCTCTTTTGCGCGTGCGCAATGTGCAAAGGCGCAGCGACAGCAATGGCAAGGCCAAGGCCAGCGAGAAGTCCAAGTTTACGGCGCACGGATGTATCCCTTCAGACGTCCAACACGAGAATCGTTCGATTATAGGTGGACTAAGCAAATGCGGCAGAGTTGCGCCGTTCAACCTCTGTGCGCAAAACAAATAAAACTGCGCGCAATCAGCCCTATTCAGACTGCGTTCATCAGATCCAGCGCGACAGAACGCTTTTTCCTCTGCACGAGGAAAAGTGCCCCTGCGGAGCAATCCGTGTCTATTCAGCCGCCAAGCGCCGGGGCTGACTGATATCGTGCTGATGCGACAGCGCGACGAGGAGACAGCGAACCCGGCTCTGCGGACCAAGGTGGCTGCGTTCGCCTGCAATCAGGCTGTCGAGCGCGCGGCCGAGCAGCATGCGGGCATCCTCCAGGCGGAATTGCTCGGTCGCGATCAGCGCAAGCGACAGCATGGTTTCGATCGTGTCGGGGTGGCGGTCGCCTAGAGTGCGCTCGCGGATTAGCAAGGCATGCTGCTTCATGGTCGTTGCGGCATCTAGCGCGCCGGCATGACGATACAGATCGCCCAGTAATGCGTAACCGCTGGCGCTGGCCGGGTGGTCGTGACCGCAGACAGACGACAGGATCCGGGTGCCCGCATTGAGTAATTCTTCGGCGGGGCCAAACCGGCCCAGTTCGCCAAGCAGGGTGCCGATGCTGGTCATGCTGGCGGCTGCGTCGAGGCTGTCCTGCCCGCTGACCGCGATCAACAGCGACCATGCGGTCCGATGTTCGGCCTCGGCGGCAGGCAGTTGGCCCTGCGCGCGCAACGCCTCGGCAACGATCGACAATGTGACAGCGTATTCGCGGCTCGAAGCGCCGTTTGCGCGGCGGATGGTCAGCGACTGGCGTGCTGCGCGTTCCGATTCCGTGCCGCAGCCTTGCTTCAGCAGGCACACAGCATACGCGTCGAGCACGTCCGCAGCGGCGGGATGGGTCTCGCCAACGGCGGCAGTCATGGCCGCAAGGGAGCGGCGGTAATGCGGCCCGGCCGCTGCATACCGCCCTTGCTCGCGCAGGCTGTCGGCAAGCTGGCGTTCGGCATACGCTGTCATCGGGTCGGTCGCGCCAAGCGCCTCTTCGCGTGCTGCAAGCAACTGGCGATAGACAGCTTCGGCCAGCGCATATGCGTAGGCGTCCATATGACCGGCGGCTTCGACGCACAGTTCGTCCATCGATTTGCCGGACGGACGGCGCGGAAGCAACGGCAGTGCGATCACATTGTTGATCGAGGTGTGAGCAGGGTTCGTATCGGCGGAAAACAGGGCTTCCGATTCCGGCACAACCGGTCCGGCAAAGCCGGCCGGACGGAGGCGGCGGCCCGTCGTTCGGGTGCGCCAGCCAACGGTCGCTGCAGTCAAGATGCCGAGCGCGGCTAGCAACTGTTGCCACATCAGCGCGTTGGGAGCCCAGGGACGCGCGAACGAAGCATCGTGCGACACGGCGCGCGGCATCACGTCCAGGCGAGGCGCATGCGAACTGGGCGCAAACGCGGCAACCGGCTGGCGGACGGGCGTCTCAAGGCTGGCGACCGCGGTGGAAACGTCTGCATCGTAAGAAGCGACGATGACCACGGCGGGACGGCTGGCGGCAGCAATAGCCTGCGCGGACGCCAGCGTCTTGAGTGAACGGCCCGAGCGCTCATCGGTCACGACGATCGATGGCCCCTGCGTACTGACCGTGAAGCGCGGCGTATTGAGAATGGCAGCCTTGGCCTTGTCAGCGTTACCCGCAACCGCGCTTGCATGCGCCGGCAGCGCGCCCACGCTAACCTTGGGCCCAGCCGACGCCATGATGGTGGCGTCTTGGAAATTGCGCGCAGCACCGGTCGCGATCAGGCGCGACTTCAAGGCGACGAACTGATCGTAGTCGAGACGGCCGACATAGCCCTCGACGGTTGGGTACGACCGGCGGCGGCGGAAACGGGCAGCTTCGGGGCTGGGGGCCCACACGACAGCAACCCGCAGACGGGCTACACCCGATTTGTGGAATTCGAGGCGCTCGGCGACGCGGCGTGTCACGTCGATCGTGCGCAGCATATAGAATGGGCCGAAATCGTTGACGCGAATATGAGCCGCATGGCGGTTCTTTGGGTTCCAGATCAGCAACTCGGTGCCGTCGGGATAGAGCGAACTGGCGGCGTGGCTGTCGCTGTCGGCGTCAAATGGCTCACCCGATGAGGTGATCGTTCCCGCATTCATGGAATCGTTTTCGGCGGTGTCGTAGAACGAAGTCAACGCGTCGCTCTCGGTGCCGACGAGCAGCGCCATCTCGTCGACAGATTTTACCCGGTGACAAATACCGTTGTAGCAGTGGACCTCGCCGGGGGTTTTGGCCAGCGACGGCGTCGTCAGCGACAGCGTAGCGGCATACGCAGCCATCAGCGAGGCCGATGCACCAGCGCTCTGGTGACGTCGCAACAACGGCCAACGATCGGCGCGCGAACGCCGCTTCCCCTCGCAACTCAGCACCGTCCCCCCTCAACTCACGAAACGAGGTCTACAGACATACCACTAATGTAGACCAGCGCGCACTATCCTCCAACGACACATGCGCAATTCCGTGCAACACCCTGTAAACAAACACATGTTCGTAAAGAACATATAAATGGTGTCCCAGACTGGTTCACCCGAGGCGGTGTCAAGCAGAAACCGCAGGGGGTGTGGAAAGCGGGCATGACCTCAAACCGGGCACGCTTCTTCGAGACAACTACGGCTCCCCAATCTAGCGTTGTCTAGAGAGGTTTGGTCAGGCGACCGTCTTGCCGATCCAGGAGGCCCAATGCTGATCATCGAAGCCGATATGGTCGTCCAAGGCCAACTGACGATCGTCGGTACGGTCCTTGTCGAAGGCCGCTTCGAGGGCACCTTGGTGTGCTCGCGGTTGGAGATCGGCGTTGACGGGTATCTGCACGGACGGGCGATCGCAGGCGAAATCGACGTGGCGGGTCAGGTCGTCGGCGAAGTCATGGCCCGCGACGTATATCTGCGCGGCACGGCTTTGATCGAGGGCGAAGTCAAGCACGAGCAGTTGCGCATGGATGAATCGGCAGCCCTGGTTGGTGAAAGCAAGCGCCAGTCTAGGCTCGAAATGCCGCCCGCTTTCGTCGCGCTGGAAACCCGCGCACGCATGGCCGAAAGCGACTTCCGCAATCTCGAAACGGCGAGCCGCGTGCGCCACGCCCAGGAGGCCCTCAACGCCAAGGCTCAGTTCGAAACCCTCCGCGCCCGTTTCCCTGCCCCGGGCGTTCCGGCTACGAGGGCATCGGCCTAGCGTTTCAAAACGCGCTCAGCCATGCTGCCGCGAGCCTGCCAGCCGTGGCGAACCAGTTCAGGATCCTCGTGCTCTTCCTCTGGATAGCCCATGAGAAGATAGCCTACGAAACGCCAGTCTGCAGGCACGTCCAGCAGCCGGTTGATTTCAGCGGTGTCCAGGATCGAAACCCACCCGAGCCCAACGCCGTGCGTCCGTGCCAGCAGCCAAAGAATGGTGATCAATCCCACGCACGAATAGTCGAGCGTCTCAGGCATGGTTTGCCGGCCAAGCCCGTGACCGTCCGCTGGGTCGGGATCACAAAACACGCACAGATGAACCGGCGCACGGTCGAACCCGGCAAGCTTGAGATTGCGGTATTGAGCGCCCCGCACGTCGTCATAACGGGCGGCCGCCGCGGTATTTGCAGCTTCGAAGTTGGCGCGAACCGCTTGCCGCCGCGCAGGCGAGTCGACGACGGCGATCCGCCATGGCTGACTGTTGCCGACCGACGGCGCGAGGCCGGCGGCATCGAGCAGATGTTCAAGCAGGCCGGGCGCGACTGGATCGGCCTTGAAGCGTCGCACATCCCGGCGCCAGGCAAGAAGCGTCTCGAAGCTGGCGGGACTGGGAAGCTCTGCCCGCTCCACCATGTCAGGCTGGACCGGTCGCAATCGGCGGTCCGTCCGCAGCACCCCATTCAGTCCAGCTGCCGTCATAGACCGCAGCGTTCGTCTGGCCGATGACGGCAAGTGCCAGAGACAGGATGCTTGCAGTTACGCCAGATCCACACGTGGTAACGACGGGTGCGCTCGGATCAATGCCAGCCGTATTAAAGATAGCGAGCAATTCCTCGCGCGATTTCAACGTGCCGTCCGCGTTGAGCACACTGGTCGAGGGCACATTACGCGAGCCTGGAATGTGGCCGCTGCGTATGCCGGGCCGTGGCTCGGGCTCGGTACCCTCAAAGCGCCCTCTCGGACGGGCGTCGACCAATTGAACGTGCTTTCTGGCGACGATTTCCTGGATATCGTGGAGGTCGCGGATCAATCCCATATTTTGCAGCGGAGTGAAATGGCGCTCAAAGCGCTTCATCGGTAGCCCATCTTCAAGCTCGCGGCCCTCGGCTTTCCATTTGCGCAATCCGCCGTCGAGCACCGCCACATCCTCGTGACCCATGGCACGGAACGTCCACCAAACACGAGCCGCCGAAAACAGCCCGTAGGTGTCGTAGACAATGACCTTCATGCCATCGCCGATGCCCATTTTCTTCATCCGCGACGAAAACTTGATCGTCGATGGCAGCATATGCGGGAGCGATGATTTCTCGTCGGAAAGGTCGTCGATGTCGAAAAACACCGCGCCCGGAATGTGCTCCGCGAGATATTCAGCCTTGGGGTCGCGCTTGGCGGTCGGCAGATGCCATGAACCGTCCAGCACGATAAGCCCCGGCGTATGCAGGTGCGCGGCGAGCCACGCGGTGTCGACGATCCAATTCTTGGCACTTACGGGCACGTATCCTCCAGGCGTCCTACCGGGCAACCGAGAAATGGTTCGGTCCGGGTCATTTGTTTTCTAGCAGCGCGGTCAATGATGGCAATACAGCGCGGCGGGGGCAATCCCAAAGTATCCAATTTATCCCCGCCGCATCTGGCTCAGAGTAGCTTCTTCAATTCGGCCTTGAGAGCAGGCGCGAGATCGCTACGGGCGAGAGCGTAGGCAACGTTAGCCGTCAAGAAGCCGATTTTGGAGCCGCAATCGTAGATGTTCCCGTCAAAACGAACCGCATGGAAATCCTGGGACTTCATCGCCTGAAGGCGGATCATCGCGTCGGTAAGCTGAATTTCCCCGCCTTGGCCGCGTTCCTGTTTCCCGAGGAGATTGAAAATCTCAGGTTGCAAAATATAGCGGCCCGTAATGTGGAGATTGCTGGGGGCCGTCCCGCGCTCCGGCTTTTCGACCATTTTGGTGATCTCGGAAACCTTGGCCTTGGCGTCCTTGACGCCGGCGATGCCATACATATGGGTCTGGTCTTCCGGCACCGGCGACACGGAAATATGGTTTCCGCCAACCTTCTTGTAAGCCTCCATCATGTCGGCGAGGCATGGCGTTTTTGCGTGATGCAGCATGTCGGGCAGCAACAGCGCGAACGGTTCATTGCCGACGATTTCGCGCGCGCACCACACCGCATGTCCAAGCCCCAGCGGGGCCTGCTGACGCGTAAAGCTTGTCTGGCCAGGGCCTGGTAGATCGGCCATCAGCGCTTCAAGTTCGGTCATCTTCTTGCGGCTGGCCAGCGTGTGCTCAAGTTCATATTGGCTGTCGAAATGATCCTCGATGACGCCTTTGTTTCGGCCCGTCACAAAAATGAAGTGTTCGATGCCTGCCGCGCGCGCTTCGTCCACCACGTGCTGGATCACGGGACGATCGACAACTGTAAGCATTTCCTTGGGCATAGCCTTGGTTGCTGGCAGAAAGCGCGTGCCGAGCCCCGCAACTGGAAACACAGCTTTGCGGATCGGGGTATTGGCGGCTGACATGTGGTGTGGTCTCCTCACAGCGAGAAATAGGCATTCAATGAAGCGTCTGATACGTCCATTAACGCGTTGGAAATGTGTTCGTTAGCGTCCTTTTGAGAATTTTCAGTTAGCAACGCAAGGGGTATGCAACTCAACGGTCGAGATCGTTGCCGGGGCATCGAGGTTTCGCAAGGCAGCGCGCTGTCAGGTCAAGGTTGGAGTAACAGATATGACGGTTTTGGTCACGGGCGGCGCGGGCTACATCGGCAGCCACATGGTGTGGGAGCTGCTCGATGCAGGCGAACCCCTCGTGGTCATGGATAACCTTGTGACGGGGTTTAGATGGGCGGTTCCCCCGCACGTCACCCTCGTCGTCGGCGACATCGGCGACCAGGACCTCGTCCGCACCGTGATGCGCAAGCACAACGTCACCGCCGTCATCCACTTCGCAGGCTCCGTCGTCGTCCCCGACAGCGTGTCCGATCCGCTCGGCTATTACCTGAACAACACCGTCAAATCGCGCGCTTTGATCGAGGCCGCCGTGCAGATGGGCGTGAAGCAGTTCATTTTCTCATCGACGGCCGCCGTTTACGGCAACCCCAAGCAAACCCCGGTCAGCGAAGAGGCAGCGCCCTCCCCGATGTCGCCCTACGGTTCGTCCAAGCTGATGACCGAAATTATGCTGGCCGACACAGCTCGCGCCCATGACTTCCGCTATACCGCCTTGCGCTATTTCAACGTTGCCGGCGCCGATCCGCAGGGCCGCACTGGCCAGTCCACCCGCGGCGCAACCCACCTCATCAAGGTCGCCTCCGAAACCGCACTCGGCAAGCGCAACCACATCGACGTGTTCGGCACCGACTACCCGACTGCCGACGGCACCTGCGTCCGCGACTACATCCATGTGAAGGATCTGGTTCGCGCCCACACGTCGGCTCTCGCCTACCTGCGCAAGGGTGGCAAAAGCGATATCTTCAATGTCGGCTACTCCAAGGGCTATTCCGTGTTGGAAGTGCTCGACTCGGTCAAGCGCGTGTCTGGCAAAAACTTCGATGTCCGCCTGAGCCCTCGCCGTCCTGGCGATCCCGCCGGCATCGTCGCCGCCTCTACCAAAATCCGCACCAAGCTTGGCTGGGAACCCAAGCACGACGACCTTGACGCCATCGTCCGCCAAGCCCTCGCCTGGGAAGATCACCTCGCCCGCTTCAAACTCGCGAGCTGAGACGCAGCCTGTCATCCAGGCCTTGCTGGAGCCTCTTCGCGAAGCGCAGAGCCACTTGTCATCCCGGGTCTGCACTGCAGCGTTCTTCACGATGCAGTGCAGACCCGGGACCATATATGAGCGCCGAAGGCCCCCTTAAATATTACCCCTTCTCAGCCCGCCGCGCGGCCAGATCGACAACCTTATCAACCGGCTCGTTGATATCGACGAAGTGCGTCACCTTGTTGGAATCGCATACGTAAATCCACGTCGCGTTAAACAACTCGCCTTCGCGGATGAAGCCCAGCGTGGCCCCTTTATTGGGCCTCCAGAAAAGCACCGGCGTAGGCGGCGGTCCCGCCTTTTCCCAGTTGGGTTCGGTGAACGCGGAAATGGGCTGCCATTCGATCATCGTCAACTCCGGTGATTGCGTCCGCAAACCTTACATGGTTTTGCGCGCCATGACCTACAGCCAACCCTTCCGCCGGAAATAGATGAACGGGATAACCCCCGACAGAACCATCAGGCACAGCGCCATCGGATAGCCGAACTGCCATTCGAGTTCAGGAATGTGCTTGAAATTCATACCGTAGATCGAAGCAATAAGCGTCGGCGGCATCAACATGACCGCCATTACCGAGAACAGTTTGATGATCTGGTTCTGCTCGGTATTGATCATTCCCAATGTGGCGTCGAGCAGGAAGTTTGTCCGGCCTTGCAGGAATTTCATGTGTTCCATCAGCGAGGTGTTGTCGCGCCGCGCCGCATCGATCCGTCCGGGCAAGTCGGCCTCGTCCGTCCGGTCCTTAACTGCGCTAGCGAAGAACGTCAGTGCGCGATCAATCGAGACCGCGCTTTCCTGGGCTCGCGCAATAATATCTGCACCCCGCCCCGTCCCTTTCAGAACATCGCCGAAGTTCACGTTCGGCTTCGTGCTGCGCGTGCCATTCAGATTGAACAGCGACTGGGCCATCTTATCGACCTCGTCTTGGATACGCTCGATTAGGTCAGCTTTGCGATGCAGCAGTGTCTCAAGCAAGCCGATCATGATGGACGGACCGGACGTGCAGCGGGCTTCCCCGCGCTCGACCCTTTGCAGGAAGAACGGGAACGCCTTCGGCTCGCAATAGCGCACGGTGACGAGCCGCTTGCCTGATAGAATGAACGTAAGGTTCGACGATCCCGGATTGGCCTGTTCGAGCCCGTACATGATGTACGTCGTCATGTAGTGCGCGCCGTTCTCGACGTACAGCCGGCTCGATGCTTCGATCTCCCGCGCTTCGGCTCGCGTGGGAATTTCGATCCCGAGAGCAGTTTCGACGTGCTTGTCTTCCTCCGGCGTCGGGTCAAGCAGATCGATCCACACCGTGGCATCAGACAGCGCGCCCAGACCTTCGCGCTTGGTCAGCATCCCGCAGTTGAAATCGTAAATCGTCAGCATGTCTGTCCCCGCTGCGCTCTATCAGCGCTCTGACGGCCCCTGTTTGCAAAACGCAGCGATGCCCCCGCATCGCTCGTGCGCCCGACGCTATCGCCGTCCTGTGGGCCCGGCAAGCAAATTGGCAACCACCGGTCTATGCCGCCGAATTTTACTGCGGCGTAATGGTGATCGTCAGTGTATCGCTGTATGTCCCACTGATTAGCTTCAGTACATTGGCTTGAGGGGTTATGGTCACGGTCATCGTCCCGGTGGGAAGCGTGCCGGTGGTAGAGACCGCAGTTCCCGATTCTGGTCCCGTAGCCAGCGGATTGGTGGCAGTGTTGAGCGAGGCGCTCGCCCCTGAAAACACCGCAGTCGAAGAATAATTGATGAGGTTCGTAAACCCGGCGGACGCCGTGCCCGCATTCGTCACCGCACCATTCTGCGATGTCATCTGCACGTTCGACGGTGTATTGCACACGACGCTCGCATACGACTTGTTGATCACCGCCGTATTAACTGCCCCTGCGGCCGTGATCGGGATCGTCGCCGCGTCGGCGGACGGATGAGCGACGCCGCCGATCGTGCAAACCTTAGTCACCGTCCCCGTCACAGTGAATCCGCGCGATGCGAAGCCCGTACCCGTGCCTATATCGAAGACCCAAATCGTGAGGCTATCGCTGTAGGCGCCGGCCGCCTGAGGCGAACCGGGCTGCATCAGAAAATAGGTCGTCAGCGTGACTGAGTAAGCGCGATTGGTCAGATTGGCGCCAGCCGACGTGAACGAATATTGCTGCACGTTGCTCAGGGCAACGGTCGTGCCGGTGAACAGCAGAGTATTGCCCCCGCCCGATGCGGACTGAATCGTGTAGGGAAGCGTCGCGCTACCACCGCTCGTGTTAGCCATGGTCGCCGGTAGCGTTCCACGCTGAAAAGAGATTGCCCCGGAGCAGGTACCCGCCGATGCGTTGGTGTTATACGTACCGCTGATTGTAATCGAAACGGCCTGAGGAGTTGGCGCGGTGGGTGTCGTATACGTCCCGGTGCTGGCGGTGAGCGGTGTTATCGTGAGTCCGGTTGCATTGAACGTGCAGGTCGCCCAGGCCCCACTCGGCCAAAATGACGCCATGATGATCGCAACCGCAGCCGCTGCTTTGTGACGCCATGCCGTCATGGCGCATCGCCTTCAATTGGTTTGAGCGTGCCGGCCTTGAACAGACCCTCGGTGCCTTTGGGAATATTGACCGCGTAGCGCAGTGGTGTTCCCTCGGTTGCCATCTCGATAATCCAACGTCCTGGTGCCAATCCGTCCGCGCCAAACTTACCCGAAGCATTGGTGAAGATAGAAACCCGCTTCGACGGTTGATCGGCGGCAAACGCAGTCCCCGTCACAAGTGGAACTGCTTCGCCGCGTTGGTCAAGCAGCGAGCCATAGACGGATACCGAATAGGCCGAGCCGGCTTCAAGCGCATAGCCGGCCTTGTATTCGGGCCGCACGTCGAACGCGCCGGTGCCAAGGCTGTAGCCTACAGGCAAGTTGGCGACGTCGATACCGATGCTGGACGGCGCATAGGACGGAAGGTCGGTCACGACGGCGGGCCCCAGCCAGTCGGATTTGGCGCGCACGCTGTCAGGCTCCCCAACCGTAACCTCTTTGCCCGCAATGCTTTCGTGCGGGGAAATGATCGCGAACGATCCACTACGGACGGGCGCTCCAACTGCGACTGTGCCATCGGCGAACACAATCGATGAACTCGCTCGGACCAAGGCGCGTTGCGTCGTGGCTTGGGGCGTGAATTTGCTGAACCCTGCCCCGGTCACGTCTGAGCTGTATGTCAGGTGCACGTCGCCGCGATTGCCGTAATAGCCCAATGCGGCATTGGCATTGAGGGTATCGGTGTAGCCCAGTTGTTGGACGTCGATGTTCGTGTCCCAGCGGCCGATGCCGTTGCCCTCGCTGCGATACGCCGAAAGGCTGGTTTGGCGATTGAGCGAATCGTAACTCGTCGAAACTGTGGTTTTGTCGTCGGGCCTGAAATTGAAGCGCAAAGCAAAGCGCAAATCTGCCTTTGCCTCGGACATCAAGCTCGGATCATTGCGCAGATAGGATTCGTTTGAATAGCCCATGAGTAGGCTGGCGCTGGCAGTTGGCCCAAGCGGCCGTGAAAGCGCGATATCCGCGCCATAGCGGTCCCCCTTGATTGTGAAGGGCGACAAGATGGCTTGCTGGTCGTCGGCAAATTGATAGCGCGCCGAAAGCGACAGCCCCACGCCATTGCCGAGCGGCGCGGAGTACGAGCCCGAAAGCCGGAGCCAATAGTTGAATTCGGGATAAAGAATGCCAGATGCGGTTGTGAAAAGATCGCCGGGCCGGTGGAATTCGCGGCTGCGGTATTCGGCCTCCAGATGCAGGCTTTCAGCGCGCCCGGCCAACAGCCCGCGGAAATTGATCAAATCATAGCTGGCATCAGCCGCAAAGCCGGTGCCCCATGCGCCCGTTGAGGCGGCCGTCTGCAAACCGAACACTCCCCACGACGTCGCCGTAATTGCGCCTGCCGAGCCCATGACTGCCCGGTTGTCACCCTGCAGATTGACCTCGCCCGTCAGCGAATCGTTCAGGCCATACCGCAAAAAGGATGACGCCACATACGCATTGCCGGATTCATACATCCGCTCGTTATCGCGCAGATACGATGGAAGCCCGGCGGTGACCGCCCATTCGCTTTTGCCCTCAGCCAACTGCCGGTAAGCCGAAAACGTTGTGAACTGCTCAGTACGGCGCGCGCCAGTGTCATCGGTGATAATGAGCTTAACTTCATTTGCACCAGTGCCGAGCGGCAGATCGCGCAGATTGTAAGTGCCCGGCCGCAACTGCAGGTGCTGCACGGTGGCGCCATTGACGGTCACGTCGATGTCGGATGGCCGCTCGATGCGCAGAACCGTGCGCCCCGAGGCCCCGGTGTTCTCGCCGGGCGCAAGCTTGTTGGCCGACTTCTCGACTGAAAAACCAAACATCTCGATCGAGCGCTGCAGCGCGCCGGCGAGCGGATCGCTGTCGCCCACTTGGAACCGCAACTGGCTCTCGGGCACATCGTACACGACGCGCGAACTCTGCCGTTTCAAGCCAGAGGCATGCTGATAGACGCACTTCGCCCCCGTCGGGCAGACGTTGGCGTCGACCTCGCCTTCATAGACGGCCCGGTTCTCAAAAACAGCTCCGTGCAGCCTGACAGCGGAGTCGAGTTCGAGGCGGGCGCTGGTGGTGGGGTCCGTTTCGGAGCCCTGGCCGCGCCAAGCCGTGTCGAGGCCGGCCGTAACATTCACATACCCCGAATATGTGGCCGGCTTCGACAGGATCGCAGTGCTCGCCGACGCTTGAGTGCCTCTAAGACTGACATCATTGGTCGGCCGCCCTTCAAGCGCCAGTGCCATACGCAGTTCCTGAAGCCCCGCGTCGAAGGTCAATTGGAGCCCGGCCGCCTGAAGCGCCGGCAGCGTTACGAACCCGCCAGTTTCGCCAAGGCTTCTGAGCCGCGTTCGGATCGATTCGCTGGTCGTGGGTTGCAGGCGTTCGATGAGGTCGGCTTTGCTGACGGTGACCTGGTCATCGGCGCCGATGCGGATGATCACATCCCCGAGCAGGGTCGCACCGTCCTTGAGCGGCACCGGCAGCGTGATCGTCCGGCCCGTCGAATTCAAACGGTTGGTGATGGTCTTGGCGTACTCGACCTCAGCCGCCCGCAGCCTCCCCATGGTGACCGCGGGGAGCAACAAAACAGCAGCGAATGTCCAAAGAAACAGCGCCCCTAAAGGCGAAGGCAAACGCGCCCACTGCCCTTTGCGGCTCTGACGGTCACGCGACAAGTTGACATGCTCCGGTCCATGCTAAAATCTCAAATGCAACTGACGCTACGGAGGTCCATTTCACGGGCACTCACTGTTTACGCGCAGTCATGTCGACGCTCGCCTGCACGTTTGAAATGTCGGCTGGCAGATCGACGGGAAGAATGAAGCGGCGCTGCTTGCCAGGCTGTACCAAGCCGCTGCCGATGGTTTCGCTGAGCAATCCCTGAGGCACCGTCTGCGACCATCCCCCGCTCGACAGGCGAATGTTCGCCTCCGGCAGGAGGGCGTGCACATTGGTTGGGTTCTGCACCGTGATCGTAGGATGGCGCTTGCCCTTGGCATCCGTGGCGATGCCGGTTGTGACAACCTTCAGACCGGCTTGACCTTGCGGCGGAGCCACATTGACCATCACGCCCATGCTCATCACGACTTGCACAGCGGATTGTCCGGCGGCCTGCTTGACTGGCACCTGATTGAAGAAGACAAAAAAGCTTTGACTTGCGGGAAGCATCGGCTCACCCAGCCATTGAATCCGGAAGTTCTGCGTGGCACCCGGCGCGATCATCGCCTGCGGCGGCATCACCAGAAACTCTTCGCCGGCCTTTGAAGTCTGAGACTTGCCGTTCTCATCCATCGTCATGCGTTGGACAACTGTCTCGATCGGGAGAGGAGCCGTCGAGTTATTGATGACCGTGACGGTTGCACGGGCCTTGCCGCCAGCCGAAGTCATCTCGACCTGAACGGGCGAAACCGTCAGCGCCTGTGCGGCGCCAACGGTCAGAGGTGCAACTGAAATTGCAAGCACGAACAGCAAACTGCGCAAACGTTGCATTCCAATCTCCAAGGTCAAAACAAGAAAAAGACTGAGCGCATCGGGGCGACCCCGCTACGCTCAGTCCAACAAGAAGGTGCGGTTGCTTATTGCGGGATGATCGATACGCGCAGCGTGTCCGAGTAGGCACCGATGATCAGAGGCAGAGCGTTCGCTATCGGCGTGATCGTGACGCTGAGGCTGCCCGCGTTTGCCGCTGCGATCGGAGCCAGGGGACCCGATTCAGCAGCCGCTGCCGTAGCAACGGTCGACGTATTAAGCGTAGCCGTCGCGCCGCCCCAGGTCGCAGAAGCCGAGTAATCGATAATCTTGCTGAAGCCGGCGACGGCTGCGGCGGCGTTCACCACGCCGCCGCTCAGCGAGGTCAGTTGCAGGTTGGACGGTGCGTTGCAGACGACGTTTGCAAATGGCGAACCGGTGGGCGTGATAGCCGTCGTCGTGACTGCACCTGCAGCCGAGACCGGGATGACAGCTGTGCCAGGGGTGCCAGAAACCGCGTTGTTCACGGTGCAAGCCTTCGTAACGGTTGCCGTGATGTTAATGTCTTGGGTTGCCGTTTGGGCATTGGCCGAACCGGCTCCAGCAAGAGCGAAAGCGGCAATCACTGCAAATTTAAGTAGGGAACGCATGGATCCATCTCCGAACATGATCAATAACTTGCTCGATTGACGCAGGCCCCCCGCGAGGGACCGTCTACTATCAAGCTCTCGGATCACGTCATGCGATCCAGATCTGCCCGATCGTACGCAGAGAAGCTTTCGAAATTGTTACTGATCAATGGAGGTTTGTTTCAAATTGCGATTCCAGAGCGCGGCTCGGGGCCGCTTAGGATCGCAAACGCATGAGCCGAAACACAACGTCAACTGTGACACGCAGGTGTTCATGGCGCGCAAGAGCTTCTCGCCCTGCAATAGGAGTCCGATGGTCGTGCGGGGTCATGGCCAAGAGATCGCTGATTTGTGCACGGATGTAAAGCGCAATCTGAAATTGAATCCGTTTTTCGGTTTCAATTTGATATCCGGCCCGCGTTGCCGCCGTCGCCACAGGCGCAGTCTCACTGCGATCGACGCTCGGATAAATAATGGACCGCAATTCGATCAAATGGTCGGGACCGGGATCGGCCAGCAACACATGTCCGCCCGGCGGCTGCACGCCAGCAAAGCCATCCCACACCGGAAAGCCGAACATGCTTAGGATAAGATCGACGCTGCCGGCCGCAAACGGCAAATGACGATTCGTGGCAACCGCCCAGAAGCAGCGGTTCGTGCGTTTTGCCGCCGCTTGGACCGCCCATTTGGAAATATCGATTCCAGCCAAGTTGCACTCCAGCCCGCCCTCAGCGGCCAAGCGCTTGTCGATGTGATGGAGGTAATATCCCTCCCCGCACCCGGCATCGACAACGCAAAAGTCGCGGCTGTGCGGGGGCGTCTGAAGGATGGTCGCGACATGGTCGGCGACACACTCAGCAATAGGGGCATAAATCCCCGACTCCAGCACCCGCCGCCGCGCCGCCACCATTGCTTTGCTGTCGCCAGGGTCGAGCGAGGCTTTGTGCTGCACGACGAGCAGATTGTAATAGCCCTCCCGCGACCGGTCGAAGCTATGTCCCCGGTCACAGACCAGCTCAACCCCGTTGCCGTGGCGCAACCGCGTGCCATCGATCGGGCAGACGAGCGTGCCCTCGGGCAACGCAAAAGGATGGCGCATCTGAGGGATCGTTCGTCTCCGGAGGCGCGACGCCTATTTGATGGTTTTGGCGAGCCAGCTTTCCGCCTCGTCGATCGAAAACGAAAACTCTGCCCCAGGGATGCCGGATGGTACCCGCGAGCCTTCTGCCTTGTTCACGAGCGCAAACCGGCCATGATGCGGCCCCTTGCCGACCTTCTCCAGCAAATACCCTTTGGCCGTCGCTTCCCGGATCACGCGCTTCTCGTGGGCATTTGACATGCGGCACTCCCGTGTTTGGAACTATACTACACGGGCGCCGCAAGCGGCGATATGACGATCACGGCTGTTACCGCCACGGGCGGGGTTCGTCAGAGAAAAGACAGCAGCCATGCAGAATGGCATCTACCGGAACCCCGCGAACGGCGAACACCCAGCCTGATTTTTTAAGAAGGCACTCAGCGCTCATCGAAAGTCCGGCCTGAAATCAACCGCTTTCCCTGGGGCGCTTGTTGGGCTATCACCACCCCTAAGCCGCCTTGGCACAGCTGGTAGCGCACCTGATTTGTAATCAGGGGGTCGGGGGTTCGAGTCCCTCAGGCGGCACCACTACTTAGCTCAATTTTGGGCTTTCCAAAAACAATCTGGTGTAACACTGGTGTAACAGCGACGCTTCCCACGCGATGTTGTGTGATTCGCTGCCGAGCGCCGCCCCTCCGCGTGCTGATGGGCGGGCCAGTCCGCGTGTTGAACCGTATATCCAAGCGCCGGGGCACCGATGGCTAAAATTCTGATCTCAAAGCGCACCGTTGACGATCTGGAGCCTCGCGATAAACGGTACGTCGTTTATGACACCAAGATCCCGGCTTTCGCATGTGAAGTGATCAACATCGCACGTTTGAAGTTGAGGAGTTCAGTTTTTCCGTGTTGGCGCCGACCACCACTTGCAGATCGGCGATTGATTTGATCACAATCGAGCTGCCGATTGTGATGCGCCGAGACGTGCCCAGCTCGATTATGACTACCGCTGACATTCAACAGGCGTATCTCGAATTTTGCGCCGACGAACTGATCGAGCCCCGCCCGTGGTCGCCGGTGGCCGCTCATCTCAATCGAATTGCTCGCATACCCGGCCGCCCGCGCAAGCCCTACGCCTGGGAGGTGGACGAGCTGAACGGCGACCGACGTCGGGTGAGGCAGCACCAGATCCAATTAAGACCCCGTGTTCAGTGCGTGCAGCAACAACCTACGCAAGCAATGGCAGCGTGAACCAGAAGGACCAGCTACCGTGTTCCAACTCCTGTTGAAATCATTTGATCGAGCAAAATCATCGCGACGGCGGTCAAGGGCCGTCGAGCGTCGCAGTGTCGGGGATGCTGCGCTGACGCTGGAAGAGATTTCCAGCGATGCCAAGCCTTGCTCCGATTGCGCATACCGGTTGCGGTCGGACACTGCCGACAAGTGCGGACGCTACGTCTCTGCCGTCTCTGGCCTCGCTGGGCACTGCTACGATGTGCGAATGCGGCCCGACCTTTGCGGCTTTGAGGGAATCGGCTTCGTGCTCGATACCGACTCCGTGCCGAAGTTTCTTGCCGAGCCGGATGCGGCAATCCCCCAGATTCTCGAAGGCAAGGCTCTGCGGGAGCCTGCATACTTCGAAGCGCCGGATTTGATGATTGACCTTGCGCTGGGGCGGCCCGTTTGCGCCATCTTGCCGATGGGCAGACTATCATGGAGCGACGTGCACTACGGGCCGCAATGGGCCGCAATGCCTTCGGTACGTCGACATTGTTGGAAACTACCTGTCGTGCCAGGTAGCCCGCAACGGCAACACCGATTGCGGCCTCGATGGCGTTGGCTTCGAAGAGCGGACCGAAACCCAATTGACGGACGGCTAGTCGGCATATTTGCATCTCCCGCCCCCATCGCTTTGATCGAATACCATATTGACCCGTTTTGGTCGCGACACAGCTGACTAGCCGGGCGACCGTCGGTCGTGACCCGTAGAGGAAGTGTAGATTGCGGAACTTGTCGATGCCCCGTGTGTCCGCTTACGATCGCGCATTCGGAAGAGTGACAGAAGTAAGGGGCCAAGAACAACCGACGACGGACCGTTCCGCTAGGCGATGCGCCCGCCGAGGTTTTATTGGTTTGTGCGTGCTAGCAAGGCATCCGTCTCGTTGACAAGAGCAAGAAAGAGGTCAGCGGCGCGATCATGTTTCACGAGCGGAGCGCCCTGTCCTGCCCACCAGTTTTGCATATCGAAGCAGCCTCGATCGCGCGCGGCATTGCGCAACTTGCTCGTCAGCCAACTTTGCACAGGATAGGGTGCGATATCGCCTGCTGCGCCGGCCATCCCCAAAATGAAACGATTGGGAATGGCGCGGGCGAGCCGGCCGGAAAACGCTCGCGTAAGGCAGGTCACCTCGCCCTGCGGCCCTCGCAGAGCGGCACGGTATGCCGGGTCAATCGTCGACTCGACGCATGCGAGGAAGGCGGTTCCGACCTGGACTGCCGATGCGCCGAGCGTAAGCGCTGCAGCTAACCCGCGCCCATCGGCAATACCTCCCGCCGCGATAAGAGGTTTGCCTACGCGATCGGCGGTGCGAGGCACGAGGGTGAGTAGGCCGTGCAGTGAATCCTCAGATGGCTTGAGGAACGAGGCACGATGACCACCCGCCTCGAAGCCGGTGACCACGATCATGTCGACACCTGCCGCGTCGAGATATTCAGCTTCGGGGACGCTAGTAGCTGTTCCTATCGTAACGATGCCGCGCTTGCGGCATTCTGCGAGTACGGCCGACGAGGGTGCCCCAAACACGAAGCTAAAGACAGCGGGACGAGCTTCGAGGAGCGCCTTGATTTGTTCGTCGTACACTTCCGAGAAGCGCGGGGGAGGGGCGGGGATCGCAAGTCCAAATTCGTCAAAGAATGGCCGCAAGCGGGCAGCAGCCCTCTCGAATGCGATTGGTTCGCTGAGTGGCTGGTCCACCGCCGGGATCCACAGATTGAGGCCGAACGGCTTGGCCGTCCGGGAGCGCAGCTTGGCCGTTACTTGAATGATCTGAGCCGGAGTGAGGGCGTTTGCACCAAATATGCCCAGACCTCCGGCCTCGCTGACAATAACCACAAGGTCTTCGGACGACATGTTGGCGCCAAAGGGACCGAGCACGATAGGCGCAGCGATGCCGAGCAGCTGCGTGACTTTTGTGTTGCGCCACATAGATCAGATCCTCATATGCCCGCGCTTGGAGATTATAAGCTTCGGTCACGGCCGCTTATCACTTTCATTGCCACTACCGGCCTAGATATTGCGGCGGACGGCGCACGAGCCAAGCATCGAGCGCCTCCCGGATATCGTGTGTTGGCACCATTCGCGCGAATTGCTCGCTCTCAATATTGAGCCCTTCGGCAATCGTTGCGTTCAACCCGCGAGTGACAGCCGAGATAATGCGGGACGTCGTAACCGGCGAGTGGCGTAGAATGCGTGCCGCCAAATCGAACGCGGCGGGAACGACATCGTCGGGAGCGACCACCTTGTTTACGAGCCCCATTTCGTATGCCCGTTGAGCGGTGAACATATCGCCCGTCAAAAGATATTCCAGGGCGCGCTTGCGGCCAGCAAGACGCGGCAGACGTTGGGTGCCCCCAAACGTCGGGGGAATGCCGATGTTGATTTCAGGTTTTGAGAACGTGGCTTGTTCACTCGCCACGGCGAGGTGGACAGCTTCAGTAACCTCGCATCCGCCGCCAAAGGCAATGCCATTGACAGCTGCGATAATTGGCTTTGGAAAAGCCTCAAGACGAGCAGTCATCGACTGCCCTCTGCGCACGAAAGCCTTTACGGCAATATCCGCTCCCTGCTGGACGCTCTGGGAAAACTCGGCAATGTCCGCTCCGGCCGAAAATGCCCGGTCGCCAGCTCCAGTTAGAACGACTGCCCGAATAGATGTATCGTCTTCGATATCGTCTAGCCGCTGCATCAGCCGATCAATGAGTTCATAACTCAGTGCATTCAGCTTATCGGGTCGATTGAATGTGAGAAGCGCCACCGCGCCTCGCATTTCAGACAAGATTAATTCCGGCATAGGCAAACCCTCCTGCCGCGCAAGGCGGATCCAAGTTGTTTTGAGTTGTTGTTTATTGCACTAAGCGTTTCGCGCGGCCGCGAGCTGCGTCACGGCCAGTCCGATCAGCATGCATGCAATTCCGGCAAAACGCAGCGGGCCGACCGGCCTCAATGGCGATAGGATTCCAAACGCGTCCATAACGGCCGAGGTCACGATTTGCGCTGTGACCGCAAACATGATGGTGTTGCCGACCCCAAATCTCGGAATAAGGTGGGTTACACTCAAAACGTAGAAGGCTAGGATAAAGCCGCCAAGATAGAGATGCGAGGGCGCGGCAATCAGAGTGCTAACGTCGGGGGGAGCCGAACGCGAAATGATGCCGGTGGTCACCGCCCCTGAAAAGGCAACCAAGAAGAAGATTGATGCAGCCGCCGGTGCCCCTCCCATCGCGCCGCTTAATCCGGCGCTGAGGCTGCCCATTACAGGAATGAGTCCGCCGGCTGCAACTGCCCAGAGGGCCATGTACGTATATGGCATTGTGGACGTTCCTGGATTGAAACTAATATGGTACCGATCATCCCCCTCGTCTTGGTTCGCGACGATGGAACGCTGTGATCGTCTCAAGATTTCAGCCCCGCGACAAACGAGAACGTGTCATCGCCGCGTGAACAAACTTCACCCGTCAAAGTGCGTGCTGTATCCTCAGCTTGATATGGAGATAACAGGATCCCACCTTGTCGTATAAGTTGCCCCCGCTAAATACATTGCGCCTGTTCGAGGCCGCCGGCCGCCATGCAAGCTTCAAAATTGCGGCTGAGGAATTGCATGTGACGCCCAGTGCCGTGAGCCATGGCATTCAAACATTGGAGGAATGGCTCGGCGTGCCGCTCTTCATTCGAGGCACCAGAACGTTGGAGCTAACGACTGCGGGATATGCCTATCTGCCTCGGGTGCGAGACGCCTTAGACGAACTCGCATCGGCGACCGAGGCGGTACCGGGGAGAAGGCCGAGCGGTAAGTTGACCGTGAGCGTTGCCGTCAGTTTCGGCATGCTCTGGCTGATGCCAAAACTCGCTGGCTTCAAAAAGCTCTATCCAGAGATCGATGTGACGCTAGATACCGCCCATCGCCATGCGGAGTTTCCTCGTGACGGCGTGGATGTCGGCATCCGGATGGCGCAATCGAAGCCAAAGACTCTTTGTGCCATGCACCTCATGGCGTTAGACCTCGTACCCGTAGCCACCCCCGAAGTAGCAAGCACAATCCGGTGTTTCAACGACCTGAAACTGCACTCTCTGCTCCACGTTGTGGCAGTCAGCGATGACTGGGCGACCTGGGCCAATCTCGCGCAACAGCAAGATTTCGACCTGACACGAGGACTGCGTTTCGACACGATCCAGATGGCCCAAGAAGCAGCCCTCCGAGGGATAGGAGTGGCAATTGGGCGTCTGCCCCTCGTCACTCCTGATTTGAATGCGGGCCGGCTATCGATGGTTCTGGGGCCACCGCGCAGGTGCGACACGAGCTATTGGCTTGTGACGAGTCATGACGCATTAACCCGGCCAGAGATCCTAGCGTTTCGTGACTGGATACAAGCCCAATTGGCAACCGGCTGACCTTGCCGGCAAATGAACCTGCAACATCAAATTAGACCTACGCTTACCGTCGCCGTTTTGCGGCGGACTTACCCGGTTTGCGCTCGCCGGTCTTGCCGGCTCTAAATCGGTCCGGGCGTGTGCCCCAATCCATCGCAAAGATCTCGCGTTTAATCCAGTCTGTGAATGCTTTCACGTTTGGCAAGCTCTGGCGCGACCTGGCACAGACGACATGATAGGCGCGGTTGGAGCGCAACCGCATCTCGCTTGGGGCCACGAGGCGCCCGGTGCGTAGATCGTCATAAGCCAGCACGTCGTAGGCCAGCAGTACGCCGGCACCTTCGATAACGGCATCAAGTGCGTGATCGGCACTGTTAAACCGAAGACCGCGATCAAGATTGACTCCGTCGATTCCGGCTGCCTTAAACCAATCGGCCCAGCCCGGCATCACAGTCAGCCCCTCATCGTGGATCAGCGGCATCAACTTCAGTGCATGCGCTGTCGTGATCGCTCCTTGTGCGCCAATCAGCGTGGGGCTGCACACCGGCATTACACACACATCGATCAGTTTCTCGATGGCGAGATCGGGATCGGGCGGGGCATTAACCGGCATGACGCGCAACGCCACATCAACGCCGTCGGTTTTGAAATTGGCAAAGCTCGTCGAGGACGACACGCGCACGTCGATGCCGGGATGCTCGGCGGAGAACCGGTAGAGGCGCGGCGCCAGCCATTTCGAGGTAAAGCCCGGCGGAGTGCTGACTACCAATACCCGCGTGTCACCGCGATCCCGCAACGCTGCGACGGCATCGCGAATATGACCAAAGCCGGTCTGAAGCCCCGGCAATAGCAGCTGGCCCTCCCGCGTCAGCGCGATCGACCGTACGCCGCGCTCGAACAGCTTCAGGCCCAGCAGTTCTTCGAGCCCGCGGATCTGGTGGCTTAGAGCGCCGGCAGTCACGTGCAGTTCAAGCGCCGCCTTGGTCAGACTGAGATGTCGCGCGGCCGCCTCGAAAGCACGCAGGGCATTCAGCGGCGGAACCGAACCGTGCATGAGTTTATCTCAATCATTGGCTGAGAACTGCTCCTTTGTCACGCCTTGTCCATTCAGTCAATCTACCATCAGACCAACGGTACGACTGAAAATAACTCTATCGTCAACTTCGGCGGACAAATCGCGGAGCCAACCATTGACCGGTCCAGATCAAAAAGAGTCCGACGGCTGCATCGACAGCAAGCACAGAGCTGAACCTGGCGTTATCGCATTGGTCATCGGTGCCCTGCGGCGCATCAATCATCATTTTTTCAACACTCGTCAACGACAGGCGGAGCGGGAAATTGTCCTGGACTTGACCCGGTCAGGCGGTCGCCTGACAGACGACATTGAGCGGCGGATGATACGACATTTAGCATCATCGAACCTCAATTCGCGGGGATAGCGTTCGCTCTTTAGCCCTCGACACTTCGGCGGGCATAGTCCGGATCGATAACCGCTTCGATATCGGATCGCTTGACGGGCTTTCCCCGTTCGTCGATGAGCGATACCGATAGCATTTGGCCATTCGCCTTCGATCGCACGACAAGCGGCTTCTCGCCATCCCCCACCCACTTGTCACCCCAATGGGTCATTGCAATGAACGGCAAAGCTAGCTCTTGCCCCATTACGCTCAATGGGTACTCGACTCGTGTCCGCTGCCCGGTTTCGCGATACTCCCGCCGCTCCATGATGCCGGACTCGACGAGGCCAGCAAGCCGGTTTGCAAGCACG
>JANLYB010000124.1:0-20018 GCA_031365425.1 Hyphomicrobiaceae bacterium
TCGCTGTCCTGATCGTCGATTCCGATCCGGCATTTCACGGTTACGGGAATGGATACGGCCCGCGCCATCGCGGCGATACAATCGGCCACCAGCTGCGGCTCCGCCATGAGGCACGCGCCGAACCGGCCCGACTGAACGCGATCCGACGGGCAGCCGACATTCAGATTGATTTCACGGTACCCATAAGTGGCACCAATTGCGGCGGCGTCAGCGAGTTTGGCCGGGTCCGACCCGCCCAGTTGTAAAGCCACCGGATGCTCGCCCGGTGAAAACGCCAACAGCTGGTCCCGCTTGCCGTGCAGGATCGCGTCGGCAGTGACCATCTCGGTGTACAGCAGCGCACGCCGCGTCAACTGGCGATGGAAAAACCGGCAGTGCCGGTCCGTCCAATCCATCATCGGCGCGACTGAAAATCTATACGGCTGAAACGGCACGGTTCTCTCTGGGGTCAATCCAAGTAGGCTTTCCGCACCTTGTCCGCCAAAACCTCATGTAAAACAATAGCCAGCAGGTCACAGTTCTAACAGGCCACAGCCTACTTATTTCCGACCACCCGTCCCTCCACGCCTGTCGTACCTGCCGCTACAAAATTGTCGGTTGGCGGCATCTTCACCTCGGCCAGCGTCAAGACCCCGTCCCGGTTATAATCTCGCGTGAAAAGATAGTTCGACAGCCGCACGAACTCATCCTGGGACAGCCGGCCATCGCCGTTGATGTCGAGCCGGAACACCATGTTGGCCCCAGTTTTCATGCCAAAAATCGGCACTGCGCGCTGGGCCTCGGTTTCGTCGAGAAAACCGCCGTGGTTCACATCGAGTTCGCCAAACCGCCGCTTGAAATAGGCGTCCGTCTCTTCCCGCGTCAGTTGACCCTTATGCGCGGTATCAATCATCTCGAACGCAGCCAAACAATCCAAGTCCGTTTGCGAGGGCATGATCTGAGACAACAGTGGTCGCCCGTCGCATCCCGGCAGCGCAAAACCAACAGCCATCATCGTTAACAATCCCAATACGCGCATGGGCTAGCCTATCGCCAGCAAGGCGGCAGAACGATGGACGCCTTGCTCGGCACGTTGTCGGCATCCAGCGCATGGGGATATACGCGGTTAACATTGGACGCGAAATTAGCCCGGTCTCGGCGATATAGCGTCATCTCCAAGACGCGCGGGATCTCGATCCCCTGTGAGACAGCAACACCGCAGCAGTTGTTGGGATGAAGGTGCACCACCGCGTGGTTCTCGAGCAACTTGCCAAACACTCCCGCCATCAGATCAAACGAGAACTCGTGGAACAGGTTCTCAAGCCCGTGCACTTCCAGAATGATAATCCGGAACCGCGACAGCAACTCCGGCGCCATCCCCGCAATCACCGGGTATTCGGCGCCCTCGATATCCATCTGGAGCACGAGATCATCGCCCTTGTCGAACCCTGGCGCGCGAGCGCAGAAGTCAGCCATCGTCACATTGAGCCCACCCGTCACCGGGCCCAGGAACTTCTTCTCGAAATGAAAACGCGGATGCTGGATCGACGGCCCATCCACCGAAGCATCCAGCATGTAAACGTCGATGCCGCGCTCAGCGAGCGCCAGATCGAACCGGCTCTCCGTCGAAACGCCGGGAGAGATCGCAGCTTTCACGCCGTCGAGGTCGTCCGGCAACAGATATCCACCATCGCCGGCAGGTCCGATGCGCACCAGTCCACGGTCGCTATCGAGCGGACGCAGCCGAGCAATCAGATCGAGCACCCGCTGCCGCTTCGTCGCCCGGCCAATCGAGACCGAATTCCCGTACGCATTTTCTATGAGCGCCTTGACCCGCTTGCTCATGCCCATCGTGACTTCCGTCCCTGCCCGAGTGTGTTGACCGCAGTGGTATGGGATGGCCTCACCTTCGGCAAGCTCTGCCGTATCAGCCAAAGTCACGCAGGGCGGGACGGCAACTTCGCAACAATGGCCTGGAACCGCTTCAAGGCTGCCGGTCGGCGGATCAGCGTCATCGGCACCGAAAAATGCCCGCGTTCCAGGATGAACAGGTTCTCTTGCGGCAGATCCCAATCCCGCACCAGCGCTTGCCCGCTCGCAAACGGCGTCACCCGGTCGAACCGGCCCAACACGGACACGATGCAGTTGCGATCAATCGGCGGCGTGCGCGACGGGTTGAGCAGCGCCAGATAGGATTGGATCAACTGAGGCGTCCAGCCCTTGGCGGCCACATCTTCAGCGCTGCCAAAGATCTCGGGCAATGCCCCGTGTAGAACCGCCTCGGCGACTTCCCCACAGTGCGTAATTAGCAGCAGCGCCTCGGGCCGCAGTGCCTCGGGCCAATCCCGCGACCGGTCCGCAACGAGCTGAGCCATCTGCGCGCCAAGGCTCGTCCCGCCCATCGCTAAAGGTCCCGTCGACGACCGCCGCGCCCAATCCGCCAGCACCGCCCATTCTTGCAGCGCGCCGGTGAAAGCGTCCAGCGAGCCCGTCGGGAACGTCGCAACGATCGGCTCTCCCGCAAAGTATCCCCGCTTTACCCGGCGGCCATGCCACGGCGCTTCAGGCCGGATCACACGAAAGCCCAGCGCTACGAGTTCATCCGTCTCATCGACCAGACCGCGCCAATGGTCAAACTCGATGCAGACGCCATGACCCAGGATAATCGTCGGCGGATTGGCAACGCCAATGGGCTCATGAACCCGCGCCGTAACCATATCGCCGAGCCGTGCGCTCGGGCTTTTGAAGCGCAGCCAGTAGTCGCGTCCCACCGTTCCCGGCACGGCACGCGAAACTTCTACCGGCGGCATTGGCGATGGAAGCGGCACGAGCGGGCCAAGCCCCGCGCCAATATCGGGATAAAGCGCCGCCGCCTGAGCCGGGGTTTGAGTGTCGAGCCGCACATGCGGGATGGCGCGTGTCAGGTAACGCGCAAACAAGCGGCGCGTGATGTTCAACGACTGGCGGGCGTCGAGCCGGGCCGATTCCAGCGCCGCGCGCTGCTCGATCGTCGTTTCTTCAGCCCCGAAAAAGCATTTCTCCCAGGCTGTCTCCAGCGCATTAGACTGGGCCAACGCCTCCTCGAACCGCGCGAGTGCAATCGTCAAATGGGCCTTGTCCTCATAACGGCGCGGCATCGGTACCGCGTCGAAAAACACATCCGGAGAGCCCTTGGCGCCGCGCGCCGCCGCCCACATGCGCGAGGCCGGAAAGAACATCCGCTCCAGCATGAACAGCGTGAGCCTATCGAACCATGCCCAGCCGAACGCCCAGCCCATGATCCAGCGCCGCCAGCCGTGCGCCCCCGCTCCGGCGCGCAAATGCGGCTCAACGCGCATATTCTCAACAGCCGGTCGCGGCGGCGTAGGGGCAGGCGTCAAATCTCGGGGCAATGAACTCATGGTTCAACCATGTACCATCATAAAAGCGGAACGTCTCGACGAGTAATGACGCATCCAGGTTAGCACGGCGTCAAAGGTTGGCACCCACTTTCGCAGCTTGTCCGGGCAAGGGCTGTTGCGGCTTGCTACCCCTGTGCATCATCGTGCATCGTCGCTACACTGACCCTGTGCAGCAGGGGCTGCCAAGGGGGCCTGATGACATCGACGGTGACGCTACCGGTTTGGCTTGTAGCAATTGCGGCGCTGCTGGCGGCGATCTCGCTACTCGACCGGCTGTTGATGCCAAGCCTGCGTTGGGCGCTGCGGGTTCGTGCAAACCGGGCGGTCGATAAGCTCAACACCAAACTCAAGTTGCGTATCCAGCCATTCAAGATGACGAAGCGGCAGGTGCTGATCGACCAGCTGATGTTTGATCCCGACACGCTTCATGCCGCCGAAGAATACGCGCTGGCCAACGGCGTTCCCCGCGAAGTGGCCATGGATAAAGCGAAACGCTACGCCCGCGAAATCGTCCCTTCGTTCAACGCCTACGCCTATTTTCGCATTGGCACCCGCCTCGCCCGCAAGGTTTCCGAAGCACTCTACCGCGTCCGGCTCGGCTACAATAACGACGAACAGTTATCAGCCGTTGATCCCAACTCGTCAGTCGTCTTCATCATCAACCACCGCTCGAACATGGACTACGTGCTGGTGACGTACGTCGCCGCCACCCAATCAGCCCTCAGCTACGCCGTCGGCGAATGGGCGCAAATCTGGGGCTTGCGCAGCCTGATCTCGTCGATGGGTGCTTATTTTATCCGCCGCGACAGCCGCGATCCGCTCTACCGCCGCATCCTCGCGCGCTACGTCCACATGGCAACCGCCGCCGGCGTGGTCCAAGCCGTGTTTCCCGAAGGGGGCCTATCGCGAGACGGCGCGCTCCGCGAACCCAAGTTCGGCCTGCTGTCCTATATGGTGTCCGGCTTCGACAAACAGGGCGCGCGCGACATCACGTTCATTCCGGTGGGCATCAATTACGACCGCGTGCTCGAAGACCGCATTCTCGTCGGCGCTGCCAACACCGAAAAGGGCCAGAAGCCGCTATTCCGCTTCAGCGCCGGCCGCCTGCTCGGCTTCATCGGCGGCAACATCTGGCGCGGCCTGCGCGGCAAGAACTACCGCTATGGCTACGCCTGCGTATCGTTCGGTGACCCGATTTCGCTGCGCGCGTATCTCAACCGGGAAAACATCGACTTCCGCGCACTTGCGCCAGAGCCACGCTTTGCAGCCATCGAAAAACTAGGCCGTGAATTGATGGCCGCCGTCGGCCATGTCATCCCCGCCTTGCCGGTCTCTCTTGTGGCAACCGTGCTGATCGATGCAGGAGACAGGGCGCTTACGGCCTTTGAACTAAAAGCCCGCGTCGCCACTATGATCGAACAACTGGAAGCCTCGGGCGCCCACGTCCACGTCCCCCGGGCCGACCGCGATTATGCCATTGATGTGGGGCTCAGAATGCTCACGCTGCGCCATTTCGTGATAGAGGAAAACGAGACGTATCGTGCCAATCCCGTTGAACGTGCCATGCTCGTCTACTACGCCAACGCCATTGCGCATTTGTTTCCAAACCGCGCCCTCACTAAACAAACTGTCCGCCTGTTCCATTGAGCGGGTATCTGGCAATGCTATAGGGAACCGTCGCAATTAACCAAGGACCGTGTGCCGTGAACCTCGACCTTTCCCGGCGGCGCGCCTTGGCGCTGATGGCTGGCGCGCTAGCTGGAGCAAGCGTTCGTGCCGCCGCCCGCGAAACGACCACCGATGCGATCAAGTCCATTCGCTCCCTGGGCGAAATTGCAGCCCAGCGCGGTATTGTGTTCGGCACAGCCATCGACGCCGACACCCTCGGCAACCCAACCCAATCCGCGCTCTATCTTCACCACTCTCGCATTCTGACCGCTGATAACGTGATGAAATTCGGGTCGCTTCGCCCCCAGGAGGGACCAGCAAACTTCGAACTGGCCGATCAGCTCGTTGCCTACGCCGCCCAGCATAAAATCCCGCTGCGCGGTCACAACCTGATCTGGAACGACTGGGTCCCCGATTGGGTCGGCAAACTCTCATCCGCCCGCATCGCCTACTGGCTCGACCGCCACACCGACGAAGTCGTTGGCCGATATGCCGGGCAGCTTCATTCCTGGGACGTGATCAACGAACCGTTTTTCCCCATGCATCGCAATCCCGGCGGCTACCGCAGCGGCCCGTGGTATGCGGCGATGGGCAAAGATCATATCATCCGCGCTCTGAAACGTGCCCGCGCCGCCGACCCAACCGGAAAAATCGTCATCAACGAAGCAGGCCCCGAATGGGAAAACCCGTGGGGTCCCGCCAAACCCTATCGCGACGGTCTGCTCGCGCTCATCCGCGACGTCCAGGACGCCGGCATCAAGCTTGATGCTGTGGGCCTGGAATGCCACTGGTTTCCCCAGTTCGCGTTCAACCCGGATCGCTTTACCGGTTACCTCCATCAGCTGGCGGCAACCGGCGTCGCGATTTACATCACCGAACTCGACGTCAACGATGGCGCGCTAGAAGGCAGCCAAGCCGAATGCGATGCCCAAGTGGCTGAACGCTTCGCCTCTGTCATCACCGCTTCACTGAAAGAACCCAAGGTCGAAGCCATCATCACCTGGCAGCTGGCTGACCCGGCCAGCTGGCTGATGGGCGTTCCCGAACTGTGGGCCCCCAATGCCCGCCGACCACGTCCATTACCTTTCGATCACGACTATCAGCCCAAAGCCGCCTACTACGGTATCGCCAAAGCACTGGCTTTGTCATAATTGCTACGACCTTAGTCACGGTCGTTAAAAAAACTTCGTCGTAGCCAGTTCGCCGCTGAGACACTATGTCAAATGCAGTGTTAGTAACGAGGTCGAATGACATGGTCGCACCGGACGGCGCAGCGGGCGAGTACATCATTGAAACTATGGGGATGACGAAGGAGTTTCGTGGCTTTACCGCCGTGAATAACGTCAACCTGAAGGTCAAGCGTGGCACGATCCACGCCCTGATCGGCCCTAATGGCGCCGGCAAGACGACCTGTTTCAATCTCATCACGAAATTCCTGATCCCGACCCGTGGCACTATCCACTTCAATGGGCGCGACATTACGAATTTGAAGCCAGCCGACATCGCCCGGCTCGGGCTCGTGCGCAGCTTCCAGATTTCGGCGACGTTTCCCCACCTGACGCTCGTGGAAAATGTGCGCTTGGCGCTCCAGCGTCCGGCCGGATTGCACTATCAGTTCTGGCGTTCAGAAACATCCCTCGACCGCCTCAACGACCGCGCCATGGAACTGCTCGCGGAAGTTGGCCTCACAGAATATGCGGGACGGACAGCGGTCGAACTCCCGTATGGCCGCAAGCGCGCCTTGGAGATTGCAACTACGCTGGCGCTTGAGCCGGAAATGCTGCTGCTGGACGAGCCAATGGCGGGAATGGGCCGTGAAGACATCACCCGCGTCTCCGACCTGATCCGCAAAGTCTCCAAGAACCGCACGGTCCTTATGGTCGAACATAACCTGAGCGTCGTCGCTCAGCTCTCCGACACGATTACCGTGCTGGCGCGCGGCGAAATCCTCGCCGAAGGCCCCTACGCGCAGGTCTCCAGCAATCCCAAAGTCGTCGAGGCCTATATGGGCACCGGCGGACACAACGGCGGCACGGCTGCCCACGGTGGAGCAGCGGCATGAACCAATTGTTCGACGTTCCCGGCCGCGAGGGCGGCACGGCAACTAGCATCGCGCCTTTGCTTACCGTCCGCGACCTGCATGCCTGGTATGGCGAAAGCCATATCCTCCACGGCATGGCTTTCGACGTGCGCCCCGGTGAAGTCGTCACCCTGCTGGGCCGCAACGGTGCTGGCAAGACGACCACGATGCGCGCCATCATGGGTATCGTGAAACACCGCACCGGATCCATCCGCTACCAAGACACCGAGTTGACCGGCCTGCGCTCCGACAAAATCGCCCGCGCCGGCATTGCCTATTGCCCAGAAGAGCGTGGCATCTTCTCAAGCCTCAACGTCACCGAAAACCTCGTGCTGCCGCCGGTTATCGCGCCGGGCGGGTTGAGCCTCGATGAGATTTACACCCTGTTCCCGCGCCTCAAGGAACGCGCGTCGAGCCAGGGCACGAAGCTGTCGGGTGGAGAACAGCAGATGCTCGCGATCGCACGCATCCTGCGCACCGGCGCCAAATTCTTGATGCTGGACGAGCCGACCGAAGGCCTCGCCCCCGTCATCGTCCAGCACATCGGCGAGATCATCCGTAATCTCAAGACCCGGGGCTTCACGATCCTGCTGGTCGAGCAGAACTTCCATTTCGCGGCGACCGTCGCGGACCGCCACTACGTCGTCGAGCACGGCCATGTCATCGATCAAATCGATAACAGCCAGATCGGGCCGAACAAAGCAAAGCTCGAGGGCTACCTCGGGGTTTAGAATTCAGTAAGCGAAAGGAACGACGAATGCGTTTGAAGTCACTCATCGCGGCAGCTACGGCCATCGGCCTCGCCACCGGCGCACACGCTGAGAACACCGGCGGCACGATCAAAATCGGCGTGCTGACCGATTTGTCGGGCACCTATTCCGATCTTTCCGGCGCAGGCTCGGTCTGGTCCGCCAAGAAGGCCGTCGAAGATTATCTGGCAACCAAGCCCGGCGCGAAGATCGAAGTCGTCCAGGCCGACCACCAGAATAAGCCCGACATCGCCGCCAACACGGCCCGCCAGTGGTTTGACACCGACGGCGTCGACGTCATTGTGGACCTCGTGACGTCCTCGACTGCGCTTGCCGTCGTCAACATCGCAAAGGAAAAGAACAAGGTGGCCCTTGTTTCGGGTGCCGGTTCGTCCGCACTCACCGGCAAGTCCTGCACCGCAAATTCGATCCACTGGACTTATGACACATTCGCGCTCGCCAGCGGCACCGGTCAGGCTGTTGTCAAGACCGGCGGCGATAGCTGGTTCTTCATCACCGCCGACTATGCGTTCGGGGCAGCTCTGGAAGCCGATACCTCTGCCGTCGTGATCAAGAATGGTGGCAAGGTATTGGGCGCGGTCAAGCATCCGTTCCCCGCCCAGGACTTCTCTTCGTTCCTGCTCCAGGCTCAATCCTCCAAGGCCAAGGTCATCGGCCTTGCCAACGCCGGCGCCGACACGACCAACGCCATCAAGCAGGCGTCTGAATTCGGCATCGTCCAGGGCGGACAGCGCCTTGCCGGTCTCCTCGTGTTCCTGTCCGACATCCACGCTCTCGGACTCAAGACCGCTCAAGGCCTGACCTTCACCGAAAGCTGGTATTGGGATACGTCGGACTCTAACCGCGCCTTTGCCAAAGCCTTCTCGGCTGCCAACGGTGGCAAGTACCCCACGATGGTTCACGCTGGCGTCTACTCGTCCGTCATCCACTACCTGAAGGCTGTCGACGCGCTCAAGAGCGATGCCGACGGCGCTGCCGTCGTTGCCAAGATGAAGGAAATGCCGACCGAGGACGTTCTATTTGGCAAGGGTTCTGTCCGACCCGATGGCCGCAAGATCCACGACATGTACCTCTTCGAAGTCAAGAAGCCCGAAGAGAGCAAAGGCCCCTACGACTACTACAACGTCAAAGCGACGATCCCCGCTGCTGAAGCCTTCCGCCCCATGGCCAACGGCGGATGCCCGCTGGCTGCGAAATAATGCACGTTACGGAGGGGTGGCACCCGCTGCCACCCCTTCCTTCACTGCCAATCCAGATCGAGGAAAACCTCGGCTACGGGAAACAATCAGGGAGAGACGGGCATGCGTTTGAAGGCATTGACGGCAGCGGTCGCAGGCTTGAGCCTCGTCACCACCGCAGCGAAAGCAGAGTTCACGAACGGCGTCGTTAAGATTGGCGTGCTGACCGACCTTTCCGCCACCTATTCGGACTTTTCCGGTGCCGGCTCCGTCTGGGCGGCCAAGCGCGCGGTCGAGGACTATCTCAAAATGAAACCCGGCCTCAAAGTCGAGGTCATTGCTGCCGACCACCAGAACAAGCCCGACATTGCCGCCAACACGGCCCGCCAGTGGTTCGACCAGGACGGCGTCGATATGATCGCCGACAACGTGACCTCCTCGGTCGCATTGGCCGTCGTCAACATCGCCAAAGAAAAGAACAAGGTGGCCCTCGTGTCGGGCGCCGCATCTTCCGACCTCAGCGGCAAGGCCTGCACGCCGAACTCCATCCACTGGACCTACGACACCTGGGCGCTCGCCAACGGCACCGGCTCGGCTGTCGTCAAGACCGGCGGCGACACCTGGTTCTTCCTGACCGCCGACTACGCCTTCGGCCACGCGCTTGAACGCGACACGATGGCCGTCGTGCAGAAGAATGGCGGCAAGGTCCTCGGCACGGCCCGGCACCCGTTCCCCTCGCAGGATTTCTCGTCCTTCCTGCTCCAGGCCCAGTCCTCCAAGGCCAAGGTCATTGGTTTGGCCAATGCCGGCGTGGACACGACCAACTCTATCAAACAGGCTGCCGAATTCGGGATCGTGGCGGGCGGTCAAAGTCTTGCAGGTCTCCTCGTCGTGCTATCGGATGTTCACGCGCTGGGCCTCAAGACCGCGCAAGGCCTGACACTGACCGAAGCCTGGTACTGGGATATGACGGATGCCAACCGTGCATTCGCCAAGGACTATGCCGCCGCCAACAGCGGCAAGCACCCCAACTCGATCCAGGCCGGCGTCTATTCGCAAGTCTTGCATTACCTGCGTGCCGTCGATGCACTCCAGGCCGACGGTGACGGTGCCGCCGTAGTCGCCAAGATGAAGGAACTCCCGACAGACGACGCGCTGTTTGGCAAAGGCAGCGTCCGTTCCGATGGCCGCAAGATTCACGACATGTATCTGTTCGAAGTCAAAAAACCCGAAGAGAGCAAAGGTGCCTGGGATTACTACAAGCAGCGCGCGACGATCCCCGCCGCCGAAGCGTGGCGTCCGCTCTCCGAAGGCGGTTGCCCGATGGTCGCAGCGCAAAAATGACTGACCACATACGACAGCGGCCACCGGGACTAGGGTTGGTGGCCACTTCTCACTCCCACCCTTTCCCGCGCATTTAGCGGCGAGGGGATCAAAAGAGGTTTCGATGTTTGAATTGTTAGGCGTGTCGCCACAGGCGTTGTTCGGGCAGCTATTGCTCGGCGTCATCAACGGATCATTTTACGCGCTGCTGAGCCTCGGGCTTGCGGTCATCTTCGGCATGTTGAACGTCATCAACTTCGCCCACGGCGCGCAGTACATGATGGGCGCATTCGTCGCCTGGATGTGCCTCAACTACTTAGGCATCCCGTTCTGGCCGGCTCTCGTGATCGTCCCGCTGATCGTTGGCGCAACGGGCCTTATCATCGAGAAGCTGTTCCTGTCCCGCCTCTACCACGTCGATCATCTTTACGGCCTCCTGCTGACCTTCGGCCTCGCCCTTATCATCGAAGGTCTTTTTCGCCACCAGTACGGCGTCTCCGGTCTCCCATACCCCAACCCGTTGCCAGGCGGCGTCAATCTGGGCTTCATGTTCCTGCCCTGGTACCGCGCCTTCGCGGTGGTGTTCTCCCTCGTCGTGTGCCTGGGAACCTGGTACGCCATCGAGCGCACAAAGCTCGGCTCCTACCTGCGCGCTGCCACCGAACGCCCTGAACTGGTCCAGGCCTTCGGCATCAATGTGCCCCGCATGCTTTCGCTCACCTACGCTTTCGGCGTCGCTCTCGCTGGCCTCGCTGGCATCCTCGCTGCCCCCATCTACTCGGTGACGCCGCTGATGGGCTCAAGCCTCATCATCGTCGTGTTCGCCGTCGTGGTGATCGGCGGGATGGGGTCTATCATGGGCTCGATCCTCACCGGCTTTGGCCTCGGCCTCGTCGAAGGGCTCACCAAAGTTTTCTATCCGCAGGCCTCGAACGTGGTGATCTTCGTCATCATGGTGATCGTGCTGCTCGCCCGCCCGCAAGGGCTATTTGGCACGCCGAAGTGAGGGCATCCCGATGACCAACAAAAAACTTGAACTTATAACCATCGGCGTTCTCTTCGGCCTGCTGCTGATCGCGCCGTTTATTGCCTACCCCGTGTTCCTGATGAAGGTGCTGTGCTTCGCGCTGTTTGCCTGCGCCTTTAATCTTCTGATCGGCTACGTTGGCCTGCTGTCGTTTGGCCACGCCATGTTCTTTGGAATCTCCGCCTACATCACCGCTCACACCGTCAGGGAACTTGGCTGGCCGACCGAACTGGGCATCCTGGCCGGCACTCTGACCGCTGCGGTCCTCGCCCTCGTCACCGGAATGCTCGCCATTCGCCGCCAGGGGATCTATTTCGCCATGGTGACGCTGGCTCTCTCCCAGATGGTCTACTTCTTCTGCCTCCAGGCCCCCTTCACCCACGGCGAAGACGGCATTCAGGGCGTCCCGCGCCGTCCGCTGTTTGGTTTGATCGACCTGACAGTCGACCTCAACATGTACTACTTCGTGCTTGGCGTTTTTGCCCTAGGCTTCGCCATCATCTACCGCACCATCCACTCCCCGTTCGGTCAGGTTCTCAAGGCCATCCGCGAGAACGAGCAGCGCGCCATTTCGCTTGGCTACAACGTCGATCAATACAAGCTGATGGCCTTCGTCATCTCGGGCGGTCTTGCAGGCCTTGCAGGCTCAACAAAAGCGATGGTGTTCCAGCTCGCCTCGCTGACCGACGCCGCTTGGCAAATGTCGGGCGAAGTTGTACTCATGACGCTGCTTGGCGGCTTGGGCACGGTTCTCGGCCCCGCCGTCGGCGCTGCCGTCATCGTCACGATGCAGAATTACCTCAAAGGCCTCGGCGACTGGGTCCTCGTCGCCCAGGGCGTGATCTTCGTCATCACCGTGCTCGTGTTCCGCCGCGGGATCGTCGGCGAGATCGCTGCCTTCGTCGCCAATCTGCGCCGCCCCACCGATAAGCCAAACTCCACGCCAGCGGTCCAGCCGGCGGAGTAATCCGCCGGCAACGATGCCAAAGCCGGGACGGCTGCTCCGTTCCAACAACGGCACGGTCAGTCGCGCGCAGCCGCTGATTGCCGAAACCAGCCCGGGATATCGATATTAAGGAGAGTTTGCACCGCGCGGCTTTTCAAGTCGCCAATGCGCTGATGCGAATAAAGAATGGCGATCCCTGCGAGAATCGAACTCGCCTTACCAGAATGAAAATCTGGTGTCCTAACCGATAGACGAAGGGACCGTCAGGAGGGGACGTATAAAAAAGTTTCGCAGCCCATGCAAGCACTCATCTTGCACAAACCCACAGTTGCGAGATTTAGCCTCATGCCCCAAGCTGTTAGTGGGTGCTCAACCCTTAACGTGTCATCCGCTGGCGCGTCCCCAGGACCCATTTCGCCACGCGTTGAAGAGCTTCGTCAAGACTTAGGGCTGCTTCCTTGGGTCAGCCGCGTCCTCGATCATCAGCTCGGTCTTTTCCCGCCCCTGCCAGGTATCGCGCTTGACGGTGCCTGCGACGTGGATCGGCATGGCATTCACGCTGCCAAGCAGCAAATCCCCCAGCGGCTGACCCACGGCCCGGAACGCCACACCCTCAATCCGCGACCCGTCGCCTGCCTCGAACGTGCAGCGCACGTGGGCCTCCGCCACGATCTTGGCGAACTTCACCCGGTGCGCCGGAAACACGAACCGCGGCGTCGGGTTCCCCTGACCATACGGCCCCGCCCGCTCAAGCAATGCCAGCAGCTCGTCGTTGATACTCGCAGGCGTCAGCGCGCCATCGATTTCAAGCCCCGCATTGACGCGCGCGCGCACCGTCGCATCCTTGATCCGCGCGGACAGCATTGCGTGTAAGGCGTCTGCCTTCACCCGCTCGACGGTCAAGCCCGCCGCCATCGCATGGCCGCCACCCTTGATTAGATCGCCCGACGTCATGGCCGCCCGCACGGCGCCGCCGATATCGACGCCTGCCACCGATCGCAGCGACCCCGTGCCCGTCGTCCGCGCGACATCGGCCGCATTCGTTTCCCAAGCAATCACACAGGCCGGGCGCTTGAACCGGTCCACGAGGCGCGACGCCATCAAGCCGACCAGCCCCTTATGCCAAGCCTGCGACCCGACCATAATGAGCGGCGTATCCGGGTTCGCGTCCACCTGGGCATCGGCCATCGCGGTCGCCTCCTCCAGCATGGCGGTTTCCAGTTCCTTGCGCTGCTTGTTCAGCTTGTCGAGGATGCCCGCAATCCGCGCCGCCTCGACCGGGTCATGCGTTGCCAGTAGCTTCGACCCGAGCGCCGAATCGCCGATCCGTCCCCCGGCATTGATACGCGGTCCCAGAATGAAGCCCAGGTGATACGGATTGGGCGCCGTATCGAGCCCCGCCGCATCAAACAGCGCTTTCAACCCCGCGTTCTCCCGCCGCTTCATGACCTGCAAGCCCTTGGTCACGAACGCCCGGTTGACGCCGGTCAGCGGAACCACATCACACACCGTCGCCAGCGCAACGATATCGAGGTCCGAGAGCAGATCGGGCGGCGCGCAATTCGCGCCGTAAAAGCCCCGGCGGCGCAATTCCTTCATCGTCGCAACCAGCACCAGGAACACGACGCCCGCCGCACACAGATGCCCTTGCCCCGAAATGTCGTCCTGCCGGTTGGGATTGACGACCGCATGGACGTCCGGCAAGCGCTCGTCCGCCTGATGGTGGTCGATCACCAGCACGTCGCACTTGCCCTTGGCGGCCGCCAGTGGCTCAAAGCTCGTCGTCCCGCAGTCGACCGTCACAATGAGTTTCGCGCCTTCGGCGATGAGCGCCTGGATCGCAGTCGCGTTCGGCCCGTAGCCTTCGAACAGCCGGTCTGGGATGTAAATCCGTGCTGCCACCCCATGATGGGACAGGAACCGGTGCACCAGGGCCGAAGACGACGCCCCATCGACATCGTAGTCGCCAAAGATCGCCACGGGTTGCTTGCTCTCGATCGCGTCTGCCAGCCGCGCCGCGGCTTTGTCCATGTCCCGCAATGTGCTTGGGTCAGGCAATAGTGCCTTGATCGTCGGATCGAGTACGGTTGCCACCTCGTCGAGCCCCACGCCGCGGGCCGCCAGCACCCGCCCGAGCAAATCGGGCAGTCCATGCTGCTGGCTGATTGCGGCCGCCAGCTTATGGGCGGCTGCAGGCAACCGCTCGCGCCACGCATATCCGCGTGCCGACGACGACACCCCCAGGAACAACGACGGATCGCCGTCATGGGCCGGTTCGATGCGGTTTTTGAACTTGGGGACGGCAACGCCCATGGCGGATCCTCGCGGAGTGATTCGGTTTCAAACAGAATAGCAGGCCCCGCGACGGCGAACGGAACTGCGCCCAATAAGAGTGTGGATGGTTGCAGATGACACATACCTGCCTGCCGGAACCCCCGGCGTTCATGATTGGGTCAGGAAACCATGCGTAAGAGGACCACAGACCACACATCGCCCGAAAGGCTCACATCCATGTTTAAACGCACTCTTGTCATGGCGATTGCGCTCGCTGGTTTCACCACCATGGCGCTGGCCCAGGTACAGCTCTCGCCCAATGACCCCAACAACGGCCCAACCGACCCGTGCATGATGAAGGCCTACGAACTGGCGGATGCTGCTGGAAAAAAGGACCTGAGCGACGCGAGCCTCCAAAAACTCGATGGCATGTTTGATCTGATGGAGAAGCACTGCAAAGCGCTCGAATTGCCCCAAGCTCAAGCCGCCGCTGCCGAGATCAAGACCTTCATCGACACGGCAAAATAGCGCGACATTTTAAGGTGTGCTGCTTCCCTTAAATTCAGGAAAGACCGGCGCCGGAGGTGGCGGCGTGAGCGGCCAGACCTGCCGCGCCAGCATGATCGTCGCCGGGAGGAACACAAGATCGGCGACGAGCGAGGCCATCAGCGTCACCGCGCACACAAGCCCAAACGTCCGCAGCGAGGGCAAGTCGGAAAACACCGTTACACCCAGCCCGAACGCCAGCACGATCGTCGTCAGGATGATTGCCGGACCGACCAGCACCCGGGCGCGCTTGATCGCATCCATCTGCTGCTCGTGCGCTGACCCGCCGGCTGGTTCATGCCGCGCCTCCTCGATCAGCAGACGGTTGAGGAAATGAATGAGTGCATCAATCCCCAGGCCGAACACAACCAGCAGCGCCACGACCGAGGCAAACTCCAGCCCTCCGCCCCGCGTCCACAACCAAGCGCCAGCGGCGACGACCGGAAACAGCCCCGGCAGCACCGCAATCAACGTTACGAACGGAGACCAGAACGCCAAGCCGAGCAGCACCGACACCAGCGCGACGCACGCCGGAATGCTCTCATTCAATTGGCTGATCATGCGCGCCGAGTTGCGCGCTGCCACCGCCGGCAGCCCTGTCACCGAAATCCGGTAGCCTGGATGCGCCGCCCGTACCGGATCGAGCGCTTTGTCGACTTTGGCCACCACCGGCAGGATCTGGCTGGAATCGATGTCAGGCAACCGGCCCGTCACCAGCGCAGCATTGCCCTCCTTGGAAATGAACCGCCGTACCAGATGGTCCGGCAAAATCTTCACGTAGCTCTCGACAACCGGAATGCTGTCGTCGCCGGTCTCCGTCTTGAGCCAACGCCGCAAACTATCGACCGACCACACGTTGCCGAGGCCCGCCGTCTGTTCCAGGATCGTATGCGTATCGGCCACGACCTGCATCGGTCCCGGCGTAAAAAGACTAGCCCCGTCCGTCCACTCGATCATGATGTGAACCGGGTTGGCGCCTGTCAATTTTTGATCGATGCGCGCGGTTGCGTTCAGCGCCTGCTCCCGATCCGGCACCTGATCAGCGAGCCGGTAGCGCGGCTGCAATTGCAGATGGGCTAGCGACAACAGTGCAAACAGGCCAAAGCCAAGCCCGGTATAGACCGCCGGCCGGTGTACGACATGATCGACGATCCCGCCGACCATGGTGCCCAACCCGTCCATCAGCGCGTCTCCGGGCGAACGGTCTTTGGCAAGCGCGGCCTCGTTGCGGATGAACGCAACCCCCAGCAGCGGCAGCACGAGGATCACGGCCACGAACGAAATGACGACCGACAGCGATCCTGCCATGCCGAACGTGCGAATGAGCCCGGAATCTGAAAACAGCAGCGCGAGGAATGCGACCAGCGCCGTTCCATGTGCCAGCACGCAAGCCGGTCCCACGACTGCTACCGCGAATCTGACGGCATCCCAACGGTTGTCGCCCTCGCGCAGCCGGATGCGGATTGCCGACACCATCTGCATGCTGTCCGCAAAACCCATCACCATGATGAGCGGCGTCATCACGTTGAGGAACAGGTTGAGCTTGATGCCCATCCAGCCGAGCAAACCCAGCGACCACGTTACGGCGAGCACCGGCGGCAACGCCGCCACCAGCATGAGCGACACGCGCCGGAAAAAGATCATCGCAATCAGCGCGCCAAACAGCAGTCCGAGGCCGTTATAGAGCAACTGATCCCGCTCAACCGCATTGCGGATCTCAAGTTGCATCACCGGCGCACCGGCCAGCTTGAACGTCAGGGCCGAACCCTCGAGTTCTTTGCGGACCGTATCCTCGATCCCGCCAATAATCGTGCTGGCACCCTTATCGGCGACAATGTTGCGGTCAAGCGACAGGACGATCATCGACAACTGACCGTCTTTTGACAGGAATTTGCCGTTGACGATTTCATTGCTGCGCAGCGCCGCGATTGTGTCGTCGTACGCCTGTCCTGTCGGCAAATCCTCCGGCACGATCGGCGGCGAATACCCGCTCTTGTCGGGCTTACCTCGAGCCGATAGCATCGACACGATCCCGGCCACGCCGTCCGCCAACTGGAGTTCGGTCGTCACATGGGCAAACGCCTCAAGCTGCGAGCGCTCAAGAAGATTTTTCCCCTCGACCACGACCAGCACATCGTATTCGCTGGATGGAAACCGCCGGTCGATATCTTCGTAACGCTTGAATTCCTCGGTGTTGGTGCGGAACAATTCCGACAGGCTATCGTCGACGCGGATCTGGTTGACGCCAAAGCCGGCCGCCAGCGACACTGCGACCACCAGCAGGCCTACCAGCCAGGGCCAGTTCAGCCCCCAGTATCCCAGCCGGTGAAGGCCAGCCGAAAACACGCGCGACTTCTGCGCTTCGTCTGCGCTTGCCATGATTGCCCTAACCGCCCCTGACGCTTCCCTACCGTCTTGCCGACCTGCCAAACACCAAGTAGCGTGCCACGTTAGTGCGCCAAAGCCTACAGCACAACGCCTGATACATGATGGAACATAGCGGTATGACCCATACGGTATTGGATACGAGCGGCATGACTTGCCCGATCCCGGTCCTGAAGGCGAAAAAGGCGATCACACCTCTAAAATCGGGCGACATCCTGGAAATTATTGCCACCGACCCCGGTGCCGTGCTCGACTTCGACGTCTTCTGCACCATCGGCGGCCACACGATCATTCACCAATCCGAAAGAGACGGCGTTTACCGCTTCCAGATCGAGCGCGGTTAGCGCACCACCAAGTCCAGATAGGATCACATGCGGGCAATCATCATCGGGGCTGGCGTGACGGGGCTGGCGACTGCCCATTTTCTTGCGGCCGACGGCCACGAAGTCACCGTCATCGAAGAAAACTCCGGCCCTGCCCTCGGCGCAAGTTTCGCCAATGGCGCCCAGCTTTCGTATAGTTACGTCGCCCCGCTTGCTGGCCCGGGCGTCCTGCCCAAGGTGCCACCGTGGCTGCTGCGCCGTGACGCACCCCTTCGATTCAAGCCCACCCTCGATCCCGACCAATGGCGCTGGCTGATCGCTTTCGTGCTCGCCTGCAACCGCGACCGCAGCAATATCACCACCAAACGCCTGCTGGCGCTGTCGTTTCACAGCCGCGCGCTGATGCACGCATTCCTCGCCACGCCTGAAGGCCGTGCGCTCGATTTTGGCTATGCGACCAACGGCAAGCTCGTCGTCTATTCCGACCGCGCCGAGTTTGAAGGCGCTCGCGACCGCCTCGGCTATCAGCGCGAGCTCGGCTGCGAGCAGGACGCGCTCGAGCCCGATGCGTGCCGCAAGCTCGAGCCAGCGCTCGCCGACCCGCAATCTGACCTTGCGGCCCGGATGGCCGGCGCGATCCATACGCCCAGCGAAGAAGTCGGCGACTGCTACCAGTTCTGCGCCGGCCTGGAGCGCCAGCTCAACACGCGCGGCGTCCGGTTTTTATATGGCCACAAGGTCAAAGGCTTGGCTGTGAAACATCACGGCGGCCCTATCGATGGGGTGCTTACCGACCGGGGCTACGAAACCGGCGATGCGATCATTCTTGCCTCCGGCTCCGGCAGCGCCAATCTCGTCCGCAAACTGGGCCTCCGGTTGCCAGTCTATCCGCTCAAAGGGTATTCCATTACCGCGCCGGGCGGGTCAGGAATGCCGGCCATCTCCATCACCGACGCCAAGAAGAAAATCGTCTACGCCCCGTTGCACGGAGCAGGCGGCGCGCGACTGCGCATCGCCGGCATGGCCGACATCGTGGGCCACAACGCCGCCATCGATCCCGAGCGACTCGACCAATTGATCCTTGAAGCGAAGACGGCTTTTCCCCACGCCGCTCAAACCTATGCGCGCGACAAGATCGAGGCGTGGGCCGGCCTGCGCCCCGCCACGCCTCGAGGCACGCCGATCCTTGGACCCACGCCCATCCCCAAACTGTTCGTCAATATTGGCCAGGGCGCACTCGGGTGGACGCTCGCGCTCGGCTCTGGCCAGGTCGTCGCCGATTGCGTCGCGGGCCGCGCGCCGAAAATCCCGCTCGAGGGTATGACATTGGCCACACAGAACTAAATACAGCGCAAACTCGTCCCCATCGTTTGACCCGGCCTTCCGAATCGCGCGACACAGTAGTCAACGGTTGTATGACCACAATCCTGTTTTGCGTCGCTTAGACCTCGAGGGCTCACATGAACATCATGGCTCCAGCGCCGCAACGGACCGCCGTAGAACCGGCCCTGATTCACGACATCGCCGAAAACACGGGCGCCACCTGCTTGGCAACGCGCGTGCGGCAACTGTCGCGGATCATCACCCGGGTTTACGACGACGCCATGCGCCCGCTCGGCATCACCGCTAGCCAATATACGTTGCTGGCCCAACTCGCCTCGCGCGATGGTATCACTGCCGTTGAGATAGGGTTCGATCTCGACATTGAAAAGTCGACCCTGTCCCGCAACCTCAAGCGCTTGCTGTCGCTCGGCCACATCGTCATGGATCCGCCCGCCGGCCGCCGTGGCCGCGGCCTGCATTTGACGCCGAAAGGCGTGACCGTCCTCAAGGACGCCTATCCGATCTGGCAGCAATCCCAGGTTCGCGCCAACGCTGTCATGGGTATGGATTGCCGCGCCACCCTCGACCGTTTGCTCGACCAGGCTGAAAAACTCGTCGTGGCCTGAGGCCTTCCATACGCTACACTTCAAAGGCACGCCCCAGCGGCGTGCCTTCTTCATGTGGTGAGTATGAATGTTCGACCCTGCCGACATCGCCGAAGCTGAAAAGCTGCTTGCCCGGCTACGATCCAAACGCTGGATCATGTGCACCGCCGAAAGCTGCACCGGCGGCCTG
>JANLYB010000131.1:0-4477 GCA_031365425.1 Hyphomicrobiaceae bacterium
GTTCTCGGGGGAAATCACCTGTTGAGATGGTGAGATGCTTGTGGCGACAGGACGCGACTCGTCGCGACGTGTCGCGCTAGTAAGTTCTTCAATTTGCGCGATGTGTCGTGCGACAGACTCCGGCGAAATCATAAACTTGTCGCCGAACGTCGTCTCTTGTCGCAGGCATTCGAGATGTCCCTTGGCGCAATATCGTTGGATGCTACGAATGGTGCGTGGGTGACCGGCGTGTTCGTAACGTGTCGCGGCTTCTTCGATAGTGAGCGTGAACTGGTCGGGGGTAGTCGCGGCTTGCCGCGACTCGTCGCGACCGGCCGCGACAGGGTGAGTGGTATCTGGCATGGGTTCAGTGTAACAGCCGGGTCATCACTAACGGGGGTTATCCACATCGCCGGACATCGATCTTTCCGTTCGGGTCGAAGCCAACGATGTGAATGACATCCATGCCAACATTGATGCCTCGACATCAGTCGAAGCTTACCGTCGGTTGCAGGGATGTCCATCAATTGAAGGTGATGTTGTCGATCTGGCTCTTGTTGACCCGAAGCTGTCCAGGACGTCGGCGGAGATTGTGCCGCAAGCGTACGTCCGGTTTGGTCGTTGCGTCGTTGAGGTCAACATAGGCAGCGGTGCGCAATCAGCTCTGTTGGAGCGAGATTGGCGATGTTCAGGGTTTGCCGGCTCGAGCGGACCCTTCATCGGGTTATTATGGAGAAATGTACGACGGTGGGAGGAACCAATTCGATGGGTCGCACTTAACTCGATGGCGTACAAACACTCAAGCAGTTCAGTTGCTGAGTTGGTTCCTCCCAGGAGACTACAATGGATACCAACGCACTTTTGATCATTTTAATTGTCCTGCTTCTTATTGGAGGCGGTGGCTTTTACGGCCGTGGCCGCTGGTTTTGAAATCGTTACAGCAGTGGGTTCTGATTTTGGTAGAAGTGGATGATTATCATGGCTTCAGCTTTTAGCCGCGAGGTTCAATTGACTCGTGATGAGTTTTTGCGACAGCTTCCCGACGCTGTCGGCGAATTGGCGTATCGCGTTGACGGTGATGAAATAGTAATCGGAGTTAGTGGAAAGCTGATACGCATCAAATTGACCGATCTTGGGATCAAGGAACTGGGATCGCTTAACCTGCCAATGCAGCAAGTCGATTTTAGCTTTGAACATATGACTGATTCCGAAGTCGACCATTTCATGAGCAGGTGGGATGACCACAAACTGCGTATGGGTGGCTGACACCTGGGATTGAAGGGGCGGAAAAGAGCGAACCGATTCGGGGAAACCATTAAATTTTCGTGGTTTCGGCGCCTCGGACCAAGTCCCGAACGGCAATCGCTCAAGAAGCTCCGCGACGTCCCGGCAACCCGACACAGTTGATTTAACTTGATGGCGTACTTCAGCCTGCAGGGCCACAGCCGTGACGCGATACATTCAGCTCCGCACGCGGCTAGTCTCAGACGCTAAATCAGCAGCGGGCCATCAAGGACCGAACTTCGCGAAAGGCTCCGTGTTCAGGGATCATTTTGATCGGTCGTCCGACTTCGGCCGCACGGCAGAGACGTGCCGATTAACCCCCGTTCTCGGGGCTCCATCGTCAGCTCATACCCTGATCGCGTCGATCTCGGCAGGTAGGCCGTTGGTCGGAATTGGGCCAATTGCTGAACTGATACGCACGACAGAACTAAACTTCAACCATGCTTATTGGCCGCGACGTAGCCGGCGGTGACTTCGCCTTTGTGGGCGGCGAAGGCCGCAAGAACTTCCGCCTTCTCGCGATTTGGGACCTTGACAAAGTCCAGGGTCCGGCCAAGTTCCGCTGCGACTTCATCGAATTCTGCGGGAGAGATCCGGAGATCCCGGTGGGCTTCCTCAAGGCCGAGCGGCGTCGTGCCGGGCTTGGTAGCCGTGTATTGGTAGGGCCCGCCCGAAGCGTTGCAAACCCACAGCGTCCGCATGAATTTGAGGCCGGGCAACCTTCCGAGGTTCTTGGCGTGCCATGCCTGGAGCTGCGGGTTCTTCGATTGTTGGCCGACGATGTGGTTCTTTACGACGGCATCGCTGAAATGATCCACCACCGCGGCGATGGCAAAGACGCCGCCTAGCCGCTCGTACAGACTTTTCTCAGCCCCTGTTTGCTTCACCTGCGCTTGCGCTTTATGCGCGCCCGCCAATACGACAACCGGGGCGATCAACGACAGTCCCGCGACCACGCTTCGCCTTGAGAAATCCTGTATCATGACCATTCCTTTGAACAGCGGATGAATGTGATGAACTGCCCATAAGCGAAGAAGTTCCGGGAAGCCCGGTACTACCTCTGGACCACTAGGTCTCAACATCTGCCGTGAATCGACGCCGTCTCTGAAATCAGAACGTCCCCTACTTCCTGAAGCGCTATTTCTGATGACAGACCCTCAGCCAGAAGGCTCACGTGCAGAGCGAGTTGCCTATCAGCACTCGTTCCTCGATCTGTGATGGTTCAGGCTTGCTCTACTTCTCTGACGCAATCGAAGTACTCCGCGTCTTCAGAAATGAACTCGAGCACATCATCCACAGTCCGTCGGAATGTAGCGTTCAGGCCGCCGTCCAGTCCGATCGGCCCTGCATCAACCCCATATCTCTCGGCACGCGAACGGTTCGCGTTGATATGAAGAAGTGAAGACACACCAAGTAAGCCGGAACTCCCGAGGCTCCGACCAGATCGGCGTCGTATTTCTGGCGGTGCATGAAGCTTGTGGAACATATCGGTCGTGTGAAGGGTTTTCATGCGACGGACGTTTTGGCCATCAGGAGACCATCGATCATGTCGGCAACAGAACACGGAATAGCTCGAATTGAAGAAGCCCAATTGTCTCGTGCCGAAACAGCGAAGCCGTTGGCTTTCGCGGAACGAGACACGAATGTCGAGGCGCCGACAGCGACCGGCCCGGAAAATCTGAGCGACACAAAAAGTGACGGTGTGCCCAAAATTAAGGTGGCGCCCGAGACACAAGTGGCAACTGAGGAGCGGTCAATTTTTCCCGGCCCTCAGATATCGCCGCCGGAGCAGGCCAAGATAAAGAAGGCCGATCCGAAGAAATGAGCCGGTTCGTTGGTGTTGTGTAGTCTCGTCACCAGTCATTCAACAGATGCCGCACTTCGCCTTGCTTCTGCACGAAGGACGAAATGGTGCACTGCACGCCTCACCGACCAACATTTCGGGAACAGTGACGGTCTGCCAGGGTTGACCCTCTGCGATCCGTTCATGGGTCATAAGAACAGGAGTTCACATCATGATTCGTAATCTAGCAGCGGCGGCCATCCTCGCCGCGACCATCGCCATACCGGCGCAGGCGCAAGAAACAAAAAAGATTGACCCATCCAACAACGGGCCGACGAAAGCCGTTACCGATCAGGTGCCAGCCATGAAGGGTGATGGAGCAACGGCCGCGCCCAATTCGACGACTGTGCCGGGCAAGGCAATGGATTCGGCCACACCTGCCATGAAGCCGGGCGACACGGCGGCGAAAAGCGATGGCGCCACATCGGTGGGAACGGTGATGCTGAGCGATCAAGATGTCAAAAGCTGGATCGGCAAACCCGTATACAGCAATGACCAGAAGAAGATTGGTGAAGTCCTGTCCTTCGTGCGCGCACCTGATAACAAGGTGACCGAGTTGCGCGCTGGACTTGGCGGTCTCCTTGGCTTTGGCGAGACCAATGTCATCGCGACCCCATCGCAGTTCTCGCTCTCGGATGACCGTGTGATCTTGAACCTGACGGCTGAGCAGGCCAAGGACCTGCCGAAGGTCAAGGCCGCTCAGTAACACAAACCGGACCGGGACATGGGGCTTAGCCTTTTTCCCGGCGCCGCCTAGAAACCGACAGCAGGCATTATCGCCTCAGTCGCGGACCGTAAAGTTCCTGGACCGCAACGATGTCGGAAACCTGCAAGTCGTTAAACTTCTCGTCATAACGATAGCCCATGACGGCGCCGGAGCTGCCGGGGTGATCTAGACCAATTGCGTGCCCTATCTCATGCATGAATGTGTGACGTAAATCGTAGACGTCGAGGTTGCCGTCGAAGAGAATCTTCCACCGCACCGACGGGTTGAGACAAATGTAAGCCTGTTCGATTTCCGCAAGGGTGCCGCCAGTTGCAGCTGGACGGGCGCGGGGCTCTGTATTGCCGAGGGCCTTGGCGATCGGCGGAAAGTGGCTGGCATCGCGATATGCTAGATTTGCGAACGCCCGTCCTGATGCTGGATCAGACGCACCGACGACAATGTTGGCTTCGCGTGGATCTTCGACCGGAACGAATACTAGATTTGCTGCTGCTTCCCACGCCGCAAAAGCGGACCGAAGTTCCCAGTCAAGGGTTGGCAAACTGATCCCGGTTGACGCCGAACTAATATCGGAGAAGGCGTGCATCGCGCCGCAATTGTCGGGGCTTACGATATGCTGGCGATTGGGAACCTGATAACGGTCCGCG
>JANLYB010000186.1:0-21271 GCA_031365425.1 Hyphomicrobiaceae bacterium
ACATCATGGCGATCGCCAATTACGAGGACCGGTTCGTCATTCCAACCACCCACCGCGAAGTCACGCAAGACGCTTACGAACTGCGCGGCAGTTGCGGTTTCACGTTCGGCGACGGCTGTTCGCCCAGCGACACGAAGGTGAACCTGTTCGGCGGCGTCAAAGCCAAAAATAAAGTGGGGGTCTGAGATGAAAACGCTCAAAGTTCTCTCCGGGCTTCTCACCTACCCGACGGAGGATCTGATCGCGGCCGCGTCCGAACTCAAGTCGGTCATGAAGCACGAGGGCATTCTATCTGGAACCGATCGGGCAGCCCTCGACGCCCTGATCGATACCCTCGCCGAGGGCGATCTGATGGACGCACAGGAACGCTACATTCTCCTGTTCGACCGCACCCGGTCACTCTCGCTTCATCTGTTCGAACACGTCCACGGCGAAAGCCGTGACCGCGGTCAGGCGATGGTCGATCTCATCAAGGTCTACGAAGACGGCGGCTACGTCCCAACGACGACCGAACTGCCCGACTTCCTGCCTCTGTTCCTCGAATACGCAGCAACCCTCAAGCCAGCTGATGCCATCGAACTGATTGGCCAGCCGGCGCACGTCTTTGCGGCCCTCAATGAACGGCTTCGCAAGCGGCAGTCGCCCTACGCTGCCGTGTTCAAATCCCTGCTCGCGCTCGCCAAAGCCAAACCCGACAAAGACACGCTTGCCCGCCTCTTGGCCGAACCCGATCCAGAACCCGACGACCTCGAAGCCCTCGATGCGGCATGGGAGGAAGAGGAAGTCCTGTTCGGCCCAGGAGCTGCAACCGAGGCCTGCGGCAAGGACGGCCTGTCCGCCAAACTGCGTCAGGCCCGCCGCCCAGCGCCCGGTCTCGAACCCATCCCAGGGTCCGGCCCGAGCACTATTATTTCATCGTCCCGTCATCCACGCGCCTAAGGCCGGTCTGCGGACCGGCCTTAGCTCTCTGTCTTGCCGTGCTTCTTTTTTAGAAAACCGCTCACACTTTTCTGAGAAGCACTCTTTGGAGCCAACGCCATGCGCGACACCATCTTCCAAATCCTGTTCGTCTGGTTTCCCTATTTCTGCCTGACGACGTTCCTGGTCGGCAGCCTGATCCGCTTCGACCGCGAGCCCTACTCCTGGCGCGCCGGTTCAAGCCAGATGCTGCGCAAGCGCCAGCTCGCCTGGGGCTCGAACCTGTTCCATCTCGGCATCTTGGCCCTGTTCTTCGGCCACGCCGTCGGCCTGCTGACCCCCACCGCGATCTACACACGCTTCATCACGGTCGAGCAAAAGCAGCTTATCGCCATCGTCGCTGGCGGCATCTTCGGCGCGGTTTGCTTTATTGGCCTTACGCTTCTGCTGCATCGCCGCCTGTTCGACGCCCGCGTCCGCGCGACGTCGACCTTCATGGACCGGGCGATCCTGATCATCCTATGGGTCCAGCTCTGCCTCGGCCTTGCTACGCTGCCGTTCTCGCTCCACCATTCGGATGGCTCGTCGATGATCGTTCTCGCGCACTGGGCACAAGGCATCCTCACCTTGCAGCCTGTAGACGCCAAAACACTGCAATCGCTTGACTGGCCCTATCTGGTCCACCTCGTGCTCGGCATGTGGATCTTCCTGCTGTTCCCGTTCAGCCGTCTCGTCCACATCTGGTCCGCACCGGTCTGGTATCTCGGCCGCCCCGGTTATCAGGTTGTGCGCACCCGCCGGACCCTGGGTGCAAAAGCCCAGCGCCCTGCCAACGCCCCAGCGGAGTAAGACCCATGAGCCCAACCTCAGCCTGCTCCGCCAAACCAGTCATCACCCCAACCAAGCCGCAACTGGTGACCATCAATGGGGCCGTCATTCCCAAAGCCGCCATCGCACGCGAAATTCAAAACCATCCTGCGTCCACCCCCGTGGAAGCGTGGAAGGCCGCTGCCCGCGCGCTCGCCATTCGCGAACTGCTCTTGCAAGAAGCAAAGCGCCTGCACATCGAAGCCACCCCAGCGTCCGACGCTGAAGGCCGCCGCGAAACCGACGAAGAAGCCCTCATCAACGCCCTTGTTGCCCAAGAGGTGACGATTCCCGACGCCGGCGTCGAAGACTGCCAGCGCTACTACGCCCAGAACCGCGCCCGCTTCCGCTCGCCTGACATCTTCGAGGCCGCCCACATTTTGCTGGCCGCCGCCCCAAAAGATACCATTGCCCGCGACGAAGCCCGCTTGCAGGCCGAAGCGCTGATCGAAATCCTCAAAGTGACGCCCTCGAACTTCGCTACCCTCGCGCTCGCGCACTCCGCCTGCCCGTCCAAAGAAGTCGGCGGCAACCTCGGCCAGATCGGCCCGGGTCAAACAGTACCTGAATTTGAATCCGCCCTAGCCGCAATGCCAGTTGGCGAAATCTACGGCAAACCCGTCGAAACGCGCTACGGCTTTCATGTCATCTACGTCAGCCGTCGTGAACCGGGCCGCCAACTTCCCTTCGACATGGTCCAGGACCGTATCGCCACCTACCTGTCCGAACGCGTCCACCGCACCGCCATGCGCCAATACATCAGCCTGCTCGCGGGCCGCGCCGTCATCGACGGCATCGATCTTGCGTCCTCACCCACTCCCCTCCTGCAATGAGATAACGCCATGCTGCTCGGCACCATCATGAACCAATTGCAAGACGAGCAAATGGCCGCCGCCACGCTGCTTTCGCTCGGCGACCTCGTTCTCTTCGCCCGTGTCGAAGCAGCCCGCCAACCCCACGGCGAAACCGTGGGCGAATACGTCTCGGGTGCGGCCCACCGGTTCGCCAATGCGGGGTCGGATGAAGATTGGCTCGCCCTTACGACCGCACTCGAGCGTTCCCAAACCCCGGCGGCGACCTGCCTGGAAACCATGGTCCGCTGGTCGCTTGCCCGCGACATGGATCCAACCCCAGTTTCGTCATCGGGATGTTCATGCGGCGGCGGAGGAGGATGCCATGAGCCGGGCTGACCCGCCGCCGGAGCGCGGCCAGCCAACACTCGACCATCTCCTCGATCGCAACGTCGCATGGGCCCATCAGAAAACGGTCGACGATCCGCATTTCTTCCGGCGGATGGCCGAGCAGCAGACGCCGCGATACCTCTGGATTGGTTGCTCGGACAGCCGCGTCACCGCCAACGACGTCCTCAGGCTCGACCCCGGCGAAGTCTTCGTCCATCGCAACATCGCTAACGTCGTCCACACAAGCGATATGAACGTTCTTGCCGTGCTCGAGTTCGCCATCGAGGAACTCCAAATTGAACACGTCATTGTCTGCGGCCATTACGGCTGCAGCGGCATCCGGCGCGCGATCAGCGACGAGCGCGGCGCACTCGTCGATCACTGGCTGCAACCCATCTCGATGCTTTACCACAAGCACCGGCCGCTCTTCGACGCCATCTCACCCGAAACCCGCCGCATCGACCGTATGTGTGAAATCAACGTCGAAATGCAGGTGCGGCGGCTGGCGGCAACCCCGATCATAGAGAAGGCCTGGGCCAAAGGGCATTCGCTCCACATCCACGGCTGGCTCTACGCCATCAACGATGGCCTGCTCCATGAACTTGTCCCCCACGTATCGTCGATCCAAGAGCGCGATCATCTTGTCACGATCGACCAGTGCATTCTCGAACCAACGGAGCCACAAAGCGCCGTGCGCCGTCAAGCACTGGCCGCCTTCGCGGACCTCGATCTACCCCAGACCACTGGCGAACCTTGCTGCACGCCGTGCGCGGACCTAACATCCAAAATCTGACGAACCAAGGAATGCTGGACATGTCCCGCTTGTCGCCCGCCGCGCCCATCACCGTCCTGACCTACGCCAGCGGCAGCCGCATCGATGGTGTGCTCCTCGACATATGCGGGCACCTGGTTTCGGAAGGGTTCGCACTCGCCGGCATGGTGCAAATCGGCAAAACCCGTCCCGGCCGCTCCCGCTGCGATATGATCCTCGAAGACCTCGGCAGCGGCGAACAGGTCGAAATTTCCGAAGATCGCGGCCCGCTGGCGCGCGGCTGCATGCTGGCGGTTCCCCAACTGATGTACGCGCTTGAACTGGCAACCCGATCGCTAGACGAAAACTGCGATCTACTGGTGGTGAACAAATTCGGCAAAACCGAAGCGGAAGGGGGCGGCTTCCGCCCGCTTATCGTAGAAGCTCTGACGCGCAACATACCGATCCTGATCGCCGTCCCCGCGACCAACCTCGAAAGCTGGCGTCACTTCGCCCAAGACCTCGCAACCGAATTCCCCATCGAGGATCTGCCCGGCGACGGACAAACCGCCTGCCGCCACTTAGCGCTCGCGGCCGCCGCAACGGAATGTGGGGCGTCCGCCGCGCCTATCGCGTGATGTGACGCGGTGGCAAGCTGGCTGGGTCAAAGGCCTAGGTCAGAGCAGTGCCAAACGCTGCGGGTACGCCATAAGTCTTGCTGGAGCAGTGCCGCCGGTGCTCTCTACCCCCCACGGACCACCCGTGCGCTTGCCGCACTGCTCCTCCCTCGCTCTTTGCCATGTGAGTCACGTTGGCACGCTGGTTGTATAGGCTGCATTGGTAGCCAATCTCACCCACCGGACGAGCAGCCGGAGCGAAGCGCTTTCAAATCGCGATCCGTCTCGCTGCCCAACTGAGCCCGATCGAGCGCCCCCGAACACGTTACAGTGTCACCCTTGCCTGCGTCGATCACGGCAGCCGCCTTATCAATCTTTTCAGGCTTCGCGATCTTTGCTGGCGTTCCGCCCGGCGTGGCAACCGGTGGCGGTAATGGCGGCGGCGGCGTATTCGGACGGGTCGCCGATGCCTGAGTGGCGCTCACGGGCTTCCCATTGCCCGGCACAACGTCTTCGGGACAAGCTTCCTCGATCGCCATGCCTGCACCGGGAATATAGCGGCGGCACGTCAGCGGAGTGCTTGCAAGAACCACTACGGCAACGGGCTGACCGCATTCGACAGAAATGGTAACGCCTGCGCCCGGTACATACTGCCGGCAGTTTTTCGCCCCGTCCGCGACGACGGGAGATGAAAGACCGGACATCGCCAGTGTCGCAACGGCGAGGGACACGACGGCCAGGGACACAACGGGACGTGCTGCTGCCATTGGCCAATTGCGGGCGATCATATCTTTGTTCCTTTGCATCGAGTTCAAAGCCCGCAAAACAGTCTTGGGCTGAAAGCAACGATGCATCACCCGTCCGGCGCGTGCTGTTACGCCTGAAACAGCCAATCCTGACCGGCATCCTCTCGGCAGCCGTTCCCGACGGAACAGCGCGCCCACCTGTCGCGCTCCATCGTCCAGCAGCATCGACACAGCCACGAACTTCACTAGGATAGCGATGTAAGAATTTCAGGAACGTGATGGCTGCCGATGTTTTTAATGTCTAATAAATCCGGATCGCTGGAAACGGGCAAATATCCAGCAGTTTCAATAACTAGAGGTGAGACATGCTCCTTCCTAGACTTCTCAAACCGCTTGTAATCGCCGGTCTGATCTGTGGCGCGGCTGGAGTTTCAGCACACGCCCAGATTGCCCCCCCGTCTCCTGCGCCAGACCCTAAGGCGGCAACGACTCAGACCACGCCTGCACCCGTTGCGCCCGCAGCACCTGCCCCCGTGCCGTTCGAACAGGCCCTGCTGAATGCAGCTACCGACCTCTTCACCAAGGCAAAAATGCCCGATGGCTCACCCCTGCCATCCCAACTCGTCATCGACCCGTTAATCGACGGCTCGACCGGCATCCAATCCGTTGCCACCCGGTCGATGGAACGGCGCATCGTCGACCTCGTGAAAAAATCCTACACCAACTTTAGCGTCCAACCGTTCACGACCGCGGCGGTGGCAAAATCTCCCGTCGTCCTGGTCGGCACTTTCACGCCCATCAGCCTCAAAACCGATGGCCCGCGCGACGCTTTCCGCGTCTGCTTGGCCCTCCTCGACCTGAAGTCCGGCAAGATCGTTTCCAAGGGCTTTGCTCGCGCGACGACCGAGGGCATCGACCACACTCCGGTCGCCTACTTCAACGACAGCCCGGTGTGGACCAACGATCCGGCAACCCAGGCCTACATCAAATCCTGCCAGGGTACGAAAGCAGGCGATCCCATCAGCCAGGCGTATGCTGATCGTGTCCTCTCGGCTGCGTTCCTCTCTGATGCCATCAACGCCTATGAAGACAAGCGCTTTGGAGAGTCGCTGGAGCTTTACAAAACCGCGCTGGCAACGCCCGGCGGCGACCAGCTGCGCGCCTACAACGGGCTGTATCTGGCTAATCTAAAGTTGAAACGCAAACAGCCCGCAGCCGACGCCTTCGCCAAGGTGGTGGACTTCGGTCTTGCCAACGAAAAGCTGGCCGTGAAGTTCTTGTTCAAGCCCGGCTCAAACCAGCTCTATAGCGACTCGAAGGCAAAAACACCTTACGCTATGTGGCTAAAGACAATCGCCGACAAAGCCGCGAGCCGGAATGCTTGCTTGGAAATCGTTGGCCACTCGAGTTCGACCGGCCCCGAGCCGATCAACCTGCGCCTCTCCGCTATCCGCGCCGAATATATCAAGGACCGCCTGGAATCCAACGCACCAGGGATTTCCAAACACTTGATTTCAAACGGCGTCGGCTCAAAAGAACCCTTGATCGGCACCGGCAGCGACGATGCCCGTGACGCCCTCGACCGCCGCGTGGAATTCAAGTCCCTCGGCAAGTGCTGAAACAACGTTTGGATGGCCGGTAACCACACCGGCCATCCAGCCAGAGTGTGTAACTTACAAGTTGGACCAGCTATGATACTGGGAGGTCTACATGTTCCCGACCCTGGCATACTCAGTGCGGCCCAGCTATGAAGCGAAAAATTGCTGCCATCATTGCCGCCGACGTGGCCGGATACAGCCGCCTCGTTGAGGAGAACGAGGAAGATACGCTTCGCCGGTTCATCGCCGCATCGCAGGTGTTCAAGTCGCTCGTCCAGGATCACTATGGCCGCATTTTCAATACCGCGGGCGACGCCATTCTCGCCGAATTTCCAAGCCCCGTGGAAGCGGTCCGCTGCGCTGCAGGAATCCAGACCCGCGTCCGCGAACTCAATCAATCCCAGCCCAAGAACCGACAACTCCTGTTCCGCATCGGCGTCAGTATCGGCGACGTCATCGAACACGAAAACGACCTGTTGGGCGATGGCGTCAACATCGCGGCAAGGCTTCAGACCCTGGCAAGCCCCGGCGGCCTGAGCATCTCCCATTGGGTTCACGAGCAAATCGCCGGCAAAATCCAACTGGAGTTCCGCGACGCGGGTTGGCATTCGGTAAAAAACATCGCAAAGCCGGTTCACGTATTTTTGGCCGACATTGGAGAAAGCGCTAAACCCTTCGTCTCCGAACGCCCTGTTCAGCCAAAGCCAATTAAGCGCGAAGTCCCACGCACTGTAATTGTATCGGTCGCCGCAGGCCTCACCGCATTGTCGATCGCAGCCATCATGTGGCAGCGCGCTAGCCGTTCTCCATCAACTGAAATCGTCCCCGCAGCCATCACACTTCCCGCAACTCCAAAAGCCTCGGAACCGGCTCCCATCGCGCCTGCGCCAACGCCCGTCGCAACGCCGCCGGTCACGACACCGGTTACGCCTCCGGTTGAAGCTGCCCTGCCAAAACCCGTTCCTGAACAACCAGCAACTGTTGCGAAAGAAACGACGCCCGCGCGGGAGGAGGCGCCTGTGACGGCACCTGCATCGCCCGTTACTGCGGCCACACCACCGCAGCCCGCTCCTTCGCCGTCATTCAGCCTGCCCCTGCCAACGCAGGCACAGCCAGCCCCCAATCGCGCACGCAGCGCCGAACTATGTGCCGAAATCCGCGAACGCGCCCAGCTTGGCGATATCACGACCGACGAGCGCCTGATGCTACGCACCGGCTGCAAGTGATCGCGGGATTAGAACGCCCCGCGCCCTTCGATGGGCCAGATGTCCACGAGCGTATCGCCGTCGACCACATGGAGATGGTCGTACAAATTGAGCGTCGGATCACAGTGCGGCACGATCAACTCGAACCCGGTTCCCAGCGCCGGCTGCACCGCATGGGCAGGGAGTTCGATGATGCCATGTTCGTCACTGTCGGGACGATAAACGGCGCCCGGCACCGGCGGCACCAAGAACCCAGGAAGCGTTCCCTTCGCCGAAAATTGCTTATTGCCGCCATCGCACGTCACGCGACCGGCAACATTGCGCCCGATCACCGACACCCGCACGAACAAGGCCGGCGCGAACAAATCGCTATTTCGACCATCGAGATCGATGCTGCGATATTCGACGTCGTTGAACACGTAGCTGCCGCATTGCAATTCGGTATAGCAATCCATCTCGGCATCGATATGCAGTGTCCCCGTGCTGCCGCCGGAAATACACGAGACCACATGCCCCGCTGCCGTCAAAGCGGCGCGGATTTCCAAGATTTCAGCCACCGATTTTTGCGCGGCAGCCGTTCGCTCTGCAAATCCTTCCACATGCGAAATGTGCGAGGCATAGGCCTGAAGCCCTTTGAATCGAAGCGCCGGGTTCGCCGCAATACGCGCGGCAACCCCCAACGCCTGCTCAACGCTGGTTACCCCGTTACGATGCCGCCCGAGATCCACATCGACCAGCACATCGAGCACTACGCCTTGCGCTTGAGCAACCGCCCCAAGCTGACCGGTCATCTCTGGATCATCAACCACTGCCGTCACGGTGCACCCCGACGCTGCAAGCCGGGCCAGCCGCTCCATTTTCGAGCGCTGAGACAGGTTCGACGTGACAAGAATATTGCCGATACCGGCCCCGCCCAGCGCTTCGGCCTCTCCGACCGTCGCCGCACAGATTCCAACTGCACCAGCCTCAATCTGCAACGCCGCAATCCGCGAACACTTGTGCGACTTCGCATGAGGCCGCAGCGCCATCTTCCGGCTCGCTGCATACGCCGCAGCGCTCGCAACGTTTCCCTCAAGCGCCCGGCGATCGAGCACCAGACACGGTGTGGACAACAGACTGCGGCTCCCCGGTTGACCAATCAAATCCACATTGGGACCAAGCCCGGCGTGACGATTTTTGAGCGCTGTTTGTGCGTTTGGCATGTGTGCTCGCAAATGAAATGAGACGGCTCTGGCGGCCAAGCGAAGTCACCCCGTTTCCGCCACCAAACCTGCCGCTTCAATAGCTGCCAACGCGCAAATTTCGTCGTTGTCGGCCGTATCGCCGCTGATCCCGATGACACCAAGCAGAACGCCCCTGCCGTCACGGATCAACACCCCGCCCGGCACAGGAACGATTGCGCCATTGGCCAGCGAATTCACTGCGTCCACGAAAAACGGCTGCTCCTGTGCTCGCTTGAAGATGGCCCGCGACCCCATCCCCAACGCCAACGCACCGTACCCTTTCGCGCGCGCCACTTCGGCCCGCAACAGGCTCGTGCCGTCTTGCGCGGCAAACGCCACCAGACAACCACGGGCATCGAGCACCGCAATCGCCAGCGGCTTAAATTTCAGTTCCTGCGACTTAGCCAGCGCCACATCGACCATGCGGCGGGCCAGCTCCAGCGTCATTGTCATGTCGTATGTACTCCTGATCCTTCATGCGGTTGGGTCCCCAAACACCGCGCCAGCACCTCGGCTACATGTAATGCTGTGCGATCCGACCCGTTGGCAATCTGATGGCGGCACGACGTCCCGTCGGCCACGATCAATGTTTCTCCACTTGCTGCCCTCACCGTTGGCAAAAGCGTCAGCTCGGCCATATCGCGCGATACTTTGACTGTCTCGGCCTGATAGCCAAACGCCCCGGCCATTCCGCAACAGCTCGACTCGATTGTCTCGACGCTCAGCCCTGGGACCAGCCGCAGAACCTTCTCCACCGAAGGCATCGCGCCAAACGCCTTTTGATGACAATGGCCATGCAGCAATGCCTTCCCTGGCAGCGGCACCAACGGCAATACCAACTGTCCCGCGCGAGCTTCGGCTGCTATAAACTCCTCAAAAAGCACCGCGCACTTCGCGGCTTGCTGAGCCGCCTCACCCAGCCCCAGTGCCGTCATCTCGTCCCGGAAGGTAAACAGGCAACTCGGTTCAAGCCCGATGACCGGCACACCGCGAGCCGTAAACTGATCTAATGCCGCCAAGGTGCGCCGTGCTTCTCTCCGCGCCTCATCGACCAGACCTGCCGCATAGAACGTCCGCCCGCAACACAAGGGCCGCCGGCTACCGGTCGCCTTCGCGAAGTGAACCCGATAGCCTCCTGCGACCAGTACCGCGAGGGCAGCATTGACGACCCCAGGCTCAAAAGCCCGATTGAACGTATCGACCCACAAGACGACCTCGCGGCCGGCCTCCGGCCCAACTGGCTTCGCATCACCCGCAAAAGCGTCCCGGCGCCAGCGCGGCAGCGGCCGGTCCGCCGCCAACCCTATCGTGACCTCGCTCAACCAAGCCAGCCCCGGCACGGTGTCACGCATGTTGAACAGCCACGGCACCTGCCCGGCGAACCCCGCATACCGCGGCAGGTACGCCACCAGCCGGTTCCGGACAGTTAACCCTTCAGCTGCGTTTCGCGCAGCCAGCACTTCGATCTTCATACGCGCCATGTCGACACTCGTGGGGCACTCGCGCTTGCACGCCTTGCACGACACGCAAAGCTTCATCGTCTCGGCCATCTCGCCGCTGCTGAGCGCGCCCTCGCCAAGCTGACCCGACAATGCCAGCCGCAAACTATTGGCACGTCCTCGCGTCAAATCGCGCTCATTGCGCGTCACGCGATACGACGGACACATTGCCCCGCCCGTCGATTTGCGGCACGCCCCGTTGTTGTTGCACATCTCCGCTGCGCCGGAAAAACCGCCGGCAGGGCCAGGAAAAGCTGACCAATCGAGTGCCGGTCGAATATCGGCAACCTTGTAATCGGGCCCGTACCGGAAATTGCTGCGATCATCGAACTTGGGCGCGCGCACGATCTTGCCAGGGTTCATCAGACCCTTGGGATCGAAGCGGTCTTTGATTTGCTCAAACACCCGCACAAGACGCCCGCCAAACATCGCCTCATGAAATTCCGACCGCACGATCCCGTCGCCGTGCTCACCCGAATGCGATCCCTTGAATTCACGCACCAGCGCAAACGCTTCCTCAGCAATCCCGCGCATCGCCACGACGTCTTTGTCGAGCCGCAAATTGAGCACTGGCCGCACATGCAGACAGCCTTCGGACGCATGCGCATACCAAGTCCCGCGCGTTCCGTGCCGCTCGAATACCTCGGTTAGCCGCGCCGTATACTCGGCTAAGTGCTGCAAGGGCACGGCGCAGTCCTCGACGAACGACACCGGCTTTCGCGCATCCTTCATGGACATCATGATGTTGAGCCCGGACGTGCGAAGATCGGTGATCGCCGTCTGAAGCGCGGGATCGACGACATCGACGACCCCGCCCCAGGCCGCACCCGTCCGGTCCCAGCCAAAACCAAGATCGCCCATCAACTCGCTGAGCCGCGCGAGCCGCACCCGGTTTTCGGCCTCGTCCTCTGCAAATTCGACCAGCAGAACTGCCTGCGGCTGCCCCCTTATGGCGCGTTCCAGCGTCGGCTTGAACATCGCGATCTCACTGGCCAGCGCGATCATCGTCGCATCGACCAGCTCCACCGCAATCGGGTTAAGCCGAACAAGATATTGAGCCGCATCCATCGCTTTGTGGAACGACCCGAAATGACAAACGCCAACAGCACGCGGCCCCATCAACGGCCACAGCTTCAACTCAACGGAATTCGTGAACGCCAGCGTCCCTTCCGATCCCACCAGCAGATGCGCAAGATTGACAGTGCCTTTCCCCCCTGCCCCTGGCGCGAGCGCATCGATGTTGTAGCCACCGACGCGCCGTTGTACCTTGGGAAAGCGCGCAGCAACTTCATCGGCCTCCTGCGCACCGAGCCCTATCAGATCGGCAAAAATTTGCCGCAGCGGATGTCCGGCTTCCAGATCACTGAGGTCCGTCTTTACTCGCCCAAACCGCGCCTTCTTGCCATCGGCGAGCATCGCGTCCATCGAAATGACATTGTCGCGCATCGTCCCGAACCGCAGCGACCGCCCCCCGCACGAATTGTTGGCGGCCATCCCCCCAATCGTTGCCCGCGACGCCGTCGAAACATCGACCGGAAACCACAGCCCATGAGGCTTGAGCAATCGATTGAGATCATCGAGGACGATACCCGGCTCGACCGAGCACGTCCGCCCCGCAACATCGAGCGACAGCACCCGCGTCAGATGCTTCGAGCAATCGACGACGACGCCATTGTTAATCGTCTGCCCGCATTGCGACGTGCCACCGCCGCGCGGCGTAACACAGGCTCCATGATCTATGGCGATCGCAAGCGCATTTTCGGCTTCCGCCATCGACCTGGGCACCGCCACGGCGGCAGGCATCAACTGATAATGCGAGGCATCTGTCGCGTAACGTCCGCGCGAAAAGCGGTCGGTGAAAATCTCACCCGCGTTCCCGGCTCTCAGACCCTGCTCAAGCGCAGGCATCGCACTCGCAACCATTCCCGCCTCGACAAACGACCGTGCCATATCCTCCAACTACTGTGTATAGAAAGCGCTCAATGGGCAAGCGAAGTCAGGGCAAAAAATACCTTCGGTCAGGAATGCAACCCGCCGATTGCGCCTCGCAGTGAACGAAAATCTCAGCTCGCTACGCTTCCGCCACCTCAATAACGCCGGCCATCGCGCCAAGCAGACCTTGAGTCTCGGGGCTGGTGTCATAGCGGCCCGGCAACACGATCTCGACGTCCCGTCCGCCGCTCATCCCCGCTACCGCACCGAACGTGATGACGAAGCAAATTTCGCCCTTCCCGCTCCCGGGCCGAAGCAGAGCTTTAATATCCGACAGGCCCGCTTTCTTGGCAGCCAGCGTGCGCGCGTCCAGCACGACCCGCAGCCCGCGTTGTAAATTGGCCGCCGCCGAATTGAGCGCCTCCAATCCTAGAACCCGCATCTTGAGCGTGTCTTCGACCCGCTCGGCTTCGATCTGGATCAAGACCGGCGTTCCCGGCGCCAGCATGCTTCCCGCCGCCTCTAGGGTGTCGGAAAAGATTACCGCTTCGAACTGGCCCGTCGTGTCGGAAAACATCGCGAACGCAAACTTGTTGCCCTTCGCCGACCGGCGCTCACGGGCCGCCAGCACGATCCCCGCCAGCCGCGCCGATGTCGCCCCCCGCTCACTTGCGGCTTCGAATTCGGCAAACGTCTTGACACCAAGCTGTTTCAGCGCCGCCACATACTGATCGAGCGGATGCCCCGACAGGAAAAATCCAATCGCATCGAACTCGTGCTGCAATCGCTCCATCGGCGTCCACCCTTTGGCCGCCCGCAGATCGAGCGATGGCGTTACTGATCCACCCCCCGCAAACAGATCCGTCGTTCCGCTCGCCTTGTCGGCCTGCGTACGCGCCGCCAGTCCCGCAATTCCTTCGACGTTGCCGAGTACCAGCGCACGGTTGGGCTCCAACGCATCGAAAGCGCCCGCTTCCGCCAGCGTTTCCAGCCCGCGCTTATTCAAGGCCTTCGGATTGAGACGGCTCGCAAAATCACCTAGCGACTTGTAGGGCCCGTGGGCATCGCGCTCATCGACAACGCTCGCAACCGCACCTGCGCCGATGTTCTTGAGCGCCGCCAGCGAATACCGGATCGCGCCTCGTTTGCCCGGCGCCGCCGGCGGCTCCGGCAGGAAATCAATTCCAGAGGAATTGATACACGGTGGTAGAACCCCGATGCCGCTCTTTTTGGCTTCCGACACAAACACTGCAAGTTTGTCGGTATTGCCCAAATCAAGCGTCATCGATGCGGCAATGAACTCCTCGCGATAGTTCGCCTTCATGTAGGCGGTCTGATAGCTGATCAGCGCATAGGCTGCCGCGTGCGACTTGTTGAATCCATAGCCAGCAAACTTGTCGACCAGTTCGAAGATCGCCGCCGCGTCCTTTTCCTTGACGCCGTTTTTCTTTGCACCTTCAACGAAACCCGCCTGCTGCTTGGCCATCTCGGCCTTGTCTTTTTTACCCATCGCACGGCGCAGCAAGTCGGCCTGCCCGAGCGAATACCCCCCCATCACCTGGGCGATCTGCATGACCTGCTCTTGATAGATGATAACGCCGTACGTCTCCCGCAGCGTCCCGTCCAGCAGCGGATGCAGACAGTCAACGTCCTCTTCGCCATGCTTGCGATTGATGTAGGTTGGAATGTTATCCATCGGTCCGGGCCGATACAGCGCCACCATGGCGATGATATCTTCGAACCGGTCGGGCTTGAGCCGCTTCAAGCTCTCCCGCATCCCCGTCGATTCCAGCTGAAAGACGCCAACGGTATCGGCCTTGGCCAGCAACTGATACGCCGCAATCACCCTTGGATCATCCCCGCTGATCGGCAGCGCCGGCAGATCGACATCGATCCCCCGCCCACGCTTGACCAGTTGAACAGCCTTCTCAAGCACCGTCAGCGTCTTGAGCCCGAGGAAGTCGAACTTGACGAGCCCCGCCTGCTCGACGAGCTTCCAGTTGTATTGCGTAACCGGAAAACTCGACTTCGGATCGCGATACAGCGGCACCAATTCATCGAGCGGCCGATCGCTGATCACCATGCCGGCAGCGTGCGTCGAGGCGTGACGATACAGTCCCTCCAGTTTGATCGCGATTTCGATCAGCCGCGCGACCAGGGGATCGCTGTCGCGCGCCTCTTGAAGTTTCGGCTCGCTTTCAATTGCCTCCGGCAGCGTCACTGGCTTAGCTGGATTATTCGGCACAAGCTTACAAAGCTTGTCGACCTGTCCATAACTCATCTGCAGAACGCGGCCGACGTCGCGCAGCACCGCGCGCGCCTGCAACTTGCCGTGTGTAATGATCTGCGCGACCCGGTCGGCACCGTATTTCTGCTGCACGTACAGAATCGTTTTTTCGCGGTTCTCCTGACAGAAGTCGATGTCGAAGTCCGGCATCGATACACGCTCAGGGTTAAGGAAGCGCTCAAACAGCAGCCCGAACCGCAGCGGATCCAGGTCCGTAATGGTGAGCGAATAGGCAACGAGCGAGCCTGCCCCCGATCCACGGCCAGGGCCCACCGGCACCCCGTTCGCCTTCGACCACTTGATGAAGTCCGCCACGATCAAAAAGTAGCCTGGAAACTTCATCTTGATGATGACGTCGACTTCAAACGCGAGCCGCTTGAAATAGTCTTCCCGCGTGAACCCCGGCGCAAGTTCGATCACCGCCAGCCGGGCCTCAAGCCCAGCTTCCGCCTCAAGCCGCAAAGCATCGGCCTCCGCCGCCATCTGGTCTTCGACGGACGTGCCTTCCTTGACCGCGACGAACCGCGGCAAAATCGGCTTCTTGCCAAGCGGGCGATAAGAACACCGCTTGGCAATTTCGATGGTATTGGCGAGCGCTTCCGGCAAATCCGCAAACAGCGCCGCCATCTGATCGGCAGACTTCAAATGATGCGCCGGGGTCGCCTTGCGCCGATCGTCCTCAACAACGTACCGCCCGTCGGCAATACACAATAGCGCGTCATGGGCTTCATGATCGCCCGGCGTCGCAAAGTAGACCTCGTTGGTTGCAACGACGGGCAATTCGCGCTCATACGCCAGCGCCAGCAACTGCGGCTCGACATCCGCCTCCTCGGGCAAACCATGCCGCTGCATCTCGACGTAAAGCCGGTTGCCGAAAATCTTCTCCATCGTCTTGAGACGCGCAATGGCTTGACCGGTTTGTCCGCCCGCGAGCGCCTTGTCGATTGGACCCCGTGGCCCGCCCGTCAGCGCTATCAATCCCTCGCCATGATCTTCCATCCGTGAAATATTGATATGCGGCGGCTCGTTCTCCTGCGGATCAAAAAACGCCCGGCTGGCGAGCTTCAGCAGGTTCGAAAAGCCCTTCTCGTTCATTGCCAACAACGCCATGTGCCCGGCAGGCGCGCTCTTGGGCTGATTGCTGCCGGCGCGCAATCCACTATCGCCAGACGCACTCCCGTCGCCGAAATCAATCGCGATATTGAGCCCGATGATAGGCTGGATACCCACTGACCAAAGCTTGTCGGAAAACTCCAGCGCGCCAAACAGATTATTCGTATCCGTCAGGGCTATTGCCGGAAATCCATACCCTTCGGCAAGTTTGGCCAGCTTGCTGATCGTCAGCGCTCCTTCGAGAAGCGAATACGCCGAATGCACCTTGAGGTGCACAAAACGCGCAGGCGGTCGCGTCGTGGGCGCGGCGGTAACGTCGAGGCTGCGAGTCGGTGCGTTCATTGCGTGAATTTAGGCGATTAGTCCGCACCATGCTCGCACATTCTCGCCTCCAGCGGCGCCCTGTGGAGAACGGCTCCTCCCCTCGCACGCTTGCCGCTCCAGGAAGGCCTTCCTGGAGGTCAAATTGGTTGAATTTTACGAGACGACGTCAGCTGAATTTAATCTCGTGTTTCTGTGACGAATTTCAACGGAAGCTCGGTTGAATACTTCATCTGCTCCATCGCAAAAGCAGACGAAACCTTGGCAATCTCAAGCCGCGAAATGAGCCGTTTGTAAAAGGCGTCATACGCTGCAATGTCGGGCACGACGACACGCAGCAGATAATCGATCTCCCCTGACATGCGATAAGCTTCCACGACCTCCGGCAGATCGCTGATCGCAGCCCGGAACCGCTCCAGCCAATCGAGATTGTGCTGATCGGTCTTGATCTGAATGAAGACCGTCACCCCGGCGTTTACCTTGACCGGATCGAGCAGGGCGACGCGGCGCGATATAATGCCCGCCTCCTCAAGCTTTTGTATCCGCCGCCAGCACGGCGTCGTCGAAAGCCCGACTTCCTTGCCGATGTCGGCAACCGGCCGCGTGCAATCGGCCTGGAGGATCGTCAGGATCTTGATGTCCATATCATCAAGCATGCAACACCTTGAAGCGAAAAAATTTCCGCGAAATCGCTGTTTCGCAACAAACATATTGCGCGGGTGGCGACTCAGCGCAACAACTGTCGCACACGTGCTCTCAATACCGGAAGCACGTCCATCTCAAACCAAGGGTGAGCTTTCAGCCATCCGCTATTGCGCCACGACGGATGTGGCAACGGCAATACCGATGGGGCGACCGCCGGCCGGCCTAGAATATCGGCCCATGCCGCAACCGTCTCCGTCATCGACCGCTGTGCAATCCCCGGCAGGTGCCAGCGCATGGCATGCGATCCGATGACCAGCAGCAAAGCCAGCTCCGGCAGCGCCCCGAACACGCGCGCCCGCCACAACGGCGCACATTCCCGTCGCGGCGGAAGATCCGACCCATTCGCATCGTACCCGGGAAAGCAGAAGCCCATCGGCACAATCGCAACCCGGTCTTCGTCGTAGAACTCCTCCGCCGTTACCCCCATCCACCCGCGCAACCGGTCCCCAGAGGGATCACTGAAGGGCAGCCCGCTGCGATGAACCCTTATGCCAGGCGCCTGTCCGCACACCGCAATTTGCGCCGTTTTCCGCCCCCGGATGACGGGTCGTGGCTCATGTGGCAGTGGCTTTCCCAGAGGGCTCGTGACGCACAACCGGCAAGCTCTCACTTGAGCCAGCACGTCCTCAAGCCGTTCAGGTCCGCCAGCCGTCATGCGGCGGCACTGGGACGCGCCGACACCTCCCCATACCAACGGTCAAAGTGGGCCATCCCCTCAGGCCGTGCGATCCGCGCCGGCTTCATGAAGTCGACCGCCACCAACAGCGTGATATCGGCAATCGAATAATCATCCCCGGCAAGAAACCGGCTCCCGCCTAATTGCGCGTTAAATTTCGCAAGCGCTTCAAGCGCCTTGGGTTTATTGGCTTCCCCCCACTCCGGGAACTGCGGCACCTCAAGCTGAGCCATGGAGGGATGTTTGTGGCGGAACGCCGCCGCCACATGAGCAAAGAATCCCAATTCAACCCGGCGTTGCCACATCTCCACCAGAGCGTGCCCGGTCGCTCCCCGCCCCATCAAAGCCGGTTCTGGTTGAATTTCCTCGAAATACCGGCATATCGCGACAGTTTCGCAAATGGCAGTGCCATCATCCAAAATCAGCACTGGCACGCGCTGCTCGGGGTTGATCTTAGTAAAATCGCCCGACTTGAGGCTGCCCAGATCACGATTTTCCGCCGGCACTACAATGCCCTTCTCAGCCAGGAAAATCCGCACCCGGCGCGGATTGGGCGCCGACTTTGTCTCGATCAGTTTCATGAACTACCTGCCTGTGTGGGATGCAATTATTTTGATGACTGCTGCTAGCACCGCGAGCGCGGTCACCAGTCCTATCCGCCGCAGCGGAGATAAATTCCGCGTTCGCTGATGCGGTTTAATCATCTGTTTTCCCGTCATAATTAGTCATTCGTCAACCATTTGTTGACAGTTAAGGACGACAGTTCACTTAGCAAGCAATTTGGTGAACCGCCCCGCGCCGGTCCCTCTGTCGGAATTGGCGTTCCCTAGCCCTAAGATTAATGAGCCTTGACCGGAATGGAAAGCAACTCCGCTCAAACCTTGGCGCGACCACCGGGCGGCCAACCGCGCCGCACAGCGGCCCATCAGGCTGAAATCAAGGCCGTGCGTGGCCGTCTCCAATCGGGCAGCGACATCGAACCGGCATTCGAGCACGAACTGCTGACCATGTTTGCCAAAAACGAGATCAAGGCCGCGGTCACCATGCCCGCCCTCTCGCTCATCTTCTCGCTCGCCAGCATGTTCTGGGCCCCCAAATACCAAGCCTGGATCTGGCTTCTGCTGGTGATTTTCACCAAGGCATGGCTGCTGTGGCAATGCGGGCGGCTGCTCGCGGACCCTGACGCCGCTGCAGACATTGGGACATGGCGCCGTAAGTTCATCTCAGCGGAACTTTTGACTGGCTTGTCTTGGGCTGGCTTTGCCGTTGTCGGCATTGATCTCAATCCCCTTTGGGCAAGACTCGGCCTCGATTTCGGTCAAGCTGGATACACGATCCCCGCCTCGCTCGAATTTTCCTCCAACGTTTTCGTCTTTGCGACGCTGATCGTCGTGCTCGCGGTCCGCATGACGTTCGCCGCGACGGTTATTCCGATCTTATATGCCGGCACGATCCCGATGACGCTTGCTGTCGTGATCCGCCTCGTCCTGCTGCAAGATCCCTTCTACATTGCCCTTGCCTCCATGGGCGTCGGCGTCCACCTGTACTTCATCTGGCTCGCAAGAGGCCTCAACTCGACCGCCGTAGACCGCTTGAAATTCCGTGCCCAGAAAGATCTCCTGATCGCTGCGCTCGAAGAAGAAAAAGCGATCTCCGAGGAAGCCCGCCGCCGCGCCGAAGCCGCCAACAACTCCAAGTCCCGCTTCCTCGCCACCATGAGCCACGAACTGCGCACGCCGCTCAATGCGATCATGGGATTTTCCGAGGTCATGCACGCCGAGGTCTTAGGGCCCATCGGCAGCGCCAAATATAAGGATTACGCCGGCACGATCCACGAAAGCGGCCGCCATCTCTTAAACCTCATCAATGAGATCCTCGACCTGTCCCGCATCGAAGCCGGAAAATACGAACTGAGCGAACAGCGTGTCCGGCTGGCCGACGTCACCGAGGACTGCCACCGCTTGTTAAAGCTGCGTGCCGAGGCCAAGGGCCTGGAAATCATCGAAGACGTTCCCGATAGCCTGCCACCGGTTTGGGCCGACGAGCGCGCCATGCGCCAGATTTGCCTCAACCTCATGTCCAATGCCCTCAAGTTTACGCCCAAAGGTGGCCGCATCATCGTCACCGCCGACACGGTGGCGGGCGGCGGGCAACGCCTCAGCGTGCGTGACACGGGCCCGGGCATCCCTGCTGACGAAATCCCCAAGGTGCTCCAGCCCTTCGGCCAAGGAAGCCTGGCCCATAAAACGGCCGAGGGCGGAACCGGCCTTGGCCTGTCCATCGTCCAAAGCCTGATCGAACTGCACGGCGGCACTTTTGAACTCAAAAGCGAACTGCGTCGCGGCACCGAGGCCATCGTTATCCTTCCGGCCCGCCGCGTACTGGCGCCAGCCCCGCCGCTACAGCCCCTCGGCACCGAACGTCATCGCCCCCAAACAGCCCCGATCCGGGACGAACAACGCCCGGCGGCCAATTTTAGCGCACGTCCGGCCCGCCTTCGCCAACCCCGCAACACTCTGGCCCTTCCCGCCACCGGCTGAGACCGCGTGCTTGCCTGCAAGCCGCACCCAGTCTCGGGGTGAGTGCCATTGTTTTGCCGGTCACCGCTGCCTATACCCGCATTATCAATTCGTGCGGAGACCCCGTTGGACACGCCCTGTAAGAACCTATGCCACCTCAATATCGACACCGGACTCTGCGAAGGGTGCGGGCGAAGCGGCAACGAAATTGCGAGCTGGATCCGTCTTACGCCTGCCGAGCGGCGCGCCATCATGGCGCTTCTGCCCGGGCGGCTGCAGCGTGCCCATGCTAAACCGGGATAGCCCAAATGGCCATGTTCGGCGACCTCGATAGTGGCACGATCGTCTACATCGCAGCTTGGCTTGCGTTCGTGGCAGTCGCCCTTCCCAGCCTGTTTTTTGCGTATCGCGGACGTTTCGGCAGCGCCGCCAAACATGCGGTCATCTGGCTCACGATCCTCCTGGCACTCGTGTCGGGCTATGCCTACCGCGACGAAGTCTCAACGATCGCAGCCAAAGTTTCAGCCGAACTTGCCCCGGCCGGCCTCGCGGTGGCGACCTCGTCGCCCGATGGCGCGCGCGCCGTCCGCATCCGCCGCTCGTCCAATGGCCCCTTCGTCGCCAGAGCCAAAGTGAACGGCTCCGAAACCATGATGCTCGTCGACACCGGCGCATCCTCGGTCGTCCTCAAGGCCGCCGATGCGGAGCGGGCCGGTATCGATCTCGCCACGCTCAAATTCACGATCGCCGTCGAAACCGCAAACGGCAGCACGTTCTGTGCCCCAGTCCGCCTGCGCCAAATCGACATCGGCGGCATCACCTACCAAGGTGTCGAAGCGCTGGTGTCCAAGCCCGGCAACCTCAAGGAAAGCCTGCTCGGTATGAGTTTCTTAAGGCGATTGCGTTCTTATGATTTTTCAGGTGATTTTTTAACGTTGCGAAGCTGACCGCATCCGTGGGGCTTGGCAAACGCGGTGTTGGAGTCGTTGTTTGTCCCACAGGCATCTCATCGGCGAAGTCATGAGCTGGCTTGCGACGGCAGCCATGCTGTTTGCGTTTGCCTACAATCTGCCGGCCATCCGTCGGGCTATTACCGAAACTGTGACGGCCCAC
>JANLYB010000188.1:0-9937 GCA_031365425.1 Hyphomicrobiaceae bacterium
GATGTGAACGAACACATCGTTGCCGCCTTCATCCGGCTGGATGAAGCCATAGCCTTTTTGGCCGTTGAACCACTTGACAGTGCCGCTCGACATTCGTGCCTCCGGTTAGCTTCAGTATCCCCGAGTATGAGGGGATGGTATCAAATCGCGCGATTGGAGACGTCTTGAGGCAGTGCTTAGCGCTGTCAGAGTAGGCCAATGCGTGTTCGATGGGCTCCTTTATGGCGCGCCGCAATGTGAAATGCAAGATGTCGCAGGGAAAAGCGTACCGAGGTTGTTGCAACCTGAGTTTGGGTCTGGATTTTCGCTGAACCGGAGGCTCAATCTTCCATCTTGAGGGCTGCGATGAAGGCGGATTGGGGGATTTCGACTTTGCCGAACTGGCGCATGCGCTTTTTACCTTCTTTCTGCTTGTCGAGCAGTTTGCGCTTACGCGAGATGTCGCCGCCGTAGCACTTCGAGGTCACGTCCTTGCGCATTGCCGCGATGGTTTCACGCGCGATCACCTTGCCGCCAAGGGCTGCCTGGATGGGGATGACGAACATGTGCCGGGGGATCAGTTCTTTGAGTTTTTCGCACATCACGCGGCCCCGGCTTTCGGCGCGGGTGCGGTGGACGACGATCGACAGCGCATCGACGGGTTCGGAATTGACCAGGATCGTCATCTTGACGAGGTCTTCCGGTTCATAACCGATGATCTGGTAGTCAAACGAGGCATAGCCGCGTGAGACGGACTTGAGCTTGTCGTAGAAGTCGAACACGACTTCGTTGAGCGGCAATTCGTAGATGGCCATGGCGCGCGAGCCGGCGTAGGTCAGGTCTTTCTGGCGACCGCGGCGGTCCTGGCAGAGTTTCAAGATCACGCCGAGGTAATCGTCGGGCACCATGATGGTGGCCTTGATCCACGGCTCCTCAATGCTCTTGATTCGCTGCACTTCGGGCATGTCGGCAGGGTTGTGCATTTCCTGCACGGTGCCGTCAGTCATATTCATGCGATAGACGACCGAGGGTGCCGTCGTGATGAGGTCGAGGTTGAACTCGCGCTCTAAGCGCTCGGTGATGATTTCGAGGTGGAGCAGGCCCAAGAAGCCGCAGCGGAAACCGAAGCCAAGGGCGGCGCTGCTTTCGGTTTCAAACGAGAAACTTGCGTCGTTGAGGCGCAGTTTGCCCATAGCTTCGCGCAAGGCTTCGAAGTCGGCGGCGTCAACTGGGAACAGGCCGCAGAAGACGACCGGCTGGGCAGGTTTGAAGCCGGGCAGAGCTTCGTCGCAGGGCTTGCGTTCGTCGGTGATGGTGTCGCCGACGCGGGTTTCGGCGACTTCCTTCATGGCGGCGGTGAAGAAACCGACTTCGCCGGGGCCGAGTTCGTTGAGCATTTCCTGCTTGGGGCGGAAGATGCCGACGCGCTCGATGGTGTGATTGGTGCCACCGGCCATCAGCTTGATTTTCTGGCCTTTTTTCATCACGCCATCTTTGATGCGGACGAGCACGACCACGCCGAGATAGGCATCGTAGAAGCTGTCGATCAGCATCGCTTTGAGCGGCTTGGTGGCGTCGCCGGTGGGGGGCGGCAGGCGGTCTACGACAGCTTCAAGTACGGCGCGGATGTTGAGGCCGGTTTTGGCGGAGATTTCGACAGCGTTGGAGGCGTCGAGGCCGATGACGTCTTCGATCTGCTGTTTGACGCGGTCGCAGTCGGCGGCGGGCAGGTCGACTTTGTTGAGAACGGGGAGGATTTCGAGGTTGCCGTCGAGGGCTGTGTAGACGTTGGCGAGGGTCTGGGCTTCTACGCCTTGCGAGGCGTCGACCACCAGAATTGCGCCTTCGCAGGCGGCGAGCGAGCGCGACACCTCGTAGGCGAAATCGACGTGGCCTGGCGTATCCATCAGGTTCAGTTGATACATCTCCCCATCGGTGTGCTTGTAGTCGAGCCGCACCGTCTGGGCTTTGATCGTGATCCCGCGCTCCCGTTCGATGTCCATCGAATCGAGGATCTGCGCCTTCATATCGCGGTCGGCGACGTTGCCGCACATTTGAATGAGGCGGTCCGACAGGGTCGATTTGCCGTGGTCGATGTGGGCGATGATGGAGAAATTGCGGATTTTTGAGATGTCGATCATGGGCCGGTGATTAGCATTGGCGGCTTCACTGCGACAGTGGCGTTGTGCCGCTTTCGCATTCAACCGCGGGAAATTCGGGAAATGACGGGCGCGGCAAACTGGGCCGCACCACCCCTTTACTCTTGATTGCTGCAGGACGGGAGGATATTTCGTGAGGCATAGCTTAGAATAGTTCTAAAAGTGGGGGATTATGCGCAGGTTTTCGGATTTGGACGAACGTGAAGTGCTGGCGCTGGCGATTTCGGTCGAGGAGGAGCATGCCGCCATCTACACCGAGTATGCCCACGGGCTGGCCGAGCTGTATCCTGCGTCGGCCAAGCTGTTTACGGGGATGGCGGAAGAGGAGCGGGTTCATCGCGGGTGGTTGATCGAGCTGTTCAAAAAGCGGTTTGGCGATCACATTCCGCTGATCCGCAAGCAGGACATCAAGGGGTTCATGAAGATAGACCCTGTGTGGCTGATTAAGCCGATGGGGATCGATAGGGTGCGCGAGCAGGCGTCCGCGCTGGAGGGGGAGGCCTACCGGTTTTATACCCGCGCGACACAGATGGCGCGGGAGGCGGACGTGCGCAAGCTGCTCGGTGATCTGGCGGCGGCGGAAGGCAAGCATGTCGTCGTTGCCAAGCAGTTGACCGAGACGCATGCTCCGAGCGATGTACGCGAAGCCGAGGCGCATCTGGAAAAGCGCCAGTTCGTGCTGCGCTATGTGCAGCCGGGGCTGGCCGGTTTGATCGACGGCTCGATCGCATCACTCGCGCCGATCTTTGCCGCAGCGTTCGCCACGCACAACACATGGAATACGTTCCTGGTCGGGATGGCTGCCTCTATTGGGGCTGGAATTTCGATGGGTATGACGGAAGCGATGTCGGACGATGGCGAGTTGACCGATCGCGGCGATCCCTGGAAGCGCGGGGCGGTGACCGGCGTCATGACCATGATCGGAGGGCTCGGGCATACGCTGCCGTATCTGCTCCCCGACTTCAATACGGCGACCGGCGTTGCGATTACCATCGTGATGGTTGAATTGTGGGCCATCGCGTGGATCCGCGCGCGTTACATGGACACGACGTTCTGGCGTGCGGTCGTTGAGGTTGTGGTCGGCGGGCTGCTGGTGTTCGGGGTCGGGATTGCGATTGGGAATTCATGAGAGGGGATTAAACAGTTTTGTGCCTCTTTGCTTTGCGCGTGGCCGCCCCACCAACCCCACGCGCGGTTTAGTATAACTTGCGCGAGCCCCGCATGGCGTACGAACCGGACTTGACCTTGCCGCATTCGTTGACCCATACCTGCGCGCCAGACAGACTGAGGGAACAGGAATGCGTATTTTGAATTCGATGGCGGTGTTGGCTGTTCTTACGTTGAGCGCCGTGTCCGTCCAGGCCGCACCGGCTTGCGTCAATAGCGGCAGCTTCGAGGGCTGGCTTGCTGGATTTAAGAAGGACGCGATTGCGGCGGGCGTAAAGCCTGGCACCGTGTCGTCGACGCTTGATGGCATGTCGGCGGATATGTCGATCATTTCAAGCGACCGCAAGCAGGGGTTTTTCTCGCAGACGTTCCTCGATTTCTCGGCCAAGCTCGCGACGCCTAACCGGGTGCAGAGCGGGATTGCCAAGGTCAAGCAGCAGAAGGCCGTCTTCGACAAGGTCGAGAAGGAATACGGCGTGCCCGCGCCGGTGATCACGGCGTTTTGGGCGCTTGAAAGCGATTTCGGGTCGGGTATGGGCAAGAAGCCGGTGCTACGGTCGCTGGCGACACTCGCCTACGATTGCCGCCGTGGCGAGATGTTCCGCGCAGAGCTGATCGCGGCATTGAAGATCATCGATCGCGGCGATCTGCGCGCGGACGAGATGATCGGGTCGTGGGCGGGTGAGCTCGGGCAGACCCAGTTCCTGCCCGCGCATTATCTCAATTTCGCGGTGGACTATGACGGCGACGGCAAGCGCGATCTGTTGCGATCGAACCCCGATATCATTGCGTCGACGGCGAACTTCATCCGGTCGTTGGGCTGGAAGTCTGGCGAGCCTTGGATGCAGGAAGTGCGGGTTCCGGCCAACATGGCGTGGGAGCAGGCCGACCTTGCGATCAAGCTGCCGCGCTCCAAGTGGGCGGAAATGGGCGTGACGACGGTGGACGGCAAGAAACTTCCGGCGGATGCGATGCCCTCGTCATTGATCCTGCTGATGGGCCGGAATGGGCCGGCGTTTCTCGTGTATCCGAACTTTGACATTTATCTCAAATGGAATCAGTCGCTGAACTACGGGGTCACGGCGTCGTATCTGGCAACCCGGATTGCGGGAGCGCCTGCCATGCATCGGGGGACGGCGCAGGTGTCGTCGCTAGATGGTCCGCAGATTGTCGAGATGCAACAGTTGCTGGCCCGGAAGGGCTATAAGATCGGTGAACCGGATGGCAAGCTTGGCGCGGGAACGCGATTGGCGATCAAGCAGGCACAGCTGAAGATGGGGATGCCGGCCGACAGCTATCCCACACCTGAATTCCTGGGCGCGTTGCGCGGCGGACGGTAAAGGCACAGGACTGAGTTGGACTCGTTGCCCCTGGGTCCCGGGTCTGCGCTACGCTACGCCCGGGATGACAATTGGACATGATCCGACTGACTGAAATTCGATTGCCGCTTGATCATGGGCCGGGGGTGCTGGAGGCGGCGGTCCGGGTGCGGTTGCGGCTGGGAAAGACGGCAGCGTGCAAAGTGCATGTGGCGCGGCGCGGGTATGATGCGCGCAAACGGTCGGCGATCATGCTGGTGTATTCGGTCGATGTGGAGGTTGCCGATCAGGCTGGCGTGTTGGCGAAGTTTGCCGATGATGCGCGGGTCAAGGTAACGCCTGATACAACCTATCAGCCGGTCGCGAAGGCCCCTGAGGGCGGGTTCAAACGGCCGGTGGTGATCGGGTGCGGGCCGTGCGGATTGTTTGCCGGGCTGATCCTCGCCGAGATGGGATTCAAGCCGATTATCCTGGAACGCGGCAAGGTGGTGCGTGAGCGGACCAAGGATACGTGGGGTCTTTGGCGGCGGTCGGTGCTGGACCCTGAGTCCAATGTGCAGTTCGGCGAAGGCGGGGCGGGGACGTTTTCGGACGGCAAGCTCTATAGCCAGATCAAGGACCCGTATCATCTGGGCCGGAAGGTCCTGACCGAGTTCGTGCACGCGGGCGCGCCGGATGAGATCCTCTTCGTTTCGAAGCCGCATATCGGGACGTTCCGGCTGGTGACGATGGTCGAGAGCATGCGGGCGAAGATCGAGGCGCTGGGCGGGGAGTACCGGTTTCAGGCGCGCGTGACCTGCGTCGATGTCGAGGCAAGCGTTGATGGCGTGCGGCGGGTGCGCGGCGTCCGGCTGGCGGACGGCGAATTCATCGAGGCGGATCATGTAGTGCTGGCGGTCGGGCATAGCGCGCGCGATACGTTCGAGATGTTGCATGCTGGCGGCGTGGCGATGGAAGCGAAGCCGTTTTCCATCGGGGTGCGGATCGAGCATCCGCAGGCGCTGATTGATGCTTGCCGGTATGGACCGTCGGCGGGCAATCCGATCCTGGGGGCGGCGGACTATAAGCTCGTGCATCATGCCAGTAATGGCCGTGCGGTTTACAGCTTCTGCATGTGTCCGGGCGGGCAGGTGGTGGCGGCAGCGTCTGAGCCGGGGCACCTCGTCACCAACGGTATGAGCCAGTATTCGCGGGCCGAGCGCAATGCGAATGCGGGGCTCGTTGTTACGGTGTCACCGGAGATTGATTTTCCTGGCGGGCCAATGGCGGGGATTGCGTTCCAGCGGCATTGGGAAAAGTGCGCTTTCGAGGCGGGCGGGGGCACGTATGCGGCGCCGGCACAGCAGGTCGAGGATTTCTTGGCGGGGCGGGCTTCGACCGCGCTAGGGGCCGTGGTGCCGAGCTATAAGCCGGGGGTGACGCCGACGGATCTCGCTAAGTGTCTGCCGGAGTTTGCGGTGTCTGCGATGCGCGAGGCCTTGCCTGCGTTCGACAAGCAGATCAAAGGGTTTGCCATGGGCGATGCGGTGATGACCGGGGTCGAAACCCGGACGTCATCGCCGTTGCGGATTCCGCGCGATGACAGTGGGCAATCGGTCAACACGCGCGGGTTGTTTCCGGCGGGCGAAGGCGGCGGGTATGCGGGCGGGATTTTGTCGGCGGGCGTCGATGGGATCCGGATTGCCGAGGCCGTTGCGCTTGCGATGACCGGGGCCACGGCCCCGCCGCGGGCCAAGCTGGTGCGGATGTCGCATGGGGCGAGCGGCGAGGGTTGGGACGGGTGAGCCAAGTGAGCCAAGTGAAGATGGTGCAATACGCCAAGGGGCTATTGCACCCTACAAGGTTGTTTTTCTTACCACCGTAAAGCTTTGGCACCGATCAGGCTGCCCGCGAACGTGACGGCTGAGATGCCGATGACGTACCAGACGGCGACGAACAGGGGGCTGTCGTTGGTGCAGTGGGAGGCGTAGAGCGTCGCGCCTATGGCTCCGGCGAGGAGGCCTGCGGCGGCACCGGCGATGCGTGGATTGTCGGGCGCGCCCGAGCGCAGGGCGAACAGCAAGGCGGCGAGGGGGGCGGCGGCCAACGTCGGGATCAATGTCATGCAGGCTATCGCTCGGTCGCCAATGAGTGCGCCCGCCCAATCGGCGGGCGGCAGGACGATGAGTTCCGTTGTGACGGCGGCGATCAGGAGGGTTGCGGCGACGCCGAGTGCCCCGAGGGCTGGCCCTGCGGAGGTGCCTGGACGCGACAGGCGCAGGGCCAGCCAGAGGCCCGCTCCAAGCGTTGCTAGCGTGAAGACGAACTTGAAGTCGAAGCGTGGCGAGGTCGTCAGGACCATCCAGAAATCGGGGCGGACGTGAAGCACCAAGATCAGGATAGCAGCCGCGATGGGCAGGCTGAGCACAATAGCCTGCGCCACGGCCCGGGATACCTGGACCGGCTTGGTGTCGATGTCGGCGGTCAACGCCGTGATGAGGTCATCTGTCTTCATGGTCTTGCGTCCGATATGCTTTGGCGAGGGCTGAAAGGCCGCGGTGAAGGGCGACGCGAACGGCGCCTTCGGAAATGGAATACTTCGCGGCTGTCTGTCGGATACTGTCGCCGTTGATCGAAATAGACTGGACAATGTCGCGCTGGCGGCCATTGAGTTTCGACAAGATCTGTTCGGCGTCACGTTCGTTCAGGTGTTCGACCGGTTCGGCGGCCGGCAACACGTCGATGACGTCGTCGATGGGTACATTGATGCGGCGGCCGCCACGGCGGAGGCTGTCGATCAGCTTGTTGCGGGCGATGGCGCGGACCCACGGACCGATCGGCTCGCTGGTGCGCCACGTTTCGCGTTTCAAATGGATTGCCAGCAAGGTTTCCTGCACCACGTCCTCCACGTCCGAATGGCCGTGCCCATAGCGGGCAAAACCACGACGAACCTCTGACCGTAGAAAGACCGTCAAAGCATTCAGGAGGGTGCGATAGGCAGCCGCGTCACCAGCCATCCCCGCTCTCATTTGGTCCGCCCAATCGCGTTCTCGATCGTCCAAATGAACCTCTTGTCATGGATTACGGGCGGAACCGGGGTTTGTTACGGATCGGCAAAATGCAGATGCAATCGGTCAGTCTGTTCAAAGTTGATATCAGGCGTTCTTATCCAACGTCGGTGGCGCCCGCAATGGCGCTGGTTCGGCGGGGCGACGGGAAACGGGAACGAACGGGCAGCTGCGGTGTTCAGTCTGCTGGTAGATCGCGATCTACCGGTCGCCTGCGGCGATTGATCCTTAACAAATAACCATGATCTTCACGAACGCGTGAAAGACGAACGGGAAGGCCAGGCCGGCGGCGTATAAGAGTGTCAGTACAGTAAAGCGACGCGATTTACGGGATTTGCGGCCGGGCAGTTGCACCTGCCAGAGATGGAACGTCATGACTTTGAAGAAATGGATTGTGATCGCGCTGGTGATGGGGGTAGCCGGGGTAGCGGCGCTGAACCAGTTTGGCGTTCCGGTTCCGGGACTAGCGTGGGTTCGGGTCGATACGCTCGCATCTAAGATCGGTCTTGGTGGCCAGACGCCGGCGGCGACGACTGCTGATGCCAACGGCGGCAAGAAGAGTGGCGGCGGTGGCCGGCGTGGCGGGCAGGATGGTCCGGTGCCCGTGGTCGTTGCGGCGGCGGGCGTTGCCGATGTTCCGGTTTATCTGCGTGGCGTGGGTTCGGCGCGGGCGCTCAACACGGTGACGGTCAAGCCGCAGGTTGACGGTAAGCTCATCAAGGTGAGCTTTCGCGAAGGCCAGGACGTGAAAAAGGGCGATCTACTGGCCGAAATTGATTCAGTCACGTATCAGGCGGCGCTCGATCAAGCCATTGCCAAGCGCAATCTTACGCAATCGATTTTGACGAACGCTGAACTCGATCTCGACCGGTATTCGAAGGTTGGGCCGGGGGTGACAGCGCAGAAGACGATCGATACGCAGCGGGCTCTGGTCGCGCAGAACCAAGCGCAGCTTAAGTCCGATACGGCCTCAATTGAGAACGCGCAGGCGGTTTTGAATTATACCAAGCTTTTGTCGCCGATTGATGGGCGGACGGGGCAGCGGCTGGTGGATGAAGGCAACCTCGTGCGGGCGGGCGATGCCGGTATCGTGACGATAGCGCAGATCAAACCGATTTCGGTGCAGTTTACGTTGCCGCAACAGCAGTTGGCGCAGGTGAACGCCGCGATGGCGACCGGGACGGTGCAGGTCGAGGCGATGGATGGCGATGATAAGACGGTTATCGATGCCGGTGCGTTGACGTTTATCGACAACCTGATCGATGCGACGACGGGCACGGTACGTATGAAGGCCGATCTGCCGAACGAGCGGTTGCAGTTATGGCCAGGGCAGTTCGCGAATGTGCGCGTGCGGGTCAATGTGTTGAAGGATTCAATCACCGCGCCGACAGCTGCAGTGCAACGCGGGCCGGTCGGGACGTTTGTCTATGTGTTGAGCGGCGAGGCTAGCAAGCAAACGGTAACGGTTCGGCCGGTTGTGGTCGCTCAGCAGGATGACCGGCTTGCGGTGATATCCAAAGGTCTGGCGGCAGGCGAGCAGGTCGTCACCAGCGGGTTTGCGCGGCTCAAGGATCAGGCGCAGGTTACGATTGCCCGCGGCGATGGCAGCAGTGGCGAGGGCAAGGGAGCGGCGAAACCTGCGGCACCCGATCAGACGTCACAAGATCAGACACCGCAGGGGCAGATTGGGGCACCTGCTGCGGGATCAGCGGCGGCGACTGCTCCCGAGACGGGATCAACGGTCAAGCCCGATACGGCGGCGCGGGCCGAGGGCGAACGCGGCAAGGGCGAAAAGCGGGGCAAGCGTAAGGCTCAAGAAAGTGCGCTCCAGTGACCGGCCGCATCTCCAACGATCCGGTGGCTGCGTCGCCTGAGGGCGCTCCGGCGGGCAGTGCCACGGGCGAGCAATCTTATTTCGCCAGCGTCTCCAGTCCTTTTATCATGCGGCCAGTGGCCACGACGCTGCTGAGCGTGGCGGTGCTGCTGGCGGGATGGCTAGGGTATTGGGGTTTGCCGGTTTCGGCACTGCCGCAGGTCGATTTTCCGACAGTGCAGGTGACGACGCAGTTGCCGGGGGCGAACCCCGAGACGATGTCAAATCTCGTTACGGCGTCGCTTGAGCGGCAGTTCGGGCAGATCGCGTCGTTGCAGTCGATGACGTCGTCGAGTTCGTATGGGTTGTCGCAGATCACGTTGCAGTTCGCGTTGAACCGCGACATTGATGGTGCGGCGCAGGACGTGCAGGCGGCGATCAATGCTGCCGGTT
>JANLYB010000198.1:0-4508 GCA_031365425.1 Hyphomicrobiaceae bacterium
CCATCATGGAAAGGCGCTCGGCCTTGCAAGCAACCCCTTTAAATCGCACCGCGTTGCGCCGATAAGCGCACAAATCGGCAGTTGCGGTCTGCATTTTTGATTTCAACTTTCCATGTAACCCAAAAACGGTCCGATGCTTAGCGGAATAACTCAATCAAATATTGCAAACGAAGACCCTCGCGGTCTTTATTCTTGTCACCGGCCGTCGCGGTCCCGACCGCCATATGACGATGCGCCGTCCACCGTAACGGCACCAAAAAACGGGCTAGGTATAAAGGAAAATTGACGTTCACGGATCTCGTTTGGTCGAGCGTTAATTTCCTACTATGATGATATATGAAGGCTTCTCGCGTAGGTGAACGGTGCGTAGGCAACACGTACCACTTGAACACGACGATTGCGTAAGCCGGCGACGATCTCGCAAACGACCGTTACGGGAGTTAAGCCGCCGTCGTTGCCGCCAATCCGCCCTGCCTATCGACATCGAGGCCTGTCGCCTCAATCGTTAATTTGATCGCCTCGCCGAGGTTCTTCGCGATCAGATCTGCCTTTGATGCTTCACGAAGCCGCTCCAACTCCACGGGATCAGCGTCCTTTAGCCAGCAGCACAGAACAATGACAGCCTTCGGCAATTTTCGACGAAGACGCCGAACAGAATAGCGCATATGAGCGGGTCCGGCCCCATCCATATAAACCAGGCAGACGATCGAAACTCCGTCAGTATTGAGCCGGAAGATATTTGAGGTTAGTAGCGCTTCGGACCCCTCGACGCGGGCCGTTAGCCCATGAGCGGTAGAGAGCTGAGCCAGCATGATTGCGGCAGCTTCATCAATTAGGCTTCGCCCAGCCACGCATAGAACGGGACCCTCACTCTGCCATTCGGTTGGTAGACTTTCCTTGCTGACAATCGGCAGATTCGCGTATGGGGCGTCTTCAGCTACGCTCTCCACCGCCGAGGTTGCTTCCGCGTCCGAAGTCGAACTGGCTTTCAGCCCCGGACGATCATCTTGGTCAGCGAGGTTGCTGGCAAACTCGAGCGCCGCGTCTCTGATTTTCATTAAACGGTCCTGATCGAGAGCACCTCGCTCCGCATCAGCTTGTGCCAATTGCAAACCCTTCAACGCAACCTCATCATAATAGGAGATAAGGGATCGTTCCTTTAAAAACTCCTCGGCCTTATCTGAAGCTTCGGTTGGGTCACCCGCAAGCATCCGTTGGTAAAAAATCTCAGGCGGTGATAGCGCGGGCCTGTCACCAAACATCACGTCAAGAAACTCCAAGCGTTCAACATGCCGCCCGAGCACGACCAGGCAGACAGTCAGGGGCGTCGCTAATACTAAGCCAATCGGCCCCCAAAGCGCCGTCCAAAACGTTGCAGACACGACAACAGCGACCGGAGAAAGTCCGGTGGAATGACCGTAAACCATTGGCTCGATCACGTGCCCGACGACCGGCTCTACAATCAGAAAGAGAGCGAGGGTCCAGAGCAACATCGACCACGTTGGATCAACAGCGACTGCAAGGACTAATGGAAAGGTGGCGGCGATTGCTGCGCCGATGTACGGCACAAAGCGCAGAACAGCGGCTAGGATACCCCAAAGGATGGCACTTGGAACACCAATGAACCAAAGGCCGGTCCCAATAACTGCGCCAAACGTTCCATTCAAAAGAAGCTGGATTAGGAAAAGCCGGCTGAGGCGCCTCGCCGCGTCGTCGAGTGCTGCAGTTGTGCGTTGCAGGTCGTGCGAACCTGCCAAGCGAATAAGCCGATTACGAAGATCCTCCCGTTGAAGCAGGATGAAAATAACAAAAATGATTATGATACCGGTCGTGGCCAGTGGGTGCAGGAGGGGCGAAATTAACGACTGCAGACTCTCCAGAGCGCCCGGGTCCGGTTGGCGCACCTCAACGGGCACGGGTGTAAGCGGCGCTTTTGAATTGACTATTGGGCTCGCACTGAGTGTGGATGCGGCCTCTTTTGGTTTATCAAGTTCTTTGCTCAGATCCTTCAGCATCCCGGAGGCCCGTTCGAGCGTTCCCCGGCCAGCCGTAGTCTCTCGAAATAGCTGAATTTTCTCACTAATCGTGGATTGATAGCGCGGCAATTCACTTGCCAGTTGCGTTAACTGCGAAGCGAGAAGGCTGCCCATTGCAAATAAGACCGCAAAGGCGAGAACGACGACGGTGACGACTGCAATCCCCCGGGGCACGCGCGCCCTTTGAAGCAATGCAACAAGCGGGGCCAGGACGAAGCTAAGCAAGATGGCCAACGCAATCGGGATGATGATCTCGCGGCCGAAGTAAAGAGTCATCACGATGATTACAGCTAGAACCGCTGTCGCCACCGCACTTTGCAGTGCAATTAATTCATCAGAAGTGCGAACTTTGAACGGCTGTCTGGCCATTTTTTCTCTGTTTAGCGTACTAGGATTGCACCGCAATTCGATGACGCTGTTGTTTTAAGGATATCGGTGAAGCGGCTGTATTACACCCTGTGCCCGCTACCGGTAATTCTCGGCCTCGATTTGGGAATTTCGGCAAAATTTGCAATGCGCGCATGTCCTCTTAGTACTGAGGTGCAGACATATCAGTGAGAGCCGACCGTGCCGCTAGGTGCTAACAGCGGCCTCCCGATTTTGAGGTCGCCAAATTACACGGAAATGCTTCTATGCCGCTTCGATAGGTCGTGCTCGGCTAGGCCCGCACCGGCGAGCTTTGTTCTAGCAGTCATACCGCGTGTTTTTCGGTTTCGGCATGGGGCCGAAAATTAAGGCCCATGGGAGCTACACCACATGGCCTCAATTATCGCAATCTCACTTGTCGGCGGGCTTATCGCAAGCCAATAAACGAAAGGATCGCGCCCACGACTACGACCAACCCAATTATGTAAATAATCCCGTTCATCACGCATCCTCCAGATGTTGGCGATGCGTGTAAATGTTTTTTAACGGACAAAGTTCCGCCCGCATGCGCTTAAGGCTGTACGGTGTTTCGCCTGTTTCCTTAGCGGCTGCCCGGTCCCAACTGAACAGCCGTCATTTCCGAGATTACGCCGTAGATATCGGAAAAGCGTTACGCCACGTCGATATCTGCTTGAGGCGGTGGTCAATTGCCAAACCTTCGCTGTCAGTGCGATGATCACAACTCACCGATACCCAGCAGATCGGATATTGATCAGCCATACGTAGCGAAATGCGACACTCAGCAATCTGCGAACGCTCGCGCTTAGATCGACAGTTTGAGTGCGCTGGAGACTTCGGCGAGCGTCGCTTTCTCAGCATCGCTAACCGTAACGCCGCCGATACCAAGGAAGCCACCTTCGGTGGACGCCTCAGCAACACTTTGGCTGATCTCGCGCAACCAATTCTTGAACGCAGCAGCGTCGCTCGGCGCTTTGGCGCTTAGGATGCCGTCAACTTTGCTCAATATTTCGATGCAGGCAGTCTTTACTTCGGCAGGTTTTTTACCATTTAGAGTTTCTTTTAAGCCGTCTCGGGCCACCGTCCGGCCCTCACTCGTTGCGAAATCATCCACGACGGCTCTTATGAGTGGATTGGAGGTGGTATCCATTTTGGTTTTGGCCAGCATTTTGCCACTAGCGAAACTCTCTTGAAGCAGGCCCCAAAGCCCACTCGGTTCAGCAGCCGTTATGGCAAGGCCGGGTGCCATCACACTTTCAAGGAGTGTCTTCCATTCGTCGGGGCTAAAGGTTGATTTGTCTGCCATATCGCTGTCTCCTTATGGTCGAACTCGCGATTGGAACCTTGGTTCCACGAAGCAGGAGCTGATCGCGATTTCTCGTGCGCGGCAGCGACTGATCCTGTGTAACGTCCGAATGTCGTGGAGCACAGCGAGGTCAAGTCGCTCACATGACCTTTTCGGGATTTCAATGGGAAATGCCCTTCCTCAATCACTCACGGCACGCGACTTCGGCGGTCCTCCGAGGCTCACGGCAGCGGCGGCCATCGCTTCGTCGGTTTGTGGCGCTTCCATCGCTGAAGCGAAACCGGCGACGCTGGCGGGCGACTCGGCGGGAACAAGCGCCGCTAGGTCCATTTTTTGTGGCTTGGACACAACGGGCACTTTATGGGGTGTTGCGGATGCAGGCGTTGCGGCAACGGCGGCGGGCATGGCACCGCGGAGTTTTCTAAAAAGATATCCAACAGCGCCGATCAATACGGCGCTCAGTGCGATCAAGAAGATTATTAGACCATTTCCGCCCGCTGAACCGACCGATGTGGGCGTCGGGGTGGCTGCCGATGCCGTCGGGCGCAGCGCGATGGGCGGGCCGACAACCCGCACATCCGTCGGTGGGGGAGCGGTCACCGCGGGCGTCTTGGCTTCGGGAGCAGCGACCGAGGCTGGCGCACCACGCGCTTGAAAGGAGGCGATGGCTGTTAATTGCACGCGCTTAATGCAGTCAATGTCGGCCCCGCAGGCGTGACGGCGGCTCAGTAGCGGCTCAGCCACGCTTTTCGCCGCGCCGCTACCATCGGTGCGGAGCATCC
>JANLYB010000245.1:0-7413 GCA_031365425.1 Hyphomicrobiaceae bacterium
CAAATGTCGTGACTGGGATCATGTGCCGTGCCTCGTTGGGACTGTTATCCCCTCTCCCCGTCCTTCACGGGGAGAGGGTTAGGGTGAGGGGCGGCAGCTTGTTCGGAGCTTGCAGCCGCCCCTCACCCCGGCCCTCTCCCCATGCAAGTGGAGCGCATGGGGGGAGGGGGAAGTCTACCGCAGCTTGAGCGAGGCCAAGCCGATGAGAGCCAAGATCACCGAGATGATCCAGAAGCGGACGACGACGGTCGGTTCGGACCAGCCCTTCTGCTCGAAATGGTGGTGGAGCGGGGCCATTCGGAAGACCCGTTTACCCGTCGTCTTGAACGAGATCACCTGAATGATGACCGACAGCGTTTCCAGCACGAACAGGCCGCCGACGATGGCCAGCACGATCTCGTGCTTGACGGCGACCGCCGTGGTGCCGAGCAAGCCGCCGAGTGCGAGGGAACCCGTATCGCCCATGAAAATCATGGCGGGCGGGGCGTTGAACCAGAGGAAGCCCAAGCCTGCGCCGATCAACGCGCCGCAGATGACGGCCAACTCGCCGGTGCCCGAGACGTAGTGGAGTTGCAGGTAGGTTGCGAACTTGGCGTTACCGATGATGTAGGCGATCAGCGCGAATGAGGCGGCAGCGATCATCACCGGCACGATAGCCAGGCCATCGAGACCGTCGGTGAAGTTGACGGCGTTGCCAGCCCCGGTAATCACGAATGCGCCAAAGATGACGAAGAACGCGCCGAGGTGGAAGATGACGTTCTTAAAGAACGGCACAGTCAGCGCGTCGGCGAGGCCTGCTTTGCCCAGCGACATGATCGAATAGGTTGCGATGCAGGCGACCAGGACCTCCAGCAGGAGGCGGAACTTGCCGCCAAAGCCTGACGTCGTGCGCTTCGTCACCTTCAGATAATCGTCGTAAAAGCCGATTGCGCCGTACGACATGGTGACGCCGAACACGATCCAGACGTATGGGTTTTTCAAGTTGGCCCAGAACAGGGTGCCGACCGCAATACCGGCCAGGATCATGAGGCCGCCCATCGTCGGCGTGCCGCGCTTGGCTAAGTGAGTCTTGGGGCCGTCTTCGCGGATCGGCTGGCCCTTGCCCTGCTTAATGCGCAGCAGATCGATAATGCCGGGGCCAAACAGCATGACGAACAGCAGCGACGTGAAGATCGCGCCGCCGGTCCGAAACGTCTGGTATCTAAAGACGTTCAGCGCGCCGATCTGGTCGCTGAACTGGATCAATTCATAAAGCATACCGTCCCCGTTTCCCTCGACGCGCTTACAACGCCCGCCTGTCTACCCATTCGATTGTGCCGGAATATGGCGCGCCACGAGGGCACTCACGAGCGGCGCCATGCGCGACCCGTTCGAGCCCTTGATCATCACCACATCGCCCCCCCGGACGCATTCCAGAAGATCATTCGTCAGTCCGCTGGACGTTGACGCCCATTTGGCACGCTTTTCAACCGGCAGTGCATCATACAAGTGTCTCATGTCCGATCCGCAAGCAAACACCAGATCGACGCCGGCCGCTTGGATGGCGTCCGCAAGTCCGGCGTGGAGGCTGACCGAGTTCAACCCCAATTCCAGCATGTCGCCGAGTACGGCGATGCGGCGCGGGGATTGTTCGCGCGTGACCGTCGCCATTGCAGCAAGCGCTGCCAGCATCGAGGCAGGATTGGCGTTGTAGCTCTCGTCGATCAGCAGCGCGTTACCGCCCCCGATGGACAATCTGGTGCGCGAGCCGCGGCCTTGTGGTGTGCCCATACGGGAAAGCGGGGCCATCGCGCTTGCCGGGAACAGGCCAACCACGTCGAGGGCTGCGGCAACGCTTAAGGCATTGTGGATCATGTGACGGCCGGCCAACGCGCACTCAAACGAAAACTGGAGGCCTTTGAGCGTCACAGTGTTGTACGAGCCGGATGCCCGCACGAACGAGCCCGTCAAGCGTACGGCTGCGTCTTGCGCGATCCCAAACGTGACCGTGCGCACACTGCGTTCGCGCGCCCGGGCGGCAAGCAGGTCATAGCGCGGATTGTCGCGTGGGATGATCGCGACGCCGTCTGGTTCCAGCCCTGCAAAAATTTCGGCTTTGGCTTGCGCAATGTCCTCGACCGACTTGAAGTGTTCGAGGTGGACCGCTTCGACCGTCGTGATGATTGCAACGTGCGGGCGGACCATCTTGGTGAGCGGTGTGATTTCGCCCGCGTGGTTCATGCCAATTTCGAACACGCCGTATTTTGTGTCCGCCGGCATTCGCGCGAGCGTGAGCGGTACACCCCAGTGATTGTTGAATGATTTATCGGCGGCGTGGGTCGAGCCGTGCGGCGCAAGGCATGCGCGCAGCATTTCCTTGGTCGTTGTCTTGCCGACGCTGCCCGTCACGGCGAGCACACGGGCGTCGGGCGACAACCGTGCGCGGGCGGCGATGCCGAGCCGTTCGAGGCCTTTGAGCGTATCGTCCACATGCAGCAACGTGCCATCTCCCGGATGGCGGACATAATCATGGGAAACGAGTGCCGCGCCTGCGCCGTTCTTGAAGGCAGTCGTGACGAACTCATGGCCGTCGCGGACGTCTTTGAGCGCTACGAACAGGTCGCCGGGCTCGATGGAGCGGGTGTCAATCGAGATGCCGGTAATGGCATGAGACTTGTTTGCGCCCTCCGAAAGGGAGGCTCGTGTGGCGGCGATGACGTCTGCCAGAGTCCAGAGGACTGCGCTCATTGTCCATGCTCCGCTGCCGCGAGGGCTGCTGCCAGCACATCGTGATCGGAGAACGGCAGCACGGTGTTGCCGACGATCTGGCCCATCTCGTGCCCCTTGCCCGCGACGACCACGACGTCGCCCGCGCCCATCATTGCAACAGCGGCTTTGATGGCCTGCTCACGGTCGCCGATTTCCTGAGCGCCTTTAGCGGTTGCCATGATCCCGGCGCGGATGCTGGCTGCCGCTTCGGTGCGCGGGTTATCGTCGGTGACGATGACGACGTCGGCCTTTTCAACCGCGATCGTGCCCATGATCGGGCGTTTGCCCTTATCCCTGTCGCCGCCGCATCCGAACACGCAGATCAGCTTGCCGGGTGCGAAGGGGCGCAGGGCGTCGAGTGCGGCGGCGAGCGCTTCGGGCTTGTGGGCGTAATCAACGACGCCGAGGCCACCTCGCGCCTTGCCGATGATTTCAAGACGGCCCTTGACGCCGTGGAGCTTGGGAAGGGCTGCAATCACAGCGGTTGCGTGTTCGCCTGCGGCAATGGCCAAGCCTGCTGCCACCAGCGCGTTGGCGGCTTGATAGGTTCCGACGAGGGGCAGGTTCACGGTGTAGGTATGGCCACTGACGGCAATTTCGAGCTGCTGGCCGAAGCCCTGTGGGGTAACTTTGATGATGCGGAGCGTTTCGCCGTCATTGCCCACGGTCAAGAACGGCAGGTTCCGCTTCGTTGCTGCGGCAATCACTTTGGGAGCCCACACATCATCCGCGTTGATGACGGCAGTATCGCCCGGCTGCAGAAGGCGGGTGAACAGACCCAGCTTGGCGTCGAGATAGTGTTCAACGGTTGGGTGATAGTCCATGTGGTCGCGGCCAAGGTTCGTGAATGCGCCCGCTTTCAGTTTCACCCCGTCGAGCCGGTATTGGTCGAGACCGTGGGAGGAGGCTTCCATCGCAAGGTGCGTGATGCCCTCGGCGCGCAGTCCGGCGAGCGTCTTGGCCAGGGTCACGGGATCGGGCGTCGTCAGCGAGCCATAGACGGCGCCATCGGGTTTCACGACGCCGATGGTGCCGAGCGATGCCGCCTTATGGCCGAGCGCTGCAAAGATCTGGCGGGTGAATTCGGCGACCGAGGTCTTCCCGCTGGTTCCGGTGACTGCCACAATCGTATCGGGACCCGGACCATAGAAGCGGGCGGCGATGCGGGCCAGCGCCAGGCGGGGCTCGGCTGCGCGAAGAATCGGGACGTTCCCGGTGACCGCCAGATCGGCCTTATCGCCCACGAGGACCGCGGCGGCACCTTTGGCGATGGCCTCAGCGACGAACTTTGCGCCGTCGGCCTTCGACCCTGCGAGTGCGGCGAACAAATAGCCGGGGAGGACCTGGCGGCTATCGGCGGTGATGCCGGTGATGGTCACCGATGCCGCTTCGGCAGGGCTCGTAACATCGCGGTCCAATAGGCTCGTCAAAACCGTTGCCATGATGCACGCTGTTCGTGTTGCGGGAGCAGGACGTAACGTTAGCGAATCGCTTCCTCGTCCGACAGTCTAAAAGTTCATATGGGCAGGGGCTCACGGCGTCAAACTTTGCGATTCGTTCTTCATCGAAACCAGCACACATTCACCGTTCCAACAACGGCCCGATGCGGGCGATGATGCGGCCAGCGACCGGAGCGGCGGTTAGGCCTGCCAGCACCTTGCCGCCGGTTTCGGCTGAGGGTTTGGGCTCGAACAGCAAGACCAGCACCACGTAGCGCGGGTTGCTCATGGGGAATGCGGCGAGGAACGAGGAGATCACGCCGCCCTGGCGATAGCCGCGCGGGCCCGCGATGTCGGCGGTGCCGGTCTTGCCGCCAACCTCATAACCGGGCACATCGGCGCGCTTGCCCGTCCCCTCCGCATCCGTCACGTTCCGGCGCATGATCGATCGCATGGCCGCACTGGTTTGGCTTGAGATGACCTGCGTCGCGGGCGGCATCGGATCGGCTGGCCTGCGGGCGAGATAGGTCGGCGCGACGCTCGTGCCGCCGTTGACGAGCGCACCGGCGGCGGCGGCAAACTGCAACGGCGCGACCGCAATACCGTGGCCGTAGGAAATCGTGATCGTCTCGGTGCGGTCCCAGCGAGCCGGGGTGACCGGCGGCGTCACGGGGCCAATCTGCGTGGTCATCGGTGTTGTAAGGCCAGCGCGTTTCAGAAACGCCTGCTGCGCGCTGGTGCCGCCTGCCAGGGCGATCATACCCGCGCCGACGTTTGACGAATGCAGGAAGATCTCGGTGACCGTCAACGGGCGTCCGGCACTGTGCAGATCCTTGATCTCGAATCGTCCCGCCAACAGCGGCGGGCGGACATCGATCACAGTTTCGGGCGTTACCTGCTGGCTGTCGAGGGCTGCTGCAATCGTCATCATCTTGAAGATCGAGCCAAGCTCATAGGTTCCGCTCTGCAGACGGTCCTTCTTGGCGGCATCGGTGGCGTCGGTTGCGCGGGCCGGTTCCATTCTGGGCAGCGAGGCGCTCGCTGCGATCTCGCCGGTTTTGACGTCCATCACAACGGCTGCCGCACCCGCCGCCTTGTAGCGCATCATGGCGTCGGCGAGTTCGGCCTCAAGGCCTGCCTGCGCCCCGATCTCGATCGACAGCCGGACCGGCGGGCGCTCGGTGGGTCGCGTGGTGTGGACGCCGTCGATGCCGACGTTATCATCGATGTAGCGCTCAATCCCGGCGACGCCTTTGTTGTCCACATCGACGCGACCCAACAAATGCCCGGCCTGCGCGCCCAGCGGATAGGCGCGGCGCAACTCCCGGCGGAAGGCAAAGCCCGGCAGCCCCAGATCATGGACCGCCTGCGCCATCTTCGGCGTCAGGCCGCGCCTGACCCAGGCGAAATGTTTGTTCCTATCGGACAGCGCCTTGCGCATCTCGTTTTCGTCGAGGTCAGGCAGCACGGTTGCGAGCTTCTCGATGGCCTCGTCGCGGTCGGCGATGCGCGAGGGATCGGCGAACAGCGAATGCACTTCGACGTCGGTTGCCAGCAGGCGGCCATTGCGGTCCACGATGTCGGGGCGCGAATAGCTCGTCGCCACCGGCTCGACCATCGCCGCCGATACCGTCACCATCGCGTCAGCCTTCATCGCCAGCCGCGTCAACTGCCCTGCCACGGCCAGGAACAGGCCGCCCAGCACCAGCGATGCCACCCGCACCTGAAACGCCGCCGACGGTTCTTGCCGCGGCGCGACTTTGGGCTGCGTTAAACGTGCCGCCCGCGCTCGTAAGCGGCTGGTGACGGTTTCATCGGCTTGTGGCGGTGGCGCCAGGATCAGCATGGCTGCGTCAGCGTGCGGTATCGGCGTCGGCGAGATGGGCGTTGATGAACTGGCTCGCCTGCGTGGGCCGCAGGCCCATCGCACGCGCCATCGGCTCGATCCGGTCGGGACGCGACAGGTGCGCCCGCTCAGCGCGCAGAACCGCGATATCGCTGCGGGCGCGCTCGGCGGCGCGTTCCGCCATCTGGACACGCTGATCGATCAAGCGGGTATCGTAGGTGAGCCCGTAGAGCAGAAAGGCGCTCGACAGGGCGAGGAAGGTAGCAGCGAGGGTCAACGTGTGCATGACGACGTGTCTCCTGTTTACTCCTGAGTTTGTTCGCTTCGCGATAAGGGCAATCGCCCTTAACCCATTCGATGGGTGACCCCTCGACCCCCCCTCGTTTTGGGACTCAAGGTGATACGCGGCACGTCAGGAGATTATTCCGGCCTTGGTCCTGATCCCCGACCTCAGGCGTGCGGATCGCGCGCGCGGGTTAAGATCGAGTTCAGGTTGACAAGGACTTAACGGCCGCTGGTTAACAATTCGGAAACTTGGCTCATTTTTATTCCCCGCCGTGGGAGGTAAATGCCGCGAGCCCTGTGATTCCCGGCCCGAGCGTTCGATAAAAAATCTTTTGACGATGCGGTCTTCCAGCGAATGGAACGTCACCACGACCAAGCGTCCACCGGGTTTCAAGATCCGTTCGGCGGCAACAAGCGCTGCCTCCAACTCTCCCAGCTCGTCATTGACATAGATGCGGAGCGCCTGGAACGTGCGAGTTGCCGGGTGGCGGTCACCATCCTTGCGTCCGCCCAGCACGCGCGAAACAAGGCGGGCAAGTTCGAGCGTTGTCGTAAAGGGTGTGGTTTCGCGCTGGCGGACGATGGCGCGGGCGATATGGCGGGATTTTTTCTCCTCGCCCAGATCGTAAAGGATGTTGGCGAGCGGCTCCTCGTCCATGGTGTTGACGACGTCGGCTGCCGTTTCGCCGTGATCGGCCATGCGCATGTCGAGCGGGCCGTCGTTCTGAAACGAGAACCCGCGCTCGGGCTGGTCGAGTTGCATCGACGATACACCGATGTCGAGGACCACTCCATCGACGCGTTCTCCTGCGTAGTCTTCGGCGACCTCGTCCAGCGTGCCGAACGGAGCTTCGACCAGGGCCAAGCGCTCGCCGAAGCGTTCAAGAAGCGGTGCGGCGTCGCGAATGGCGCGCGGGTCGCGGTCGAGGGCCAGCACGTGGCAGTTCGCGGCCTCCAGGATCGCTGTTGTGTATCCGCCCGCGCCGAACGTGCCGTCGATGAAGGTTTCCCCGTCCGCAGGCGTCAACGCCTCCAGCACCTCCGCCAGCATGACCGGCAAATGCGGGCGGCGGGGGGAAGGGCTGGTTTCGTCTG
>JANLYB010000150.1:0-3833 GCA_031365425.1 Hyphomicrobiaceae bacterium
GCACATTGCTATAGAGCAGAGTGACAAATTGAGTGTTATTGAGCGGCCCGTATGTCGCTTGAAACTCGGCTGAATTAACAAACCCGCTCGCAATTGTCGTCAACGGCTGCCCGCCTTGAAGTGCGCCGACCCAACCATTAAAACCCGCCACATCGGGTCGGCGGTTCAACGTTGCCTCATAAAGCCGGTAAATCGACGCCTGCTGGCTAGTGAGTGATAAGTTGTCGCCCGCCAGTAGCACGTCATTCCCCGCCCCCGTGGCCGCACTGCGAACCGTGACGGACGTGGATCCAAAGAATACGGTGTCGATACCGGAGCCGCCTTCATAACTCGTGAGGCGCGTGTTGAGCGCCGTACTGACGTTATTGCTCAATCCCCTAATTGAAGAAAACGTTCCGGCGTTAAAATAAACCGTCTGAGCTCCGTTATAGAGCGACGCATCCAGGTCGGCGGTTCCGTCCACGCTGTAGATGCAGAACGAATTGGATTGAGCAAGATCGAATTCGGCGCCGGTGTCAGCGCCGTAACCGAACCTGTGCGTGTTGGGGCTAACGGTAGGAGCGCCATACAAGAGCTGTATGCCGTAAATGTCGGCTTGCATGGCCGAGGTTATGTATGCATACGACGCACCGCCATAGTTGGTCTGGTCGAAGTACGACATGGTGGAGTACTGCCAGCTATCGTTTGTGAAGATGTTGCTGGTACCGTAAGTGGCCGTTCCGTTGTAGGGACCGTCGTGACCGAGGCCGAGCGCATGGCCGAGTTCGTGGACGTAGGTCTGGTAACCGTAACCGTTCAGAACGCCGGTTGGCCCGCCAGCGCCGCCATTTGCATTGTACCACTTCTGCGTGATGTGAATGCTGGCCGAGCTGATAGTCGTTGAGTTGTTCCACAACGTGGTTGTGTAGGCATTGTAATTAATGGCATCGTTGTCGTCGGTCATTGTGATCTGGGCGGCGCCCGTCGTCTCGAGGAAGTGGATGTTGGCCACGCGCGCCCATGCGGCCAACGCAGTTCGCGCGTACAAGAGTTCGCCAGCAAGCAGCAGGCCGCTCAAGTTTACGGTTACCGTCGAGCCCGAAGCGAAGTGGCGGCCGCCAGCGCTCGAGGGGCTCGTCATCGCGATGTAGGTGCCGATGGCCTGGATCGTGCCTAGTGTGGGTGAATTGGCGGTATTGGCTGCATTGCCGCCCGTGGTCGCTGCAGCATCCGCGCCACCGCGCGGTGTATCGAAGCTGTTGCCAACATCGGTGATGATCGAAGGATCAAGCGCGCAGCCACCACCATCTATGGCAAGCAGATCACTATCAGCCTTCAGCATGTCACCATCATCGAAGCCGTCGAAACCATCAATTTCAAACGGCTTGAAACTTCCCTGAGCACTCGGCATTCCTGCCCCTCAATTTATTGCAGAAAAGAATGTTCCCATTCTCAATGCCATCTAGAAACGCCGATTTGATAAAACACAACCACTGATTGTATTTATCGAATCGATATTTTTATATGGTCAGCTATCATACTTCACAGTCCCAAAAATCAATCAATGAACCTTTAAAGTTGGGTGTGTGTGGTCTCAACCGGTCAGCGCAATAGAGATTTCAGCCTTTGGGAATATATTGGCGTAATGAGCCATTGACGCGCAGGAGAAATCGGTCAGGGCTCAACGGCCCACCCTGACTCGCGAGGACGAAAATTTCTAGCTCCACCCGGTCCAAAAACGGCGAGCGGTTCAGAGGGCTGATCTTTCAAGTTAAGCGTGGTCCGAAAAAACAGGACGGGTCAGCGGGAATTGAAGCGCTTTCAGTCCGGCGCTCAGTCAGCGATGTGATCCAGGTCGCATGCATGCCGTTGGCCGGTATGAAAAATCGAAGGTGTACTATTTGGCAATAATCGACGGATTGCCGCTGCGTTACCTTGGCGTCTGGTGAAACTCTCCGCTGCGAAATTCCAAACGCAAAAAAAGCGGTGAGCTGCCAGGAAACAGCTCAAGGGGACTTATATGAAAAGCTTGAAGTGGCTTGCGACCGCGAGCGTTGCGGCGATGGCGTTTTCGCTATCGGCTCCCGCAATGGCGGACGTGACGATGGACGACATTTTGAACGACGCCAAGACGCCTGGCGACGTTGTTACAAACGGCATGGGCACGCAGGGTCAGCGCTACTCGACCCTCAAGACCATCAACACCGAAAACGTCAGCGGACTCGTTCCCGCATGGACCATGTCGGTCGGCGGCGAAAAGATGCGCGGTCAAGAAAGCCAGCCGCTCGTCAAAGACGGCGTGATGTACGTGACGGGCTCGTATAGCCGCATGTGGGCGATCGACACCAAAACCGGTCATCGGATTTGGGAATACGCACACCGTTTGCCTGAAGGCATCGTGCCGTGCTGCGATGTCGTCAACCGCGGTGCCGCCTTGTTCGGCGATCAGGTGATCTTCGGCACACTCGACGCCAAGCTCGTCTCGCTCAACGCCAAGACCGGGAAGGTCACCTGGACCAAGGAAATCGACGACTTTAAAGGTGGTTACTCGTACACGGCTGCTCCGTTGATCGTGCCCTCGAAGGCGTTCGGCCCCATCATCGTCACCGGCGTTTCTGGCGGTGAATTTGGCGTCGTCGGCCGCGTCGAAGCCCGCAAGGTTGCTGACGGCGAAGTCGTCTGGTCGCGGCCCACCATCGAAGGTCACGTCGGCACGCTCGCTGGCAAGCCCTCGACAATGACCGGCAAGAAGAATGAATCCTGGCCCGGCGATCTGTGGCAGACCGGCGGCGGCGCAACCTGGCTCGGCGGCACGTATGACGCTGAAACCAACCTGCTGTTCTTCGGGACCGGCAACCCGGCACCGTGGAACTCGCACATGCGCCCCGGCGACAACAAGTGGTCGTGCTCGCGTATCGCGCTTGACCCGGAAACCGGCGAAATCAAGTGGGGCTATCAGACGACCCCGAACGATGGCTGGGACTTCGACGGCGTGAACGAAGTAGTGTCGTTCGACATGGGCGGCGTGAAAGCTGCTGCGACCGCTGACCGTAACGGCTTCCTGTACGTGCTCGACCGCACCAACGGCAAGTTCATCAGCGCAACGCCGTTCGTGAACAAGATCTCTTGGGCTAAGGGTATCGGCAAGGATGGCCGTCCTGAGTTCATTGCGGACAATCGCCCCGGCGATCCGACGAAGGGCGCCGATGGCAAGAAGGGCACCTCTGTGTTCGCCGTGCCAAGCTTCCTTGGCGGCAAGAACTGGATGCCGATGGCCTACAGCCCCGACACCAAGTTGTTCTATATCCCGTCGAACGAATGGGGCATGGACATCTGGAACGAGCCGATCGCCTATAAGAAGGGCGGCGCATATCTCGGCGCTGGCTTCACCATCAAGCCGGTGTTCGACGATCACATCGGTTCGCTGAAGGCGATGGATCCGGCGACCGGCAAGACTGCCTGGGAATACAAGAACAAGGCTCCGCTCTGGGGTGGCGTTCTGACGACGGCTGGCGGTCTGGTGATCTTCGGGACGCCTGAAGGCGAACTCAAAGCACTCGATTCCACCACGGGCAAGGAACTGTGGGCCTTCAACACCGGTTCGGGCGTTGTCGGTTCGCCGATCACGTGGGAACAGGACGGCGAGCAGATGATCGCTGTCATGTCGGGCTGGGGCGGCGCGGTTCCGCTGTGGGGCGGCGAAGTTGCCAAGTCGGTTGCAGGCCTGCCGCAGGGCGGCATGCTCTGGACCTTCAAGATGCCCAAGAAGCTTGCTGCGAAGTAAGAGTTATACCGTCGCGCAGAAGTTCTGACTCTTTGGTTCGTCGGCTGCGCGACGGTATTCTCCTTTGTTT
>JANLYB010000022.1:0-6972 GCA_031365425.1 Hyphomicrobiaceae bacterium
GGCTCCAAAAGCACCAGTTCGCGAAATTCGATCGGGGCACAGATGCGCACGCACACGACGTGGGGTACCGAGCGCAGCAGATATCCGGCGCCCCAGCCGCGGATGAGCACATTACCCTTGGCGGCGAGTTCCAGAATCTCATGTGCCGTATATTGGGACAGCCGGGTCCCATCCATCTTCCAGCGCTCCAGAAGCGAGGCTTCGCCTTCCAAGAACCGGTGCACCTTGCTGTCGCTCACGCCTGCGAGTTTGGCGACGTCATGCTCGACGACCTCAGGATGTACGATTGACAGTCCAAGCCGGTCCGCAACACCTTGCGCCACTTCCATTCCGCGCGTCGCCATCTCGCGCGTCATCGCAATAACAGCCATGACACTCTCCTCACTGAAACTCACGTCGTGGACATTCACGCCGTGAACATTTTCGGAGGCTGGTCTTGTGCTTTGCGGGACCAGCCTCTTTGGCACCGGTCTGTTCTAATTCTACACTTATGAAGTACGGGCAAACGCTGCGATTTCATAGTTCGAGGGCTGGCGATCAATCGTCAACCCGCGCCCTGAATGTAGTGGGCGAGCTGCTCGATCGTGAAGGTCTGATCGGCGATGATGCTTTTCACCAAGTCGCCGATCGATATGAGCCCAACGACTTTCTTGTGTTCGAGAACGGGGAGGTGGCGCAGGGCTTTCGTTGTCATGACGGCCATACATTCCGCGACGCTTTGATCGGTACGCGCACAAACGACTGTCGATGACATGATCTCGCGAACGGGCGTTGCCAGCGAGGTTCGTCCTTTCAAGACGATCTTGCGGGCATAGTCCCGCTCGGAGACGATGCCAATGAGCTGGCCATGATCGAGAACGACGAGGGCGCCGATGTTGTGTTCTGCCATGACTTTCAGTGCGTCGAGCACGGATGCCTCGGGATTGATGTGATGAACCTGGGCACCCTTTACTTTCAGAATATCTCGCACGGTTGTCATTGGCGATCACTCTCTACTCTATGGCTGGCTGTGGCTGGATGTCCGCCCCCGATTGGGGCTGAGCGGTGCAGGCGCCGTCTCGCGCGCTAGGGCGAAGCGGCTCCCTTATGATGTCCAGTGACTGCCGACACCACTTTGCCGGTCAGCTCATGGGATAATGAGTGGGAGATATCGCCGAGGCTCAGCATTCCAACCATGCGCTTCTTGTTGTTGATGACGGGAAGCCGTCGGATCTGTTTTTGCTCCATAATGTGTAATGCATCTTCGACGTCCTCTGACTCGTGGCAGAACACGATCCCGGCCGTCATTACGTCCCGGACGGTCAATTTCCGGCAATCCTTGCCGTTGGCGACGGCGCGGCAGGCGATGTCGCGATCTGTCACCATACCAATGAGGCGGTCGTTTTCTCCGACGGGAACGGATCCGACATCGAGATCGCGCATCTTGCGTGCGACGTCGGAAATAAGCGTATCGGGCCCGACCCATTCGGCGCCCTTGTGCATTGCATCGATAACCTTCATTTGAAAACTCCTTTGCTGAAGTACCTTGGCCGGTATTCTCGTCCTCCTTTCAATTAAATCGCCCGTAAGACCGGAATGTCTTTCCGAGGGCGGGCCCATTGTCTCGTCTGCTTAATTTCGCGGGCGATCACATGCGTTTGGAAATATGCCCACGATAGGCATTCCACGTCAGGCCAGTGAACTGCTGCTGTGTGAGGTGAATGAGGGTTTGATGATCACCCGCCTCGAAATAGATGTCGCCGGGGCGCTCGAGCCGCTCGTCAATGATCGTTTCGAGGCCATAAGCCGAACCCAACGCGGGAACAGCTCCGAATTCACAGTCGGCGAACAGGGTCCGAATGTCGTCTTCCGTGGCCAGGGAAACGGGGCGTTCGAGCAAATCGCAAACGTCGTCGATCCGTACCGTGCACGAGGCGGGTACGACAGCGAGGAGATACCCCTCGTCGCCTTTCAACACGACAGCTTTGGCCAGACTGTCGCCTGCAACGTGGCTGGCGTGCGCGGTGCGCGTTGAGTTGGTTGTGCGCCGATGGGTCAGCACGTCGTAGCCGATCGCGCGACCGTCGAGATATTCACGCAATGTCAATGCAATAGCCATGACTTGCCTCCGTTACGACTGGTGACCCGTTCCGAAGGAATAGGATTGTGTCGCAGGTGACGTCAGCGAATGTACCGTTCACCGACGTGGCGGAACCGGCCTGATGCAAGAATAGTACTCCTTGCTGACGGCCTCAGCAACATCGGACGGATCACGTAAGCCTGAATGCTTATCAAAGACGGATGGTGCTTTGATCTGGGGGGCGATGGGCATGGCGCGCAGCGTGCGACAGCGGTTAAGTCTATGAATAGATTGGTAGTGAGGCCCAGACTTGAACTGGGCAAAAGCGGAGTCGGCCACAAGCAGACGGGATTGGGTGTGTGTCGATGGACGACGTTTTCAGTTGGCTTGACCTCCAGCCGGTACAGCCAATTGTCCGCTTTCGAGGGGCGATATCAGGCTTTAGCGCCGGCGTTCGGCTCCGGTGGACAACCAGTTGCTCTTGACGCGCGGGCTCGGAGGGGGCTGTTTTGCCTTTGCCTCGAGTAGCACCTCGACGCTGGCGGCGAGGGCATGAACCGTTGCCTGATCTTCAATCTCTTCATCATATTGGATCTGGACGCGGAAGGCGTCTTCGATGTCGAGGGAGATCATGGGGAGATCCATCCTATCGATTTCGAGTTCGCGCAGCGTCGTAAGGCTATCGATGTGCAAGGAGGGATCGCGGACGTAGGGCTTGAGAATGTTAATAATCGTCGAGGTTACATCAGGCATGGCACTCTCTCTGCGGTGGGATTGCAACTCAGTCGTTCCACCACACTAGGGACCTTCCTAGCCGACCGCTGTTCCCTAGGATACCGCTACCGGTTTGTTTGATGAACGGGCGAACTGCTCGATGGTCGTCGAGGGTTTACCCAGTTCCTTCCACGTCCCCTCAGCCCTGAAGGTCTCAGGATAGCTGAGGACCGTGCTCATGATCTTGTAGTTAAATTCCATCGCTTGCGAGAAAGCGCCGATGAGCTTGAACAAAGGAAGCGGGATCCTAACAATCGTGAGTTGCGGTCTGGTATGGCGGGCGAATTCGCGGCCTGCCTCGTCGTAGGTCAAGGCTTGGGGGCCTTGTATGAAAAACTCGCGGTTGGCGGCTTGAGCGAGCTTAAAGGACGCTGCTACCTGTTTGCCGAAATCGTTTGCCGCGATCCAGTAGTTGGGATGGCTAGCCCGGCCGATCATGGTAAGCCACCTGCCTGCCGCGTGGCGTTGCGGTAGGGTCTCCATAAAGTTGCTTGGGTAGAAGATGGTAAATGGAATGCCTGAACCCTTGATCCTGGCAAGGGCGCTACGCCAGACGTCGATCACCCACCAGCCGCCGCTTTCACCATCCTGAATCATCGCCGAGAGATAGGCGATCCTCTTGATGCCGCAGGCGCGGGCGGCGGCAATGATGTTGTCGAGGCCTTCCGCTTCGGTGTGAAAATCGGCCTTCTTCTCGGACGGCGACACCGAAAGGCTCAAATAGACGGCGTCGTTGCCAACGAGCCCTCCCTTAAGGCTTTCAATGTTGGCGACATCGGCTTTGACTATGATCACGTCTGCAGGCAGAAGCCTGCGCGCGCTATCTGGATTGCGCACCAGCGCCGTCACCTCGAAGCCAGCGGTTACGAGTTCTTCAACGACGGGAATGCCCAGCATGCCCGTAGCGCCGATGACTGCGATTTTCTTCATGGCTTCACATCAACCCCGGATTTGGCCACGGTCGCACCACCAGTCGTCGATGGACATGGCTGCGGCAACTGATTTGGATACGATTGAGAGCACGGGCTCCGGCGGCATCGGTAACATGCGCTGGTTGACGAACCAGAGATTGGTCAGTTCGGTTTGCCGTTCGAGGATGAGGTCGCGGATGATCTGGCCGTTCATTTGGGTCAGCGCCACGCCATGCCCCGTGCACCCAACCGAATAGACGGCGCCGCCGCCGTCCATGGTTCCGACCTGTGGGGTGAAGTTCGAGGTCATCGAGAATGCTCCCCCCCAGCGATTGGCAATGCCGATGCCGCGCAGCGCGGGGAAGGTCTCGCCGATGAACTGTTCAAGGTGGGCCCACGCTTTGGGTGAGGCATCATTGCCCATATTGCCGCCGAAGGGCACGAGCCCGGGTCCGCCGCCGGCCAGCAGACGTCCATCGGGCAAGAGGCGGTAATAGTGCATGAAACTGCGGCCGTCCTCGATCGCCTCGCGATTGGCCCAGCCGATAGTGGCGCGCTGGGCGGCAGTCAGCGGGTCGGTGACGACGATGTAGGTGAACGCAGGGGTCTGTTTGGAACGCATGCCCGGCAAGAGGTGCGTATAGCCGTTCGTTGCGTAAACGATCTTGCTGGCCGAGACGGTGCCGTCGGGGGTTGTGAGAATATACCTTCCGGCTTGGCGGCGGACACCGGTCACGCGGGTCTGTTCGTAGAGCTTTGCCCCGCGACCAGACGCCAGCGCCCGCAAAGCGTCGAGCCATTTCATGGGATTGATGCTGCCGCAGCCTGGCTCCCAGCACGCGCTTAGAAATCCAGGCGAGCGGACGCGCGAGGACAACGCCGCGTGGTCCAGCCATTGGAAGCCCTCGATCCCTAGGCTTTGGAAGAAATCCAGCTCGTGCCGGATCCGCTCCTCGTAGGCGCGTGTCGTGGCAACACGTAGAAAGCCGTTCCTCTCATAATCGCAATCGATGCCGTGTTCGGCAATTGTTGCTTCGAGCGAACCGATGGCTGCGACCATGAAGTCGTGGGCTTCACGGATGCGTTTGTTACCGTGAAAGAGCTTCATCAGGCCGACCGAGGAGCCAAACAGCGTCATAACGAAACCAGCGTTGCGACCGCTGGCGCCGAACCCTGCCGTTTCGGCTTCAAGAACCGCAACGTCGAGACCGGGGGCGGCGGTCTTTAAATGATACGCGGTCGAAAGGCCAGTGTATCCGCCGCCGATCACGGCAACGTCGACCGTCAAATCTTCTTGGAGTGCTGGTGCCGGTGGCCTCTCGATACGGCTAGCGAGCCAGTGGCTGGTATCGGTTGTGGAGGCGCTGTCAATCATTTCAAAACTCGATCCATAAAAAGGAAATGTGCGATCACTACGATCACTAAACGGGACCGGCGACAGGAGCAGGCTGGACGGGTGCGGTCGTTTCCGCGCTACGGCTCAGGCCGCAGCTATGGAACGAGGTGAGCAATAGCCACGCCATGATGCCCCCGGTGGCCCCATCGAGTCGAGCGGTCCAGCCGCTACGTTCAGCGGCACCGATTGGCCGGGTACGCTGCCTGGCGAGTTCTTCCACCCTAGCAGTGTCGCCATTGGCAGCCCGGATGTGCGCATAGCGCGCTACCGTCGTGAAATCCCGCCGCCACAGTGCGCCGACGAATGCAATCGGCGTAAACACTTCCTTATCCAGGACGAACGCGCGATGGCCACCCGCGTCGGAGGCCGTTTCCAACTGGAAGTCGTCGTGATACCGGCTCCAGTGCTTCGCGGGCTTGAGGTGGTGCTCGACGTGGTAGTCGTCGCCGAGGCTGCCATGTTCGGGGCCGGCGTAGTCGAGGGTGTTGCCATGGACGGCGTGGACATCGCTTGCATCGATCACACCATGCTGGAAGAAGGCAACCAGGGTCAGGATGTTGCCGCCGAAGAACCGCGACACGAAGATCAGGATGCCTGCAATCGGATTGATCAGGCTTACGGCGACAAGAAAGGCGTACCAGATGGCCATCCCGCGGACGAATTCACGCAACTGCCGGTTCTTATTGCGCCGCCGCAGATAGGGAATGACAGCGTAGCCCGAGACGAGGTCCAGCCCTTGCCAGAATGCATGACGGGCGAAATCGAAGAAGCTTGTGCGGTCGTAGGCCATGGTCGATTGCGTATCGCCGGGGCCGTTTTCCTCGACGTGGTGAACGTAGACGTGCTGGATACGGTAGTAGTCGGGGATACGTGCGGACAGGATGCACAGCACGTTGTCGAAATAGATCTGGCAGGCCTTCATAATGCGCTTCGTCGAAGGAGAGGCGCCGGGCTTTGGATTGAAGATGCGATTATGAATATTGACGTGGTCGGTGATCTCGTAAGGAAACTGGCTCAGCAGGAGCAACGCGCTGTAACCCAAGACGACGAAGTAGTTGCTGGTGCCTGGTATGATCAGCAGGATGACCAGCGGCACGACGACAATTGAATTTCCAACCCAGATGCGGGTGAAGATCGCATCGATGGAATTGGGCAGTACGCTTGCAAACCAGCCATCGAGCCGCCGGGCGGCAATCGCCCGGCGGACGCCTGCGAACGTGTCGGGGATCTCTGTATAGGCAAGGTAGGCGCGGGCAACGAAGCCGATGGCGAACCAGACCGCCACTTCGCGGAGGATGTCTTCGAAATGGGTGTAGTTGGGAAAGAACGTGTCGAGGGTTTGCGTAAGACAGGCGAGTGCCAAGGACGCTACGCACAGCCAGATCAGCGGGTGGCGCTCCAATACCCGCCGTGGAATGACTATGGCAGTGATGGCCGCCGGTACAGCGCTGAACCAGTAGAAGAACCAGCACACTCCGATGAAGATCGCCGATAAGATCGCCGCGACGACAGTCACGAGTGGCCTGAGCGGGTGGGGCGGGGTTTGCGCGCGCCCTACCAGCGCTGAGTAGTCCGAGCCGGATATTTCAGTCATGGCGACGCTCCTTTGCCAATACAACGATTAACACTTCGGGCGTTCAGACGGCTTGGGCCGGCTGCAGACTTAGCTTGCGAAATTGGCTGATCGGCGCGGCGCTGACGGCAATCTTCTGGATCTGGTTCACAACGCGATCCACGAAGCTCCGCGTCTGATCGACGACGACCTGACGCTGTTTATCGAGCGTGATCATGTGGTAGCTGTCGTTCAGTACGACCATATCGACGATGCCGCC
>JANLYB010000301.1:0-16834 GCA_031365425.1 Hyphomicrobiaceae bacterium
GGGAAAAGCGAGCGCGACGGCGAGTGAAAACGCAGCGGTCGCTATGGCGCGGCTTGGCCTGGAGGCCGCGGTCGTTGCTAAGATTGGCATGGACCGGAGGGGACAGATCCTCCTGGACCACCTTAAAAGGGAGGGCGTGGAAACGCGATGGGTCGTGCGAACGGCAGAGGCACCGACAGGGTCCTCCGTCTTGATCTCGTCACACGATAAGGACGCGGCGATTTTCACATTTCGCGGCGCGAATGTTTTGCTTGGTCCGGAGGATCTTCCGCCGAACGCCTTTAATGTCGATCTCGTGTATGTATCGTCGCTGTCGAACGGATCGGCAGACTGCTACCCGATGATTGTCGAAGGAACCAAAGCATCTGGGGCCTGCCTCGCCGTGAATCCCGGGGTTCGGCAACTTTCTGCCCGGAGCGGTGCCTTCCGGAGCAAACTGACCGACGTCGATATCCTCATTCTCAATCGAGCCGAAGCGGAGGTGCTCGTGCCGGAGCTTGTCGCCGTGTTCGGTGACGGTGGCCCCCGACTACAGATTGAGGAGGGTCAGCAACCGCCAAGGCTTGATGTTCGCGGACTTTCAAGTGGCGGATTTCAAATGAGCCTAGTCGGATTTCTGACTGCCTTGTTGCGGTCAGGACCCCGTACCATTGTCGTAACAGATTCGAAGGGAGGCAGCTTCGTGGCCGACGGAAGCGCAATTTACCACTGCCCGGTCGTAAGCGCGATTGTGGCTGGCACAGCCGGAGCGGGCGACGCTTTTGGAGCGACGTTTGCAGCTTTGGTCGCAGAGGGATCAGACGTAAGCGTAGCCCTACGGCTCGCTAGCGCAAATGCAGCGTCAGTCGTCGGCCATGTCGATACGCAAACCGGACTGCAGACCCGGGGCGCTTTGGATTCAGATCTCAGGTTGAACTCCGGGCCGCCGTTTGTTCAGCGGTGGCGCCACGATCCATCGATGCCGAAGAAGGCAATCAGGTCATGAATGCTACTGTTCCGTCTTCTTGCGCTGACCTGCGACGTCCTTGGCCGGACCTCGTTGATCCCGCAACAACGGCGTTGTTTCTCGATATCGACGGGACACTCCTCGATATGGCTCCCACTCCATCTTCCGTGGCAATCCCTACGCAGCTCATTGAGCTCTTGAGGCAAACCCACGAGGTGTTCAACGGGGCAGTGGCCATCCTGACGGGGCGCCAAATTGCGGAAGCCGATAACCTGCTGTACCCCCTCAGGCTAGTGGGATCTGGCGTGCATGGCTGTGAAATCCGTCGTGAAAACGAGGGAACGATTGTTTCGCAACCCTCAAGCATCGATGAGGATCTGTTAACCGCGCTCTTTGCCCTGGTTCCAGCCATTCCGGGGGTCGTCGTTGAACCCAAAGGCCCAGGTGTAGCGGTTCACTACCGCCTTGCACCCTTGCGTCGGCGTGAAATTGAAAGCAGGGTCCGTGGTCTAGTTGCCGATCGGACATCGAAGCTGGTAGTGTCCGTAGGGCGCATGGTGATCGAAATCATTCCCCCAGGGCGCTCGAAAGGCACGGCGCTTGAAACCATTCTTGCACTGCCGCCGTTCCTCGGACGGACGCCGGTTATGATCGGCGACGACGTGGGCGATGAACCAGCGTTTGCAATAGCAGCTCATTGCGGTGGCGCGGGTCTGAAGGTTGCGGGAGAGCATTTTGATCGCGACGTTGCCGACTTTGGCGGCCCGGCTGATGTCCGCGCTTGGCTAGGAAAATTGATTGACCGATATAGTGATCAGCGCTGTTCTCGAGAATGCAGTGGTATCGCAGAGTGTCAAAGCGCGGCCCGTGCAACAGAAGCGACGTAGGGTGCTTGTTCAACCAGTCAGACGCCAGCAACCGTTCAAATCCTCAGCGGCGGCTGAAGCTCATGGTCGCCCGGCTCATGGCGATCCCCTTCGTGGTTACGTTGACGCTGTGAGATGTTTTACTGAAAGATACCGACATCGACCCGTTGAAGCCGCCGCCGGAAATGTTGAGCGACATGCTGCTGCTGCTGACGCTACCGGAGACAGAGCCGGACGCGTTGAACGTCCGCTCCTCCCACTCGCCGGATGCATGCGAGCCGTCGATCTGGAGCTTGCTTCGGATGTGGATGGGATTCTTATCACTCTTGCACTGAATGACCATGTTCAAAGCATTGCCGCCACCGGTGTAATAAGCCGTGCAACGGATGGCTTCCGAAGAGCCGTCTGTATAGGAAATGCGGCCGCTGCCGCCCCATGAGCCGGCCAAAGCGCTCACAACGGAATCACCGGCCGCTCGTGCTGGCGCACACGCGAGCGAAGCAAGAAGCACAAGGCCAACGGCTGCGGGCGCGGACAGTTGACGTGGATGCGATAGACAAGTCATCTCAACCTCCAAAGAACTCCACCAAATCGAAGGTCAAAGTTTAGGCGACTTCGGCCGTGAAGCGTTGTTCTGGCTCAACTTCACCTACTGGCCGTCCCGCGCTCAGGCACCCTTGCAGGTCCAGGCAACGATTTCGGCAGCAATCTGCTCGAACGCGTCACTGAGCGCCTTGGTAGCAACCGGCGCATCAAGCGCGGTCGCCGGTCTGGCGGCGCGGAACAGCTTCGTGGCGATGATCTGTCCCTCGGGTCCGATGATCTTTGCAGCGAGTTCGATCTCCGCGGCGATGGCAGGATCGGTCACGATCTGAAAACTGCGGATATCGATCAGCAATTGCAGGTCGGCTTTCGTTCCTTCCGGCGCTCGCCCGACAGCTCCAGCATAGCCTGCGCTCTCGAATGCTTGAATGATACGCACCTGAATGGTCTTGGGCAACAGATCTGGCCATTGCGCATTTTCCAGGACCGGTTTGTCGTTGGTGCGCGACCGGATCAGGATCTTGTCACTGTCGAAGAGGCTCAGCGTCGTCGGCTCGGCCACGAGCAGTTGCCCGGCGGGTACTTTTGTGATGCCGGCGATCGCACGCGGAACCGCCAGATCATAGATACGGGAAATTGCCTTTTGACCACCGCCCGTCAGCCGCTCGACACCGGCGAGAATGCCATCGACCCGATCGGCATTTCGCGCCAAGGCCCCCGAAAATTTGTCGATATTGGCAATCATATTTTTTAACGGTTCGGAATTTTCGGTCACAACAGCATCGATATGGCGAAGTGTATCGCGGGCCGCTTGGGTCATTCCCTGTCCGGCGTTCTTCTCGGCAGTGAGCAACGGTACCGTGCCATCGGTCGACGCGATCAACGGAAGCGACGCCGTACCACCGGCCAATGAAACGACGGGAGCCCCCGTCAAACCCTGAAACTCGATGCTGGCGATCGTGTCGCTGCGTACCGGGGCTGTCCTATCAATAGCGATGGCAACCATGACGTCGCGTGGGTTGGCTGCATCAAGTTGTAGAGCTGTCACCTCGCCGACGCGCACGCCGTTGAACAGCACGGCAGATCCCTTAAGCAAACCGGAAACCGGGCTATCGTAACGGATGCGATATGCGGCCCGCTTGCCCAACCCGCCTGACGCATTCAGCCAATATATGAACAGCAACCCTGCTCCGATAACGGCGAGGGTGAAGAGGCCGATGAGCATATAGCGTGCTCGAATTTCCATGGGTGCCGCCTCAAATAGATTGACTAGAATTGCGTGGCTCGATCAGCGCAGCTCGCCGCCCTTTGAAGTAGGACTTTACCCACGGGTGGTCCGATTGCAGCATGGCCGCTATCGGTCCGATGGCAACGATCTTTCCTTCCGCCAGCACTGCGATGCGGTCACAGACGGTGTGAAGGCTTGCCAGATCGTGCGTGACCATGAACACCGTAAGGCCCAGCGTTTTCTGCAGCGTGCGGATCAGGACGTCGAAGTCGGCTGCCGAGATCGGATCGAGGCCCGAAGTCGGCTCGTCCAGAAACAGGACTTCCGGGTCGAGCGCCAAGGCCCGCGCGAGCGCGACGCGCTTCGTCATCCCCCCTGACAACTCCGAGGGCATCTTGCCGGCGTCCTTTGCCGTGAGGCCGACCATCGCAAGCTTCGTGGTGGCGATAGAAGCCATTTGAGCGTCGGTGAGATGGAGGTTTTCACGCATGGCAAACTCGACATTCTGCCGGGCGGTCAGCGACGAGAACAACGCGCCCTGCTGAAACAAGACGCCCCAACGGCGCTGGATGGCTTGCCGTTCCTCATCGTCCAGATTATCGAGATTGCGTCCGAAGACTTCTATCGAACCGCCGCGCTTAGGAAGCAGTCCGATGATTGTGCGAAGCAGCACCGACTTGCCGCTGCCCGAGCCGCCGACAAAGCCGAGGATTTCTCCGCGTTGCACGTCAATGGAAAGGTGGTCCAACACGACGCGATCGCCAAAGCCAACCACCACATCTCGCACCCTAATGGCTGGGTCTTGAACTTCGCCCCCCATGATTTCAGATCCCAATCGAAGTGAAGTACATCGCGAATAGTCCATCGAGGACGATCACGAGAAAGATTGATTTCACCACCGACGCCGTTGTCTGCAGCCCGAGAGATTCAGCGCTGCCGCGCACTTTCAACCCCTCCGCACAGGCGACGATGCCGATGACCAACGCCATGAATGGTGCTTTGGTCATTCCGACCTTGAAGTGGTCGAGGGTGATCGCCTCCTGGAGACGCGCGATATAGATGTCGGGGCTCATTCCGCCATAGGCCCACGCAACCAAGCCGCCCCCATATAGAGCAGACATGGCGCCTAGGAATGTCAGGATCGGCACTGAGATGATGAGAGCCGTGACGCGAGGAAGAAGGAGGACCGTAACGGGATCGAGCCCCATCGTGCTCAGGGCATCGATCTCTTCGCGCATTTTCATCGAGCCGAGTTCGGCCGTATAGGAACTTCCCGACCGCCCGGCGACCATGATCGCCACCAGCAACACCCCGATCTCGCGCACGACCAGGATCCCGATCATGTCGACCACGTATTGATCGGCACCGAACTTGCGGAAATGGAAGAAACCTTGCTGCGAGATGATGCAGCCGATGAGAAAGGTTATGAGCAGAATAATGGGTACGGCTTGCCAGGCTACGCGGTCAACGTGATGGACTGTCGACGTCAAACGGAAGCTTGAAGGCTTTTTCAACGTCGCAAACAGTGCGCTGCCGACTGCTCCGAGCATGTTCAGAAGGTACTTAAGGTCGGTGGCGGCCTCGCTGGTGGTCCGCCCAACCTCGACGACCCATGCGGCGATTGCGCTTTCACGCCGGGGCTCGATGGGCTGCTCGCTTCGGGTCTGCACGACCGTTTCGACGAGGCCGGCAAAGCGTGCAGCCAGACCTGTGACCTCGACCGTCTCGCCCAAGGTCTTTCGCGCTTGGATGAGCTGTTCGAGTGACCACGCACCATATGTATCGAGTTCCTCGATACCGCTCATGTCCAGAATTTGCGATTTTTGGCCGGAAAGTCTTGGAAGACCCGCAATGAGAGCCGCCAACTGACCAGCGTTGCGCGCCGTCCACACGCCGCGTGCAACGAGCGTTGACTGATGGTTCGTAACTATGCTGCTTAAGAGGCCGTTCAAGCGCACTCCAACCATTCGAGAAGCTTCAACTTCGTCCAGCATCGCAAATGGCTAGCTGAAATCCTTGATCCGCATCACAGCGCGTATTCATAGTAAACATTTCGGTTCTCAGTCGCGAAGCTTAGTCGATGGCCGCCATGAAGTCTTATGCTCACCAGACCATGTCAGTAAAACGCGTAAAGAAGCTTGCTGCACGCTACACGGACCAGGAAATTCGCGCGACGCTTCAGGACGACAAGAATAACCGCGCCTACATCGGGAACAGAACGGCTGGCCGCAAGAGAGAGCAGGCGGTTAGGGAACTAAGTAACTGTTGCGGGATCATCGCATCGTGAACACCGACACCCACTTCCGTTCCGGGTCAACCAGCGAAGTCAGTCGGCGCGACCGTCATGGAAGAAGCACCCCAATAACCCGACCTTCCCGGCGATTTTGGCTTCTCGGTCGGCTTCTACCCTGATCGCGATGGTCCGGGCGTGGTGAACGAGAGTCGGAGCCGGGCCAGCTTGAGACCTTGGTGCAGGCTATGGCACTGTCTGTTGCTGGGGGTAAAACCGAGACTCTGCGGATTCATCACCGAGATTGAATTTTTGCTAAGTTAAAGTTGAGCTTTTTCGGGCCTTGACTGGTGACGAAGTCACGAGGGGATGGTTTCTAACTGGTCGCAGTGCCCATAGTCGCTACCCAATCAATAAGGCCCCGGCTATGATTTGAACGTTCAATTGGAGGGTGAAGCAGAGAGGGGCTGACCCAGGAGAACCTCATCAAAGCGTCTAAAAAGATGCCGTACACAAATCTAAAATCCACGCAGTTTTTCGAGTTTGTAGGCGCGATTGTTCAGTCGTCCGTAGACGGCGATACGTTCCCCCTTCCGCCCGCGCTTTTTCAGCCGGTCGCATCGAATGATGTCGCCGCTGCTCTGGCCCGTATCGCGGTTGCCGCGCCAGCAAACGCCACTATCGAGATTGCCGGTCCCGAGAAGATCCCTATGGACGAGATCGCACGTCGGTTCTTGGCCGCAAAACACGACCCACGTCTAGTCATTGCAGACGTTAGGGCGCGTTACTTTGGTGCCGAGCTTGATGATAAGTCGCTGACGCCGGGCGATAACCCTATCTTGGGATCAACCCGTTTCGAGATCTGGCTCGGCCAAGCTGTGGCACAGGTTTAGGCGGCAACTGCGCCAAACGACTCGGCCAGTGGCTAGGGTCGCGTGTGGGAGGCCGAGCCGGTAACAGGCTTCGGCAGTCGGACTTTAAGTTGGTCGATGACCCAAAGCCACCGCCCGTCCGGTTGACGTCGCGCTGCCTCGACCGAAAAACTACCGTTCGGCAAACTGGCAGAGGTAAGGGCCAACGTGCCATTCGAAATCGTTGGCAATACCGTTGCAGCCGGAAAGAACGAGCGACGCGCCAAGAGATCGGTGTAGAAGCGCCGAATCTCAGCATGACCTTTAGCCACAACCTCTCCGACCGCAAGCACCGCATCTGGCTCATAGAGGGCAACGAGCCCCTCGACTTCACCCGCATTTGCCAACTCGTTGAACAGACGTGCTAGGTCTTCAGGGGATTGCGCGCCTCTCTCATCGCGATGCTGCATGGCTCCTTCTCCCTTTGGTGCAAACTTTACATATGCCCGCCAAGACTGGCTTTACGAGCGAAGTCGCACGCCAGACCTATTGGTAACGCACACATCCAGCGATATCCCTGCCTTGACGCTCTCCGAGACGGTGCAAAAGCGCTCAAACTGCGCTAGAACCCGGTCCATCCGAGACGGATCGCTCATCTCGGTGCCCAGCACGATTTCAACGTCGATACCGGCAATCCGCAGCCGCCCTTCCGCATTGCGAGAGATCCGGTAGCGCGACTGGGCCTCGATGCCCTCTGCCTCTTGCCGATACTTGCCAAGGGCAAATACCAAGCTCGCGACGAGACAGTTTGCGACAGCGGCAACGAGCAGCTGCTCAGGGCAAGGACCGGTCCCACCGCCGATAGGCGCCGGCTCGTCGACGACCAGCGCGGGGAACTCAGAGCCGAAGTCAATTTCGAACCGGTAGCCGGAAAGATGCTTGATGGTGACGCTCGGGCCGTCCTGCATCGCTTCGTCCCGTCTGATTGGCGAAGCGTGAATGCTACATCAAAAGCCATTGGCGCGCCAGCATGTCGCCCGCAGAGACAATCAAGTGTCACGGCATTGTCCGAGTTTGGTCTCAGTGATCGTTCCAGGTCACGGGCCGTCATTGTCGGCCGTAAACCGATTCCGCAGCACCCCAACATGCCGACGCGCAACAAAATCGTAGTATTGCCCGCCCAATTTTTCAGCTTGCCCAAATTCGATCCGTATTTGAAGCGATGTAGTGTTTGCGAACGGCTGCGAGCCGTATTTTCGGTAGAGGTGCTGTATGTTCAATCGTGTGCCCCTCATGTTTGGGTTGGCCGTGTTGGTGCTGACCAGTACGCTGGCCCTTGCCGTTGAAAAGAAACGGACTGCGCCTCAATTGCTTGCCAAGGTGGACCTTGACGCTGGTTTAGCCGGCGAGGCGCCCGATCCTCTGGCTCCAGCCGATGTAAATGGACCGGCGCCGTTGGCACCCGGCGCACGCCCTACTGCGTCTCCCGCAGTAACAACGCTCCAAGCCGATCCTGTCGTTGCAGCCGTTCGGCAAAAGCTGGCAGAGAATAGCCGGATGGGTAACGGCGGTGAAAAGGCCGACCACGATGGCCTAGTCGCATTCTACGAGACGGTTGCAGATGGCAAACCCGTTTGGGTTGGGCCGGAGGGGATTACGCTTCGAGCCAGACAAGTCTTGGGCGAAATCCGCAAGGCGGACGATTGGGGCCTGAAGGCGTCGGCGTTCGATTTCCCGGACGTCCCTGCTGGCGCGCAGCCGCTCGAAGTCCTGGCCGAAATCGAGTTCAAGATGAGTTCGGCTGTCCTGAAATACGCCCGTCAGGCTCGCGGCGGCCGCCTCGACCCGCCGTCGCTGAGCCGCATGCTAGATCAAAAGCCCCAAATCTTTGATCCGCGATCTGTCTTGGATGGCATCGCCGCTTCCGACGCAGCCGATGCCTATCTCCGTGGGTTGCACCCGAGCCATCCGCAGTTCGAGAAGTTGCGACTGGCGTTTCTCGCCACGCGCCGCGAGGCGACGGCGGTAAAAGACAGCAACGCGGATGTGAAGTTGCCTGCCGGCCCTAAACTCAAGCTAGGTCAGCAACACGAGCAGATCGCGCTCCTTCGCCAGCGATTGTCTTTGCCTGGAGAGGCAGGCCAAGAAAAAGTCTATGATGAAGCTCTCGCGAAGGCCGTTGAGACGTATCAAGCCGCCCAAGGTCAGGAGCCCAACGGGATCATCACCAATGTGACCCGCACGGCGCTCAACGGGTCGGCCCGGCAGCCCCTGGCCGAAAACATCCAACGCCTCCTCGTGAATATGGAACGCTGGCGCTGGATGCCAGACAATCTCGGTGACATCTATGTTTGGGATAGCATCCCCGACCAAACCACACAGGTCATCGAAAACGGTAAATCCGTTCTGTCTGAGAAGATCGTGGTCGGAAAGACCTCCTCGCCCACACCGATCTTTTCAGCAAATATGCAGTTCATCATTTTCCATCCCGAGTGGGGAGTGCCGGATGGGATCAAGGCCAATGAACTTGCGCCGCAGTTGCGGCGAGCGAGCGCGGAAAACAAAAGCAACTGGCTTTTCGGTGGCGGTGAAACCAGCGCCGATGTGTTGAGGGCCCATGATCTGCGGGTCAGCCTGAACGGCCATCCTGTGGATGCGAACGCGATCAACTGGGAGCAGGTTGATATTCGCCAGTTCCAGTTCACGCAGCCTTCAGGCGCCAAAAACGTGCTCGGCATCGTGAAGTTCCGTTTTCCCAACAAACACGATGTCTACATGCACGACACGCCGGAACGAAATCTCTTTAACGGCTCTCTCCGCGCATTCAGCCACGGCTGCATGCGCGTGCAAAATCCCATTCGGCTTGCAGAAGTGCTGCTCGCCCACGACAAGGGCTGGGACGCGGACCAAGTAAGGCAATCCCTCAATCGTGGCGAAGAAGTCAAACTCACCCACCCAATCCCCGTCCATGTGACGTACTTCACCGCGTGGGTCGATGACGGTGGAAAGGTGCAATACAAGCCCGACATTTACGGGGTCGATGACAGGATCGCATCGGCTCTGGAAGGACGGCCGGTACAATTCATCGCGAAGTCTGGCGATGCCACCAAACCAACACGGGTGGCGCAGACTGCGGCGCCGCGACGTCGCAACGAGCACAAAACAACTCAGCCTACGTTATCCAATCCATTCGCAGGTCTATTTGGCAACTAACACTCTTGCGTACTTGCTTCACAAAAGGTCGCTGACTGCGCCTCTGGGCGGACCGAAGCCGAACTAGGCCTCAGGGAATACACGAGGAGACACGACGATGCTCAAATCGGCGACGCCCCTTATCTCCATCGTAGCCGCCAGCACCGTCGCCTTCTCGACGAGCGCGATGGCAGGCGAGAACCTCGATGGATTCTGGATAGACTCAGACGGCGAGGTTATTCTTGAAATCGGCCCCTGTGGTGAAGCGCGTTGCGGTAAGGTTGCATGGTTGCGTCAGCCTTTGGGGCCAGATGGCCGGGCTCTGACGGATTACAGGAATCCCGACCCCACGCTCAGGCACAGACCTGTGTGCGGGCTCGAAGTTGTTTCGGGATTCAAAAAGAAGGCTGATGAGAGCTGGGGCGGAGGGACGGTCTACGTTTCGGATCAAGGGGCAAGCTTCAGTGGTTACGCCCAAGTCCTTGGTCCCACGCAGATCAAAGTGACGGGCTATATTGGATTACCTATCTTTGGAGCCTCGGAAGTCTGGACGAGGGTTTTAGATCCAGTAAAGGTCTGCTGGGTGTCAGCAACCCAGCCAACACCACCAACGTGGACGGGGAAAGTCACGGTTACTCCACCAGAAGGACTCAAAACTAAGAGCCGCTCTGGGGATGGAGCCCCCACACGCTGAGTTATTCCAATTTGAAGGTCTGGCTGGGTGACCCTTGGTAGCGGATCGGCGTTGAGTTCGTCCGACCCGGGGTAGACGTTTCACACAGCCAGGAACTCAATTTTCGCGCCAAAACCTAACGTCAAAGGATTGACGGCGACATCGGCGGGGAAAAATACTGTTCTGGCAATGGCATCGCGATGATCATGAAAGGCCGCCGGCCCAAACTATAAAGTCAGCGATTTCGGGCACGCCTACGCCTGCTCGGATATTGGCAAAGACATATGGTTTCGTGCCACGCATTTTTTTCGTGTCGCGCTCCATCACGTTGAGGCTTGCACCGACGTAGGGGGCGAGGTCGATCTTATTGATGACGAAGAGGTCCGAGCGGGTGATCCCGGGACCGCCCTTGCGCGGGATCTTTTCGCCTTGCGCTACGTCGATGACGTAGATCGTCAGATCGGCGAGTTCGGGGGAGAAGGTCGCGGCGAGATTGTCGCCGCCCGACTCGATCAGCACCAGATCGGCCTTGGGAAACTTGGCGCGCATCTGTGCGATGGCGGCGAGATTGAGCGAGCAATCTTCGCGGATCGCCGTGTGCGGGCAGCCGCCGGTCTCGACGCCCATGATCCGCTCGGACGGCAAAGCGCCTGCGCGGGTGAGGATCAGCGCGTCCTCTTTAGTGTAGATATCGTTGGTAATGGCAATGATGTCGAACTGGTCGCGGAAGCGTTTACACAGTCCTTCCATCAGGGCGGTTTTGCCTGATCCAACAGGGCCGCCGATGCCGACACGAAGCGGGCCGTTGCGTTCGCTTTTTACGTTGGTCATGATCTGAAAAGCCTCGTGTATTGAGTTTCATGGCGCAGGCTAGCGATGTCGGACTGGAATGCCGCGCCTCCGATATCGTCTAGTTTTGAGTTCATGGCGAAGGCGGTAAGCCCTTTGACCGCGGGTAGGAGTGCCGCGATCAACCGTTGACCGTCGGATTGACCAAGAGCACTGAGCCTGACCAGTGACGACGACAGATTTGCCAGCATGGATATCAAGGTTGCTTCGAGCGTCGCTGTCAGCCCGATGCCATGTGCCGCCGAGACCAGACCAACCGCCACCGGGTAGGCGATATCGCCTTCGATTGCCGGGGCTGCTTCGCAGGACCAAGCTGCCTCGATAGCCACCATGAAGGCATTGCCTTGCGCGCTGGTTTCGAGATAGCGCTCGCGTGATCCTGCCAAGGCGAGGGCGAGATCGTTGCACTCGAAAAGCCCGGCATGATCGTCAGCCCGTACCGAGCGCCAAGCAGCGGCGAGCAGGATCGCATCGTTGCGCAGACCGCCGTAGCGAACCAGACCGCCGATCCAATCACGCGCCGACGCCAAATCACGAATCTGCCCCGACTCGACAGCCCATTCCAATGCGTGGCTATAGGCAAAGCTGCCGACGGGAAATGCCGGTGACAACCAGATTATGAGGGGCAATGCGGATGCCGTCTGAGCGGCGCAGTCGATAGCTGGATGGTCTACACCGTCAGCCATGACTGTGACCCGCATCATCGCCGCCGTGGTGGTGTCCGTGGCCTCCGCCGCTGTAAGCGCCACCTTCGGGGTTGAACGGAGCTTCGACGTGGGTCACGCGGGCGCCCAAGCCGCGCGCCATGTCTTCGATCACATGGTCCTGGCGTATCAGCAGCCGCTCGCCGTCGAGCATCGTCGGCAGATGGCGGTTACCCAGGTGCCACGCAACGCGAACCAGATGGCGGAGATCATCGCAGCAGATTTCGGCGAGCGGCTCGGGCGCCGCCTTGACCCGGACGCGGCGACCATCTTCCAAGACAAGTGTATCACCATCGGCGAGGCGGGTTGGCTTTTCGAGATCCAAGAGGAATATGAGACCGCGGGTACCGGTCATCGCGATCCGCCGCCGCCAGCGGGTTTCGAAATCGAGCAGCACCTCATCGTCGATCAAGCCGTAGCGGGCACCGCCGGTTTCGCATTTGGTGGCGCGGATCATCGGTGACCTCAAAACAAGAAATAGCGCTGCGCCATCGGCAGCTCGCTTGCGGGCTCGCATGTGAGCAGTTCGCCGTTGGCCGTCACGCGATAGGTTTCGGGATCGATTTGAATGTCGGGTGTCGCGTCGTTGTTGATCATGCTCTTCTTCGAGATGCCGCTGCGGACGTTTTCGACGGCCACCAATTGCTTTTCGATGTTGAGGTGACGTCCGATATCCTTCTTGAGCGCGGCTTTGCTGACGAACGTCAGGCACGAGCGCGCGACGAGCTTGCCGAACGCTGCAAACATAGGGCGGTAATGCGCCGGTTGCGGCGTGGGGATCGACGCGTTGGGGTCACCCATCAGCGCCGCTGCAATCGATCCACCTTTGATCACAATGTCGGGCTTCACGCCGAAATAGGCTGGGCTCCAGAGGACGAGGTCGGCGAGTTTTCCGGCTTCGACCGAGCCGATGTGTTTCGACACGCCGTGAGCGATGGCCGGATTGATCGTATATTTTGCGATGTAGCGTTTGGCGCGCTTGTTGTCGTTGCCGTGTTCGCCGGGTAGTTGTCCGCGCTGGCGTTTCATTTTGTCGGCGGTCTGCCAGGTGCGCATGATGACTTCGCCGATGCGGCCCATCGCTTGGCTGTCCGACGACATCATTGAAAGCGCACCCAGGTCGTGGAGAATATCCTCGGCTGCGATGGTTTCTTTGCGGATGCGGCTCTCGGCGAACGCGAGATCTTCGGGGATCGAGCCGTCGAGGTGATGGCACACCATCAGCATGTCGAGGTGTTCGTCGAGCGTGTTGATCGTGAAGGGCCGTGTCGGGTTGGTCGAGGAGGGGAGCACGTTGGATAGCCCGGCGACCTTCATGATGTCGGGCGCATGACCGCCACCCGCTCCCTCGGTGTGGAAGGCATGGATCGTGCGGCCCTTGAAAGCCTTGATCGTATCCTCGACGAAGCCGCTTTCGTTGAGCGTATCGGAGTGGATCATGACCTGGATGTCGTGGTCGTCGGCAACGGACAACGCGCAGTCGATGGTGGCGGGCGTGGTGCCCCAGTCCTCGTGGAGTTTGAGCGCGCAGGCACCGGCTTCGACTTGCTCGACGAGACCGGCGGGCAGCGCTGCGTTGCCTTTGCCGGCAAAGCCGAGGTTCATCGGGAAGGCGTCGGCGGCCTCGATCATGCGCTGGATATGCCAGGGGCCGGGAGTGCATGTGGTGGCGTTGGTGCCGGTCGCCGGTCCCGTGCCGCCGCCGAGCATCGACGTAACGCCCGACATGAGTGCTTCCTCGATCTGTTGGGGGCAGATGAAGTGGATGTGGGTATCGAAGCCGCCTGCGGTCAGGATCTTACCTTCGCCCGCAATGACTTCGGTGCCGGGGCCGATGATGATGGTGACGCCGGGTTGTATATCGGGATTGCCCGCCTTGCCGATGCCGGAGATGCGCCCGTCACGCAGGCCAACGTCTGCCTTTACGATACCCCAATAATCGATAATCAGCGCGTTGGTGATGACCGTATCGACGGCACCTTTGGCGCGCGTGACTTGGCTTTGGCCCATACCATCGCGGATGACTTTGCCGCCGCCGAACTTCACTTCCTCACCGTAGATCGTGAAATCCTTCTCGACCTCGACGACGAGCGAAGTATCGGCGAGCCGGACCTTGTCGCCGGTCGTCGGGCCGAACATATCGGCATAAGCGGCGCGTGAAATTGTTTTCATGATTTGCCAGCCCTCCCCGGCTTGGCGAGCGCACCCATGATGTCGCCGCGGAATCCGTAGATTTTCCGTTTACCCGCGACCGGGATCAGAGCGACGTCGCGGGTCTGGCCGGGTTCGAAGCGTACAGCTGTTCCAGCCGGGATATCGAGCCGCATACCGCGCGTCATTTCGCGGTCGAAAGACAGCGCGGCGTTGGTTTCAAAGAAATGATAGTGGCTGCCGACTTGGATGGGCCGGTCGCCGGTATTGGCGACGGTTATCGTGATGCTGGCAATACCCTTGTTCAACGTGATGTCGCCGGGAGCGGTGATGATCTCGCCAGGAATGATACCGGCCTTGCCGCTTCCACCGCGGATCGGATTGTGGACCGTCACCAGCTTAGTGCCGTCGGGAAACGTAGCCTCGACCTGGACGTCGGCGATCATGCTGGAGACGCCGTCCATCACCTGATCAGCGCTGAGCACATGACCGCCCGCCTCCATCAGTTCGGCGACGGAGCACCCATCACGTGCGCCTTCGACGACGAAGTCGGAGATCAGCGCGACGGCTTCGGGAACGTTGAGCTTGACGCCACGCGCCAAGCGATTGCGGGCTACGATGGCGGCCATCGCGATCAGCAGTTTGTCTTTTTCCCGTGGTGTCAGATGCATTAGACCCCCTTTAACAAGACCAGACGCGAGGCAAGGCCCCGCGCAAGATGAATTCAGCGGCGCGCGCGACATCGCGCCGCAGTTGAGCCGCGTCTGCGCACGCAAACCGGGCAATCAGCAACCCGTTGTACGCACTCGCCCCGCATGTGCTGTGCGCTTTGGTGAGAACCCTGCGCAGTCCGATCAGCCGTGTTTCGGCCTTGGGCGAGATGTGCAGCAACGTTGCGATTGCGCGGGCGCCGCCGCCACATGCAGGCTGATCGAGCAGATCGGCAATGGGACCCTCGAGCCGGATGTCTTCGGCAAAGATCAAACGGCCGGCGCGGCGGATGCGCCAACGGTCACGCAACAGTCCGCCGCCGAGACGTTCAGCGCGTGCGATCCTGCCAAACACGACAGATTCAAGCACTGTCAGCGAGGCATCAGCCGTCATCGAAACATCGAAGGTACGGCTCAGCCGTGCGCCGTCAAACAAGATCGTCTCCTGGGGCAGCCAAACGAATTTCGACTTTGGAGCCAATTGCAAAGCGACGCTGATCTCGGCTGGTGACGTTTCAGCCCGGTAGATCTTTTCAGCCGATTGGGTGGTCACCGTTGCGCTGGCGTTTGGGCCGACATCACAGACAATCGCGACGCGGTCGCCACCTGCTATGCCACCGCCGGTGTTGATCAGGACGCCTTCACAGGCCCCGTCCGCATTCGGAAAACGTAACCGCAAGCCGCCGGTTTCAAACAGCGAGGCGGCCTGCGTCGAGGCTGCCACACGCGCCAATTCGACCCGGACCCGGCTGCTGGCCCGCGCGCTGAGGGGAATAGGTGTCGCGTCGCGGGCTTGATCATACGGTGAGACGCTGGCGGACATCGGGTGCCTGGAGTTGAGTGCGATTGCCCGACATTACGACGCTCCCGCGCTCCAGCACAGCGAAGGAATTGCCCAAATCGCGGGCGAAGTCGAAATATTGTTCGACCAGGACAATCGCCATATCGCCTTTCTCGCGCAGGAATGAGATGGCCCGGCCGATATCTTTGATAATGGAAGGCTGAATACCCTCTGTCGGTTCGTCGAGGATCAGCAAACGGGGCCGCATGACGATAGCGCGGGCGATGGCAAGCTGTTGCTGCTGTCCACCCGACAGATCGCCGCCGCGCCGGTGCATCATGGTTTTGAGGATCGGAAACAGGTCAAAGATTTCTTTCGGAAAGGTCTGCTGACTGCGCGGCAGCGGAGCGAAGCCGGTCTTGAGATTTTCTTCGACAGTCAAGAGTGGAAAGATCTCGCGCCCCTGGGGCACCACCGCGATGCCGGCCGCGGCCCGCTTGTAAGGTGGCATGGCCGAAATGTCCTGACCTTCCCAGGTGATCTTACCGTTGGCGATTTTTTGCTGCCCGGCAATTGCTTTCAAAAGCGTAGTTTTGCCGACGCCGTTGCGGCCAAGCACGCACGTGACCTCGCCCGGCATCGCCAGAAGCGATACGCCGCGAAGCGCTTGAGCCGCACCGTAAAAGACATCGATATTGTCGACGGCGAGCGTCACGCGTGCACTCCTGGGTTAGCGGCCAAGGTAGACTTCAATGACGCGTTCGTTGGCGCTGACCTGATCAAGCGGGCCTTCGGCCAAGACAGAGCCTTCGTGCAAAACGGTGACGCGAACGCCGAGCGCGCGGATGAAATCCATGTCGTGCTCGATTACGACGACCGAATGGGTCTTGGCGATTGTCTTGAGCAGCTCTGCCGTCTGCGCGGTTTCGGCGTCGGTCATCCCAGCCACTGGTTCGTCAACCAGCAACAGCTTTGGATCCTGTCCGAGTAACATACCGATCTCAAGCCATTGCTTTTGGCCGTGCGAGAGAGCTCCCGCAAGTTTCCTCCGGTATGGCTCCAGGCGGATCGTGGCCAAAATTTCGCCGATCCGCCGGCGGCTTTCGCTAC
>JANLYB010000161.1:0-5932 GCA_031365425.1 Hyphomicrobiaceae bacterium
CGCCGGACTGGCTGATCAAACTTCGCGAGCACACGAAAACGACACCGATTTATCCCGATCGATTCAATTTCACGGTGTACGACGTTGAACGAGCAAACTGAAAACAACACCCCCTCGCCATCCCCCTCCCCCCGGGCTAAGCTCGGCCCCATGCACGACACCCACAGCCCCAAACCGCGCGGCGCCACCACCCGCGCCTCATCCCCCTCCATCGCGCTCGCGCTCGGCGGCGGCGGCGCACGCGGCATCGCCCACATCCCGATGCTGGAAGCCATCGATGAACTCGGCATCCACCCCAAACTGATCGCGGGAACCTCCATCGGCGCGATCATCGGCGCGGCCTATGCTTCCGGCATCCCCGGCCGCCACATCGCCGCCCATACCGAAATGATCCTGCGCCAGCGCTTCGATCTGATCCGCCAGATTTTCACCGCCCGCGCGCTGCCCATGCACCGGATCATGAGCCTGATCCAGCTCAAATCCGCCGTCCTGCGCCCCGAAGTCCTGCTCGATCTCGTGATGCCCTCGCGCGTCGCCCGCGACTTCGCCGATCTCAAAATCCCGCTGAAAATCGTCACAACCGACATCCACGGCTATCAAGCCGTCGTGTTCGAAAGCGGTCCCCTCGTCACCGCCGTCGCCGCCTCCATGGCGCTGCCAGCCCTGTTCACGCCGATCGCCCACGAAGGTCGCCTGTTGCTCGACGGCGGCCTCGTCAATCCGCTGCCCTTCGACCTGATCGAAGGCCAAGCCGACATCACCATTGCCATCGACGTCAGTGGCGCAGGCGTGGTGCCCGACGAACGCAAGCACCCGACCGCCATGGAAGCGCTCGTCACCGCGACGCAAATCCTCCAGCACACCATCGTCCGGGAAAAGCTGAGACACAGCCAGCCCGACCTCTATGTCGACATGCCGGTCGCCCACTTCGGCATCCTCGACATCCACAAATTCCGCGACATCATCAAAGCCGCCCAACCCGCCAAAGAAACCTTCAAACGCCAACTCGACCGGGTGATGAACGCCCACACCCTCCCCGCCGAGACCCCCGCGAAGAAGCCCTAACTTGTCATCCCGGACCAGCGAGGTGCAGCCGAGCGCCGAAGGCCCCTTAGTTCCCCTCCCCCTTACGGGGAGGGGTTAGGGGTGGGGGTAAGACGAGCGGCAGGGCACACCTGAGCCAAGAGGCCCCTCCCCTATTCATACCCGGCAACCTCGCCCAGCCGCTGAAGATCGCAAACGATCCCCTTGTCATCCCGGCTGATCGCCCCATTATCCTCCAGCATCGCCAAAGCGCCATTCACCTTCGGCCGGCTCGCCCCGATCAGCAGCCCAAGCTCACTTTGCGACATCCCCAGCGCCAGGGCGACTTTTCCAGTCTTCGGCGCACCCGCCTGCAACCGCACCGCCGACAGGAACAACCGCGCCAGCCGCACTTCGATCGGATGCAGCGCAATCGCCTCCAACTGCTGATCCGTCTCCCGGATCCGAGCGCACAGGAACGCGATCACCGCGCGCGCCACAGCAGGATTGCCCTCCATCAGCCGGTTCAACACTGCCTGTGACAGCGTCATCGCCGAAACCTTTGTCACTGCCGTCGCATCCGCGCTGCGTTGCGCGCCATCGAGCGTCGCAATCTCGCCGAACACCTCGCCCGCAGTTGCATGCGCAAACGACAATTCGCGCCCGTCGACCGACAATATCGACAGCCGCACCCGCCCCTCGACGACGAGAAAAAGCTCCTTGCCCGGATCGCCGCGCTGAAAAATCACCTGTCCCGCGCCAAACTCAACCGGACGCATCCCCTGCGCAATCGCCGCGAGGTCGCTCGCCGGTAGCGAAGCAAACATCCGCGTCTTACCAAGATGGGAAACAAGCGTATCAACTGATGTCATCGGCCAACCGCGCTACTTAAAACTGAAAAATCTGCCGCCAGTGATACGCCATTTTTCAGCAACTGTACCCCACGGAACAGCCCAAAAACGAGGCAGCATGTTTCCATCGGCCACGAAAACCTAACGCCCAAAGCTGACCCTATACCGTCCTCATCAACTTATTGATCTTATTGTCAATGCAGACTGGACAACCCGCCCCTGCCTGAGCGCATAATCGGTTACATTTTAAGCTTCGGCGCGCTCAAACCAATCCGAAGCCAACGGAGCATATTATGCGTTTACCCATATTGGCCTTAACCCTTTGCTTGACAGCCCCCGTCTTGGCCCCGGCGCAGGCAGCCCCCGGCGACCCCATCGGCGCGGCCATCGCGATCAAAAACGACGTCACCGCCGCCTATGAAACCGACCGTCGCAAGCTCGCCAAAGACGACCCCGTCCGCCAGGAAGAAATCATCGAAGTCGGCGAAGACAGCCTGGGCGAATTGAAATTCAAGGACGACACCAAACTCGCCCTCGGCCCCGGCTCGCGCATGACGCTCGACAAATTCGTCTACGACCCGGAAAAAACCAACGGCTCCATCATCGTCAACCTGATGAAGGGCACGTTCCGCTTTATCACCGGCATCGCCGCCAAACCGACCTACCAGATCAAGACCCCGTCGGCCTCGATCTCGGTGCGCGGTACGATTTTCGACGTCTACATCAAGCCAGACGGCGCCGTCTGGCTCCTCCTCATCGAAGGCGCGATCGAAGCCTGCACGGACGACGGCAATTGCCGCATCCTCGACGAACCCGGCAAATTCATACGCATCGTCGAAGACCGCAAGGCAGGAAGCCCGCCGGACGCGCCCAAGAAATGGAACGTCGGTGCGCCCGTCAAATGGGCAGCCCTCCCTGGCCACAAATCGACCCCCATCGAAACCGCCTTCCCGTTCGTCCCGTCCGCGCCCTCGTTCGACCCCGATCCGTGGTACACGACCGACGACATCATCATCGGCCGCTTCCCGCGCCATCCCCGTCATCCGCACTATCCCCCAACTCATGGCGACGGCGGAAACACCGGCAATAACGGCACCAAACCGCCTACAGACGGCAAACCGCCTGTGATTTTGAAAGACAAACCGCCTGTCATCTTGAAAGGCGATAAACCGGCCAAGCACCGGCCGCCGCGCGATCACGTCAACGACACGCCAAAAATCAAGGTCCATAAGACCGAGGAGCACGTCCGTAAACACACGAAACGCGACAGCGGCAACGATACCCCCGTCGTCAAACGCAAAAGCTCGTCCACCCAAGACAAACCATTCCGCAGCAAATCCACGTCAAACGTAACGCCCAAGGTCTCAACAACCAAGGCCTCGAACGTCCAAGTCCACATCGGTGGCGGCGGTGGTGGAGGCAACTTCGGCCACGGTAAGCGATAACCGCGCTTATTCCCCTCCCCGTCATCGCGAAGCGATGCTCTGCATCGACGCGGGGAGGGATTAGGGGTTAGGAGCGCAAGCATGCCATGGGCATGTGCGAGCGATAAGCAGCCGCGACCGGTCACTACCCACGCCGCTCGGCAAAAAACGCCCGCAGCAACTCCGCCGCCTGTTCCTCGCCCATCCCGTCGTAAACTTCCGGCGCATGATGACAGGTCGGCTGATTGAACACCCGCGCCCCATGCGCCACACCGCCGCTCTTGGGGTCGCTCGCCCCGTAATACAGCCGCCGCACCCGCGCAAACGAGATCGCCGCCGCACACATCGGGCACGGTTCCAGCGTCACATAAAGATCGAACCCGTTGAGCCGCTCGGTCCCAAACCGCTGGCAAGCCTCACGAATAACCAGAATTTCCGCATGTGCCGTCGGGTCGGACAGCTCCCGCGTCCGGTTACCAGCCTCGCAGACAACCCGTCCGTCACCATCGGCCAGCACCGCCCCCACCGGTACTTCCCCGCGCGCCGCAGCAGCCGCAGCTTGCGCCAACGCCAAGTCCATGTGGCCGGGAGGCTTGACCAGTGTCATAAGGGTGATTCCATACGAAGCAGGATTTCCCAAAAGTGTACTTGCGGTTTTGGGTGAAAATCCTGCTCAATCCAATGCGGATCCATATGATCCCAAAATACTGAATAGAGTCCATGAGCAAACCAACAGGGGGGCCCCGCCCTCCCGGCAAAAAGCCATTCCGCGCAGGCCAAAAACCCGGCAAACCCGGCGCTTACAGCCAGAGTCTCATCAAAAAGGCAACCGCTGGTTTGCGCCCGCCCTCCGCCCGTCCCGGCGGCAAGCGCAGCCCTGACTCGGGATCATCCGGCCAATCGGACCGGCCCGAACGCGACGCCCGGCCCGCTAGCGGCGCCCGCTTCAATGGCAGCAAACGCAGCTTCGCCGGCCAGCGCACCGAAGATGGCGGCAAACGCTCATTTGAAGGTCGTCCTGGCCGCGCCGAAGGCGGCAAACGGTTCGAGGGCAGCAAGCGCACCTTCGAAGCGGGTCCACGCGATGCCGAAGCCGGCAAGCCCAGCCGCTTCAAACGCGTCCGCCTCGACCGCAACGCGCCACCCGAACGCGACCGCACCGAACGCGATCATCAGGCTCGCCCCTATCGCGAACGTAACGACGACACCCGCCGCGAACGACCCGGTCGCAACGATGGGCCACGCCCTGAGCGCAGCGAAACTACGCAACGAGAGCGCAGCGAACAACGGCCAACCCACCCCAACTTCGGCGACACCCGTCAGCGCGCCCAAGGCGATAGCCGCCAGCGTGAACGCGACCGCTCCGAGCGTGCCGCACCCTCCCATACCCACAACCGCAGCGAAGGCCGCCGCCCCGAACAACGCACGCGCGACCGGCCAGAACACGACCGCACGCGCAATCCCGCACCCAGATCCGCCCCAACGCCGTCGGGCGAACGCGGCTTCAAGGTCAAGCCTATGCCGGGCCGCGCACCCGCTTCGAGCGACACCTCGGGCAGCCCGTCCGAACCCATGAGGATTGCCAAAGCCATGGCCCGCTCCGGCCTGTGCTCGCGCCGCGACGCGGAACGCTGGATCGCCGAAGGCCGCGTCGCCGTAAACGGACGCATCCTCAACACGCCGGCCATCGAAGTCGGCCCCACCGACAAAATCGTCGTGGACGGCCAGCCCTTGCCCGCCGCCGAACCCGCCCAGATCTGGCGCTATTACAAGCCGCGCGGCCTCGTCACCACCCATTCCGATCCGGAAGGCCGCCCGACAGTTTTCGACGCGCTGCCTCCCGATATGCCCCGCGTCGTCTCCATCGGCCGCCTCGACTTCAACACCGAAGGCCTGCTCCTCCTCACCAACGACGGCGAACTCGCCCGCCACCTCGAACTTCCCGCTACCGGCTGGCTCCGCCGCTACCGCGTCCGCGCCTATGGCCGCGTCAGCCAGTCCGACCTCGACGCGCTGAAGGACGGCGTCACCATCGAAGGCGTCCGCTATGGCGGCATCGAGGCCCACCTCGACAGCGTCCAGGCCGGCAACATGTGGCTCACCATCGGCCTGCGCGAAGGCAAAAACCGCGAAGTCCGCCGCATCCTCGGCTCACTCGCGCTCGAAGTGAACCGCCTGATCCGCGTCTCCTACGGCCCGTTCCAGTTGATGGACTTAACACCCGGCATGGTCGAACCCGTCAAGCGCCGCGTCCTCGCCGACCAGCTCGGCCCCGAAGCCGCAGCGTTTGGCCTGACCGGTGCCATCGACGGCTACAAAGCCCGCCAAGCCAAACTCAATCCCACCACCCGCAAACCACAGGACGACGACGATTGACCTGCGGCTCGCGGCTCCACCCACTGTTTTCCCGGACAAGTGCGCCTCCTTGCGCACGCAGATCCCGGATCCTTATAACTCTCATGCGGGGTAAGACCATGGCCAGTCATATCCCCACACTGCGTCCCCGGACGGGTTGGCGAGCGCAGCGAGGCAATCCGATCCGGGGTCTTCACCCGCTTGAGAGCTATAAGGATCCCGGATCTGCGTGCGCAAGGAGGCGCACTTGTCCGGGAAAACAGTGGGTGGAGCCGCGAG
>JANLYB010000165.1:0-50710 GCA_031365425.1 Hyphomicrobiaceae bacterium
CGCAGGGGGAGTAATAATAAGACCGAGCGGCGAGACCCCAGCCTGCGTCGGGCAAATGGTATCTCGCCAAGTCAGCGTGTTGGCCGGGAATTGAACGATCATGTTGGTCGGAATGGTAATGACCAGACCATTGACCGTCGCCGTCCCGCCTGCTTCGGCGGCGGCAGTGCAATCGCCCTGAACCGTCGCATTCTGTATGAAGCCGGTGATGCTGAAACCGTTGGCCGTCGAGGCCGACGGAGTCAGTTGCGGTCCGGCGGGTGGCAGGATGACGACTTGCGGGATCGCGGCACCACCGCCGGTCGGCGGCTTGGCTGTCCCGCCCTTAGCATACAAGGCTGTCGCCCCCATGCCGGCAAAGCACGCAACAGCAACCACCGCTATCGCCGCCCCACTGGAGCGCAGAAGCAATGACTTGCGAGTATCAACTGACGAATTAGAGTTCCGCTTAGTAGACATGGCGACCTCCGTCGACTTTTAAAAAATGAAGTTCCAAGTTCGCAGGCATGGCTGAATGCCCTCGATCGACTTGGTAAATTCGGCCTGCGCAGTCCGGGTTGGAACGTTTTCGTTGCAATGCCCCCGGCCACAGCTTGTGTTGAAAGCTAGTCGCGATCGATGCCCAGAAGTAGGGACCTACGGGCTGCAACACGGGGGGCATCAGGTGCGTCGCCCTCTCAGACGTTAGAGCAACTCCATTCAGACCTTGGTCCCAAAACATCCTTTGGGTGACAAAGCCCCGGCACCGGTTCGCTCACCCCAACGCCTTGGTGAGCAAGCCTCGGCCCTCCACCTGACAATGCCAAGCAGCTCAGCGCAGAACCCAAAGTCCTGCACGGCTTTCATTGATGAGCAGCGCACCCCAACGGCACCGCGGCTACAACGGACTTTGCAAAACCAACGCCAGGAAAGACGTAGCGTTACCGCCCAACGCCCTTGAAGAACACCCAAGCCGCTTCGGCGGTATCGATGTCGTGGCTGCGCGTGCCCAAAAACATCTCCAGCACAAACCCGCCTGTCACTTTCCCCCGCGCCGGGGCCTGATGTCCGCCGCCATCAACCACATAGAACTCGACGGCGCTGCCGGGCATACACCCGCTCCAGCTGGACAGCGACACCCGCGTTCCGTCCTTGGGATCGGCATCCGGCAAAGCTATCGCACTCACACTTTTGCAGCCCGAAAGACCTGCGAAATGTTTGGCCACCTCCATCGGCGGCGCATTGCCGTTGATACCGAACTTTCCCGTCGCACCGTCAAACCGGATCAGTTCGTCCGCCGTCCCGTTGATCATCATCAGCGGCACCGCCCGCGATGGCTTGCACTTGGCGATCGCATCAACCGGCATACTCGCGATCACGCTCACATATGCCGCAAACCGCGAGGCATCATTGCAAGCGGCATTGAACGCCATGAACCCGCCATTCGAAACCCCGAGCATATAAATCCGGTTGGGATCAGCCACGCCCTGCACAATCAGCGCATCCGCAAGCCCGTTCAAAAACTCGAAATCGTTGGCGCTCGACGCTTCGCCGCCACCCGTCTTGTCCGCCGCCCGTCCATCGTTCCAGCGGTTCTTCTCGCCCTGCGGATAAACGACAACGAACCCCTCGCGATCGGCAACCTCGTTGAGCCCCAGGTACCCCTGCAGCTTATCCGCCGTCCCTTTGGCGCCATGCAGCGCAAACACCACCGGCGCCTTTTTGCCCAGCACCCGGTTCGGCGTATAGCGCATGAACGTGCGCGGTTTACCCGCAATCACGATGCTCTCATAGCCGGGCGCGGCCCCCGGCACCTTCGCCGCCCCGCCAAGTTGCGGCACCCGCTCCAGCCGCCGCTGCTCCATCCGGTCCCGGATCCTGTCGCGGATCGTATCGCCCGGCACGCGGTCCTGCGCGATGCCAGAAGCAGCAAATACCGCAAACACCCCAAACCCCAAGATCGCCGCAAGCAGCCGTTTCATAAGCGATCTTTCAAAAAGCTAATGCCGCATCCCATTGACCAGGACCTTACCCGTCGTCTCGACAAGCAACCCGTTCTCTAGGGTCAGGATACGATCCATACGCGCCGCCAGATCGAGATTATGCGTCGCGATCAGCGCCGCAACCCCCGTCGTCCGTATGAGCGACATGAGCTCGTGAAACACATGCTCAGCGGTCTTGGGATCAAGGTTGCCCGTCGGCTCGTCAGCCAGGATCAACCGCGGATTATTCGCCAGCGCCCGGCAGATAGCCGTCCTCTGCTGCTCGCCGCCCGACAACTCCGCCGGCCGGTGCGTCAACCGCTCAGCGAGCCCCAACGCCGACAGCAGATCCCGTGCCCGGTCCTCTGCCACCTTCTGCGACCGCCCCAAGATCAACTGCGGCAGCACCACATTCTCAAGCGCCGAAAACTCCGGCAGCAACTGATGGAACTGATACACGAAACCCATATCCGTCCGCCGGATTGCCGTCCGCGGACCATCCGCCATCCCCGAGCAATCCCGCCCGTTGACGACGACCCGCCCGCTATCGGGCGTCTCAAGCAGCCCCGCGATGTGCAACAGCGTCGACTTACCAGCCCCCGAAGGCCCGACCAAAGCGACCGCCTCGCCCGGCCGAAGCACCGCGCTCGCACCCGCCAGCACATGAAGCTCCCGCGAGCCCTGCTTGAACGTCCGCCGCAAATTCTCAAGTTGCAATACCGGCACGGCTGCTGCTTTCCCGTTGGAGTCCATACCGGTCATGCTCACTCGTACCGCAGTGCTTCGACCGGATCGAGCTTGGCTGCCCGCCACGACGGATACAGCGTCGCCAGCACCGAGATCACCAGCGCCATCAAAACGATACTGGCCGTCTCCCATGGATCGATCGAAACCGGCATCCGCGTCAGATAATAAACGTTGGGATCAAACACCGTCCGCCCCGACACCATCTGCACGAACTGCCTGATAGCTTCGATGTTCCAGCAAAAAATGATGCCGAGCACGAACCCGGCCAGCGTCCCAACCACCCCGATCGACGCTCCCGTAATCAGAAACACCCGCATCATCGAGCCGCTCGTCGCCCCCATCGTCCGCAGCACGGCGATATCGCGCCCCTTGTCCTTCACCAGCATCATGATGCCCGAAATGATATTGAGCGCCGCCACGACAATGATCAGCGACAGAATAATGAACATCACGCTGCGTTCGACTTCCAGCACCCGGAAAAACGTCTCGTTGCGCTGCTTCCAGTCCGAAAGCTGCACCGTCGCACCGGCCGCTTCCTTAATGGCCGGCGCATAACTCTCGACGTTCGCCGGGTTCTCCACCACGAGTTCCAGCACGTCGGCCACCTCGCCGCGCGAAAAGAACTTCTGCGCCTCAGCCAATGGCATGAAGATGATCGTCTTGTCGTACTCCGACATACCCAACTCAAAGATCGCCGTGATCACGTACGGCTTCGTGCGCGGCGAAACCCCAAACGGCGTCGTGGCCCCGCGCGGCGAAATCAGCGTAATGTTATCGCCGAGCCGCAACCCCAGCGCATTCGCAAGCCGGATCCCGACCGCTACGCCCTGCTGCTGGTCAAACCCGTCGAGCGTGCCATACCGCACCCCGCCCGCCACCAGCGGTAACGACTTGAGCCCGCTCTCAGGCACCCCACGCACCAGCGCGCCGAGCCCTTGCACGGGCGACGACGCCAGCACCTGCGCCTCGATCAGCGGCATGACATGCTTGACGCCCGGAACCTTCGCAACCTTGGCGGCAATGTCGTTGTAGTCCGTGAACTCGTCGGAAACCTTCGCCACGATCACATGGCCATTTAGCCCCAGGATCTTCGAAAACAGATCCGACCGGAACCCGTTCATCACCGCCATCACGATGATCAGCGTCGCCACCCCAAGCATGATGCCCAGGAACGAAAACCCCGCGATCACCGAGATGAAACCTTCCTTCCTCCGCGCCCGCAGATACCGCTTCGCTATCATCCACTCGAAGGGCGCAAACGCAGGCGTCACACCGGTCGCAGCCAAGGTCTCGCCCGGCTTCCGGGCCGCATCGGCTAGGCTCGATACTGTCATGATATCTCCCGCAGCCCCCTGGCCATTACGCTTCCCTTTTCAGACAGATGCGGCAAGGTCAAGGCTGACCGGCGCCGCGACACTGCGGCTCAATACGCGCGGGCAATCAGAACCTGCTCCCTCGCCGGCTGCCCCGTGAACAGGCAGGTCCCGCTAGCGGGCTCTTGAGCCAGCGGGGCGTTGCGGATCGTAAGCTTCAGCACCTTCAGCTTGTCGGCTATCGCCTCAAGCGCCGCACCCTCCGGTCGCGACCAGGAAACCAGCGCCCACCCTTTAAAGCCGCCCTCGTCGTCGCCCTTGGGCGTACCGAAATAGGCCTCCAGCTCGTCGAAGGTCTTGATGGTCTTGATGATATTCCCGTCGAGACGGGCCTTGGCCTCTGCATAAAGGCGTGCCTGGATCTCATCCAGCATCGTCTGCGCTTCGGAGACGAACGCCTCACGCGACTTGGTATGCATCACCACCTTGTCGCCATCGCGCAGCGCATCGCGGCGCATGAACGTGACATTCCCCGCGGCAGCATCGCGCCCGCCGACTTCGACGATCAGCGGCGCACCCCGGCGTACCCAGTTCCAGCGCTTCTCCGCCGATTTGATCGGCTTGGCATCGACCAGCACCCGGATCCCGGCAGCCTTGAGCTGCTTTTCAATGCCCTGGCAGTACTCAAGCAGCGCCGCATCCTCAGGCTTCTCGCGCAGCATCGGCACGATGACTACCTGGCGCGGAGCGACCTTCGGCGGCACACGCAAGCCATCGTCGTCACCGTGGGTCATGATGAGACCACCGATCAGACGCGTAGACACACCCCAGCTCGTCGTGTGGCAGAATTCAAGCTGACCCTGCGCATTCTGGAACTGAATGCTCTGAGCTTTGGCGAAATGCGTACCAAGATAATGCGACGTGCCAGCCTGAAGTGCCTTGCCGTCCTGCATCATCGCTTCGATCGAATATGTGTTGTCGGCGCCGGGAAAACGCTCGTTGGCGGGTTTCTCGCCAACCACCACCGGCATGGCCAGCACGTCTTCAGCAAACTCGCGATAGACTTCGAGCATCTTCAGCGTCTCGGCCATTGCGTCGTCGCGGTCGGCGTGCGCCGTATGTCCTTCCTGCCACAGAAACTCGGCCGTTCTCAGGAACAGGCGTGTCCGCATTTCCCAGCGGACCACGTTGGCCCACTGATTGATAAGCAGCGGCAGATCGCGATAGCTCTTGATCCAGCGCTGGAAGGCATCGCCGATGATCGTTTCCGACGTCGGCCGCACAATCAGCGGCTCTTCAAGCTTCGCTGCCGGATCGACTACCAGCTTGCCGCCCTGATTCATCAGGCGATGGTGTGTGACGACCGCCATCTCCTTGGCAAACCCCTCGACGTGCTCCGCTTCCTTGGCAATGAAGCTCAGCGGGATGAACAGCGGAAAATAGCAGTTCTCATGCCCGGTATCCTTGATACGGGCATCGAGATCGGCCTGAATCCGCTCCCACACGCCCCATCCCCAGGGCTTGATGATCATGCAGCCGCGAACAGGGCTGGTCTCCGCCATGTCGCCATCACGGACGACCGCCTGATACCAATCGGGGAAGTTTGCTTCCCGCGTAACCGTAAGCGCGCGCTTACTCATCAACCCCTCCCAGCATCAACTGATGGGCCACAATGCCCGCCTCTTTCAGCGGATCGCGCAGCACGGGCATGAAGTCACAGGAAAGATACATAGGGCTCTCGGGTACGATGAAGCGGTGCACAATGCTTTGCCCACGGGCTTACCCACAACCTCTCATCCGCGCAAGCCGACCCTGGTCGCAGGCACACCACGGTCCACCGCTATCGTGCAGCTCCCACACCCTTACTCAACCCCGCACCACGTCGATAACGCGATAAACCGCTTCAATTAGTTCGCCCCTCAAGACCTGTTAGAATTTCGCAACTTCCCATGACCAAGAGCAACGCGATGACGACCGTTCCGTCCTCCACCATCCGCCCGGCGACCCAAGACGATGTTCCAGCGATCCTCGATCTCTACGCGCAAACCGGCCTTGATGACGGTGTCCGCTTGGCCCCTGCAATAGCCCGCGACCTGTTCCGGCGCACGGCTGCATACCCCTATTACCAGCACTTCGTCGTCACCAACGCAGATGCGCAAATAACCGCCTCATACGCCCTGCTGATCATGGACAACATCGCCCATGCAGGCGCACCGCTCTCGATCGTGGAACACGTTGCAGTCTCGGCATCCCAGCAAGGCCAAGGTCTGGGCAGACTGATGATGCACCACGCTATGGCCGAGTCCCGCACACAGGGATGCTATAAACTCGCGCTTTCATCTAACGTCCGGCGTGAACGTGCCCACGAGTTCTACGACAAACTCGGCTTTGTCCGGCACGGCTATAGCTTCATCGTCGACCTCGGCTCCAACACTCCACCCGACGTTTTCTCGGATTAGCAGCGCTGGCACGCAAACCCGGCAGGTTCACCAAATACCGAACCACTCCGAACGCCCGCTCGACGAATATTTCAGCAGCAAGAGGCCGTCTGCTTGTACAGCGCCTGTGTGTCCACATTGCCCTGCTCCTCCGCAACCAGTGCGAGCGTGACGGCGCCAATAGTCAGCCCGCAAAACTACTGCGTCTGGCACACGAGGCAGAATGTCATTGTCACGTTGTCTGAATCCACCGCGACCTTAGAGAACGTCACCTGACCGGCGGGTCCGAACTTGAAAACCCCGCCCAATGCCGAAGCCAATTTCGCCTGCAATTCTGGCGCATTGAGTTGCGTCATCAAGGCGGCGTTTAAATCCGTCTTGAGATTGGCGGTCGCTTTGCGGGCTTGAGGCAATACGATTTTGCAAAGCGAGCCTGAGAAAATTCCGGTCGCCGCGTTGCAGTCCGGCGCAAACGTCCCGCTGACATCGACCCGCTTTGCAACCAGCGAAAGATTGCCGCCCACGGACACGGGCACCAGATCGAACGTGACCATCGGCGCGTTCCACTCGATCTCGGGCAACGACGAATCCGACACGCAGAAACCTGACAAACAACGCCCGACCACCTCAGGCCCGGTATCGTCGAACGTGATCGTAAACCGCAAGGCACCGGGGACAGCCGAAATTGCAATCTTCTTCGAATTCAGATCGTTGACATAAAAAGCGTAAGTCGTACCGCCGACGACAAACGAGCGAGCCGGAATCGGGATCGGCACCGAAGTCGAGCCCAGTTTCAACGATGATCCTGGGGTGAAATTAAACGTCCCGCCGGGCACGTTATGCAGCCGCAACGTTGCATCTCCCAGCGTCGCGGCCAAGATGCGGGCCAATTCGGTAAGTGAAATCCTCAGCTCAGCAGCCGGCGCGGGCGTACCCGCCCCCACCAACATCGCAAACGCGATAACCAAAGCCCAAATGTTACGAAAACGCCTCACGCGCACCCCCACAGACTTTGCGCACCTTAGCAGGGCAAAGCCGCGAGTGCGCTGGTTTCGAGCCCCGGACACGATTCCCATCGCAAACCCGTGGCTCCTCTGCCACACGATTTCAGGGTGCAAAACATCTGGGACAGCCGGACTAGTTGAGTTTTGGCGCCGCAACCTCATGCGCCGTCAGCCAACCTTGCGTATAGCCCACGTAAAACACGCCAAAAGCCACCGCCGCCACCAGGGAATTGATCGCCAGAACCCGCCACAACCGCATGTTAGCTGGCGCGCTTCCCGGCGTGCCGGGCACCACATCCCCCGCCTCGTCTTGCGTCCGCACCCCAAACGGCAGCACCGCAAACAGCGTCATGAACCAGATGCAGACATAAACAACGATGGCAAACGAGAGTTTCATAACCGCCCCGCGGAAAAACCAAACCACGACCACCTTAGACGCGGGGCGTGTCCGCGAATGCGGACCGGCGCGAGCGCCGGATTCCCCTATCGAACATCTTCAGTTCGGTAGGGACAGCAAGAGAGTTTCATACCTGCTCAAGCTCGACCAGGGTGCCGTTGAAATCCTTCGGATGCAGGAACAGCACCGGCTTGCCATGCGCACCGATCTTCGGCGTCCCATCGCCCAGAACCCGCGCACCGCCCGCCTTCAATTGATCGCGCGCCGCCAGAATGTCCTCGACCTCGTAACAGAGGTGATGAATGCCGCCGTCGGGGTTCTTTTCCAGAAACTTGGCAATCGGCGAGCCCTCACCCAGCGGCTCCAGCAATTCGATCTTAGTGTTCGGCAGGTTAATGAACACGACCGTGACGCCATGCTCGGGCTGCGCAAACGGCGCGTCCACCTGCGCGCCTAGCACATCCTTGTACTTCGCACTCGCAGCCTGAATATCCTTGACGGCGATAGCAACGTGATTGAGGCGTCCGATCATTTTAAGGTCCCTATCGTTCTTATCTTAAGGCTCAAAAAGAGGGGAGTTCGAGGGGTCACCCCTCATCGCCCCGCGATGCCAGCATCGACGAGCGGGTTAAGGGCGGCAGCCCTTATCGCGAAGCGAACGACGCGCCCCGCACTCCGCTATTTCCCTTCGACCACATTGATCAACACTTTGACAATCGGCTTCTTGCCCCAGGCTTCCGAGATAGCCCCGCGCACAGCCCGGCGCACCGCCTCACGCACCATTTCGGGATCCTTGCGCCGCGCCTGCGGAATGCTCTTCAGCGTGCCCTCGACGGCGTCCAGCGCCACATCGTACATCGCCTCGCCCCGATCGGTCTCCTGCGGCACCCCATCGAGCGCCACCTGCGGGTAGCCCAGAATATCGCCACGCGGCGTCAGCGTGATCGCGACCATCGCCATGCCGACTTGCATCAGCTTGCGGCGCTCGCGCACCGGACCATCGCTGTCGGGCACAATCAACCGTCCGTCGCGGAACAACCGCCCCGTCGGAATTTCATCCACAATCCGCGGCTGCCCCGGCGCGATCAGGACCACATCGCCATTGAGCGGCTCAACCACATTGGCGACGCCAGCCGCCCGCGCCAGACGCCCCTGCTCCTTTAGATGGCGCGCCTCGCCATGCATTGGGATCGCAACCTTGGGCTTGATCCAGGCATACATCTGCTTGAGTTCGTCGCGACGGGGATGCCCGGTCACATGGACCAGCGCCTCGTTGTCGGTAATCACATCGACGCCGAGATGGGCAAGGTTGTTCTGGATCTTGCCAACCGGGCGCTCGTTGCCCGGAATGGTGCGCGACGAAAAGATCACCGTGTCGCCCTTACCGAGCGAAATTGCCGGATGCTCGTTCTGCGAAATCCGCGAGATCGCAGCCCGCGCCTCGCCCTGGCTTCCCGTGCACAGAATACAGGTATCGCGCGCGTTGAGATATTGCGCCTGATCCTGATCGAGATATTTGAAATTCCTCGGCAGATAGCCCGTATCGATCGCCACATCGATCACCCGGTGCAATGACCGCCCCGCCACCACCAACTGACGCCCGGTGGCCTCGGCTGCATCCGCCACGGCCTTGACGCGCGCCACGTTGGACGAAAACGTTGTGATTGCCACGCGCCGTTTCTGCTGCTTGACGATATCGATGATCGACCGGGCCACTTCCTCTTCCGACGGCGACCGCCCCTCGCGGAACGCGTTGGTAGAATCGCACACCATGGCGAGCACGCCTTCCGCGCCCAGTTCCTGCAACCGCGTCTCATCGGCTGGCTGACCGATGAATGGCCGCTTGTCGAGCTTCCAGTCGCCCGTATGCAAAACCGTGCCCAGCGGCGTGCGGATCGCCAGCGCCGACGACTCCGGTACCGAATGCGACATGGTCACGAACTCGATGTCGAACGGCCCGATCTGCACGCGCCCGCCAAGCGGCACTTGCTTGATCGGCAGCTTCATCCGGTTGCCGAACTCCTGAGTTTTCGACAGCACCATGCCAGCCGTGAACGGCGTCGCATAAACCGGCGCTTTCAGCTTCGGCCACAGGTCGACCACCGCGCCGATATGGTCCTCGTGCGCATGCGTCAGCACGATACCGATCAGCGACTTGGGATTGTCATAGAGAAACTTGAGATCGGGCAGCACGACATCGACGCCCGGTTCACTTTCGCCGGGAAACGTGATCCCCAAATCGACCATCAGCCACTGCCGTTGCGTCTCCGGGCCAAAGCCATAGAGATACACATTCATCCCGATTTCGCCCAACCCGCCGAGCGCCACAAATACCAGTTCGTCCTGGCCCCCTGCGGAACCGGACTTCACGTCTTTATTATTCATCACGTCTTACCTTCGCTCTTATCTGCCGCCTCGCGGCTAAATTCTCTTGCCGGATCAATCGCTTTTCAGCGTCACATCACCGAACGTAAACTTCGCAACCCGTCCCGCCGCGTCGCGCATCAACAGCGCGCCACCGTCGTCAAGTCCTGCAAACACCCCACTCGCAACGCCGTTCCCGGCGTTCACGACAATACCCGTGCCCTGCGCCAGTCCGGCGTCAAGCCACCGTGCGCGGATCGTTGCAAACCCAAATCCCTCATTCCACACGTCAAGTGCATCAGCCAAAGCCACCGAGAGCGCGGTTTGCACCCTTTCGGCGGTCACAACCAGCCCCAACTGCTGGAGATGTGCCAGTTTCCGGTCCATGTCGGGACAGCTTACGACATTGAGCCCAAAGCCGATGACACAAACCAGCCCGCCGCGCGCAAAATCGGAAGTCGTCTCAATCAGTATCCCGCCAAGCTTGGCATCCCCGGCCATGATATCGTTTGGCCACTTGAGCCTCACCATATTGATATTGGCGTCAGGTTGATCTGTTGCAAGAGCGCGCACTGCGTCAATGACCGCAACGCCAGCCACCAGCGACAACTGCGCCGCGCGGCTTTGATCGCAGCTAAAGCGAAGTGCGACGCTCGTATGCAGATTTCCCGGTAGCGATTCCCATGCCCGCCCCGACCGGCCCTTACCCGCCGTCTGGCGATCCGCCATGACCCAGAATGGCGTCACTTCGCCAGCAATGGCGCGCGCCATCGCATCCAAATTCGTCGAGGGCGTCTCGGTCAGATGGAGAACGCGAACGTTTGTCTCAGGCTGTCTCAAAGCTTCAACGACCGCGCCGCAGCCATAGCCGCATCGACCAGCGGGCTGGGTGCCGCGATGAACAGGATCACGAACAACCCCGAAACTGCCATGACCAGGAACACATTGGTATCAACCCGCGCAAACGCGGGCTTGGCTTCATCGAAGAACATGATCTTGACGACGCGCAGATAGTAATACGCGCCGACGACGCTCGCTAGCACACCGAGAACGGCCAACGGCCACAGCCCCGCCTTCACAGCCGCCAGGAATACATAGAATTTGGCAAAGAACCCAGCCAGCGGCGGAATACCCGCCAGCGAGAACATGAGCGCGGCCAGGATCACCGCCATGCTCGTATTGGTCTGCGCCAACCCGGCAAGCTCGCTGATATCTTCAACCTCTTTGCCATCCCGCTTCATCGCGAGAATGCACGCGAACGATCCGAGCGTCATGGCCATATAGATCGCCAGATACACGAGCACGCCCTGCACGCCCTCTTCATTGGCCGCCGCCAACCCGACCAGCGCAAACCCGATATTGGCAATCGACGAATACGCGATCAGCCGCTTGATATTGGTCTGCCCAATCGCCGCGAACGCCCCGAATATCATCGAGGCGAGCGACAGGAACACGATGATCTGCTGCCACTTGACCTGCCCGCCGGGGAACCCGATCGACAGCACGCGCACGAGCAGCGCCATGGCGGCGAGCTTGGGCACAGCGGCAAAGAACGCCGTCACCGGCGTCGGCGCGCCTTCGTAAACGTCCGGCGTCCACATGTGGAATGGCACCGCCGCGATCTTGAACGCCAAGCCGACCATCAGGAACACGAGCCCGATAATCAGACCGATATTGCTAGCAGCACCCGCCGCCGTCGCAACCTGCGCAATGACGTTGAAATCCGTCGATCCCGTGAACCCGTAGATCAGCGACGCGCCATACAGCAGCATCCCCGACGACAGCGCGCCCAGCACGAAATACTTGAGCCCGGCTTCCGATGACTTCACGTCATCCCGGCGGATCGCCGCCAGCACGTACAGCGCCAAGCTCTGCAATTCCATTGCGAGATACAGCGCGATGAGATCACCCGCCGACACCATCATCATCATGCCAACGACCGACAGTAGCACCAGCACCGGGTACTCGAACTGCATCAGCTTGTGCGACTTGAGATAGTCGAACGACAGCATGATCGAAGCCATCGCCCCGATCAGGATCAGCACCTTCATGAAGCGCGAAAAACCATCAGCGATGAACGCGCCATCAAACAACGAGATTGGCTTGGACGACCACGGCACGATTGCCACAAAATAAAGCGCACCCACCATGACGAGGATAGCAAGCCACCCAATGATCTGCCCGTCGCGCGCCGCAATGGCAGGATCCTTGGCCGGACGAAACGCACCGATCATCAACAGCACCATCGCGCCCAGCGCGACAATGATCTCAGGGATCGCAGGTGTGAGGCTTGCAAGTTGCATGGTCTTAACGGCCCACCACGAGTTCCGCCGTTTTCACGGCCATTTCATAATTCTGCACGAGCTTCTTGACCGACAGCGCCGTCACATCGAGCAGCGCCGACGGATACACCCCGAAGAAGATCGTCAGCAGCACTAGCGGCGCAAGGATCGCGATTTCACGCGCGTTGAGATCGAGAATGTCTTTCAGGCTCGCCTTCTCCAGCACCCCAAAGATCATCCGGCGATAAAGCCACAACGCATACGCCGCCGACAAAATCACACCCAGCGTCGCCAAAGCCGCAACCGTCGAGTTCGCCTTGTATGCCCCCAGCAGCGTCAGGAATTCACCCACAAACCCGCTGGTCCCCGGCAAACCGACATTGGCCATCGTAAACACCATGAAGCACAGCGCGTACATCGGCATGCGGTCCACAAGCCCGCCGTAAGCCGCGATCTCGCGCGTATGCATCCGGTCATAAACAACGCCGACGCACAGAAACAGCGCCGCCGAAACGATGCCGTGCGACAGCATCTGGAAGATCGCCCCGTCGATGCCCTGCGACGTGAACGTGAAAATCCCGAGCGTCACATACCCCATGTGCGCAACCGACGAGTACGCGACCAGCTTCTTCACGTCCTCCTGAACCAGCGCAACGAGCGACGTGTAAATGATCGCAATCACGGACATCATAAACACGAGCGGCGCGAAGTCATGGCTCGCTACCGGAAACATCGGGAGCGAGAACCGCAGGAAGCCATACCCGCCCATCTTGAGCAGGATCGCCGCCAGAATAACCGACCCGCCCGTGGGCGCTTCCACGTGCGCATCCGGCAGCCACGTATGAACCGGCCACATCGGCATCTTCACCGCGAACGAAGCAAAGAAAGCGAGCCAGAGCCACTTCTGCATTTCAGGCGGGAACTGATAGGTCATCAGCGCCGGAATGTCGGTCGTGCCGGCCGCGTTGTACATCGCCATCATGGCCAGCAGCATCAGCACCGAGCCGAGCAGCGTGTAGAGGAAGAACTTGAAGCTCGCGTACACGCGACGCTTACCGCCCCAGATCCCGATAATCAGGAACATGGGGATCAGCCCGGCTTCGAAGAACAGATAGAACAGCACCAGATCGAGCGCACAAAACACGCCAATCATGAGGCTCTCGAGCACCAGGAACGCGATCATGTATTCGCGCACGCGGGTGTCGATCGACTTCCAGCTCGCCAGAATGCAGATCGGCATCAGGAACGTCGTCAGGATGACGAACAGCATCGAAATGCCGTCGACGCCCATCTTGTACTTCATCGCCCCGAGCCAGTTTTTCGTCTCGACGAACTGGAAGCCCGGATTGCCGGTATCGAAGTTAATCCAGATGAGCAGCGATGCTGCGAAGGTCAGCAGCGTCACCCACAAGGCAGCCCAGCGCGCATTCCCCGCAGCGTCCTTGTTGAGACAGGCAATGAACAGCGCACCCAAAATCGGAAAGAAGGTAACGATCGATAGGATCGGCACACCGGTGAGGTTGATCATCTAAAGGCCCCCGTAGCGACGATCATATACGACATGATCGCGGCAACCCCGATCAGCATGGCAAAAGCATAGTGATAGACAAACCCGGTTTGCAGCCCGACAGCGCGGCGCGTGCCAGCCAGCACGGACGCCCCGGTGCCATCGATGGCGCCGTCGATAATAGCCCCGTCGCCACCCTTCCACAGAACCCGCCCGATCCAGAACGCAGGCCGCACGAACAGCGCATCATAAAGCTCGTCGAAGTACCACTTGTTGAGGAAGAACAGATAGATCGGCTTGAATGCCCGCGCGGTTGCCGCAGGCAAGCTCGGCACGGCGATGTAATACACATACGCCAGCGCCAATCCCGACAGCATCGCAATAAACGGCGCAAACCCAACCCAATGCGGGATTTCATGCATCGCATGCATGATGTGGTTGTTTGAACCTTCAAAAAGCGCCTTGCCCCAGAACTCTTTGTAATCGTGCCCGATGAAGAATGGTGCGAACACAAAGCCCGCAACCACCGCCCCCAACGCGAGAACGTACAACGGGATCAGCATCACCTGCGGGCTCTCATGCGGCTCGTGCCCGTGTGCATCGTGCCCGTGTTCATCATGAGTGTGATCGTCGTGGCCATGAGCTTCGGCAGCATGATCGTCATGGCCATGTGCGGCGTGCGCATCATGGCCCCAGCGTGGCGACTGGAAGAACGTCATGAACACGAGCCGCCACGAGTAGAACGACGTCATGAACGCCGCCACGACCAGCGCCCAGAACACGATGTTGTTCGGTGTGTGCGCGGCATAAGCCGCTTCGATGATCGCGTCCTTGGAGTGGAACCCGGCAAACCCGAACGCATGCGGAATGCCGACGCCCGTCAGCGCCAGCGTACCGATGGTCATCATCGCAAACGTAATCGGGATCTTCTTAGCCAGCCCGCCCATGTTCCGCATGTCCTGCTCGTGGTGCATCGCATGGATGACCGAGCCGGCCCCGAGGAACAACAGCGCCTTGAAGAACGCGTGCGTGAAGAGGTGGAAAATGCCCGCGCCATAGGCTCCGGCGCCAAGCGCTGCAAACATGTAGCCAAGCTGCGAACACGTCGAATACGCGATCACCCGCTTGATGTCGTTCTGAACGAGGCCCACCGTCGCGGCGAAGAACGCCGTCGCCGCCCCCACGTACATCACGACCTTGCTGGCTTCCGGCGCCAGTTCGAACAGCGGCGACAACCGCGCGACCATGAACACCCCGGCGGTCACCATCGTCGCGGCATGGATCAGCGCGGAGACCGGCGTCGGGCCTTCCATCGCGTCCGGCAGCCATGTGTGCAAGCCAAGCTGCGCACTCTTACCGCACGCGCCCATAAACAACAGCAGACAGATCGCCGTCATAATGTCGGCCTTCATGCCGAAGATCATGAACGTCTTGCCAGCCAGCGCCGGCGCATCCGCAAAAATCTTGTCGAACCCGACCGAACCGGTCACGGCAAACAGCGCAAAAATACCCAGCGCAAACCCGAAGTCGCCGACGCGGTTGACGATGAACGCCTTGATCGCCGCCGCGTTCGCCGACGGCTTGTGATACCAGAACCCGATCAGCAGATACGAGGCGAGCCCCACGCCTTCCCAGCCAAAGAACATCTGCACCAGATTGTCCGCTGTCACCAGCATGAGCATGGCGAACGTGAACAGCGACAGATACGAGAAGAACCGTTGACGGCTATCGTCTTCGTGCATGTAACCGATCGAATACAGATGCACGAGGCTCGACACCGTCGTCACCACGACCAGCATCACCGCTGTCAGCGTATCGATCCGCAGCGCCCACGACACATCGAGCTCGCCCGACGAAATCCAGCGCAGAATGTGAACCTTGTCCGTCTGATGCTCCAGACCGACATGCACAAACGCGACCCACGACAGCACCGCGCATGCCAGCAGCAGCCCGGTCGTCACGATCTCCGACGCACGCGCCCCGATCACCCGCCCAAACAATCCCGCAACGAGCGCACCCAGCAGCGGCAGAAATACAATCGCCTTATAAATCATCGGCCGCTCAGCCCTTCATCATGTTGATGTCTTCGACCGCGATCGATCCGCGGTTGCGGAAATACACGACGATGATCGCAAGCCCGATGGCCGCTTCCGCCGCAGCAACCGTTAGAATGAAAAGCGCGAACACCTGCCCCGTCAGATCGCCGAGAAACGACGAGAACGCGACCAGATTGATATTGACCGCCAACAGCATCAATTCGACCGACATCAGGATAATGATCACGTTCTTGCGGTTCAAGAAAATGCCCAGAATGCCCAGCGTAAACAGGCACGCAGCCACAACCAGATAATGCGCGATTCCGATGGTCATTTGCCCCCTCCGATCATGCGCGAACGCACGTACGACCACGCAGCCACGCAGGCATAGCCCGCCAAGGCCAGCAGCGCCCCGGCCATCGCGATCAGGCTTTCCATGTAATAGCTGGTGCCGCCGAACTTGAACGGACTGACTTCCATGCCAATCGCACCGGCGATTGCAACAGCGGCCAACACAAACCCCAATACAGGCCGCCCAATCCAATTTTTATCGGCCACGGCAAACAGTCCGCCGCCAGCAACGGCACTGGCCCAAACCGAATAACGAACGACGTCCTGCGACACGCTCATTCCGCAGCCCCCTCAAATGTCATCCTCGGGCTTGTCCCGAGGACCCATCCATCAGCGAGCGCTGAAATCGTCTTCGTAGCAGGTGCGAAGCTCATTCCGCCGCCTCCGCCTTGGCCTTGTCCGCCGCAACCGGCTTCGTCTTCGCCGCCGGGATCGTATACCCGCCGCTCGGCACCTTGATGACTTCCATCGCTGTTGCTGGCGTCCGTGCGTTCTGAACCGAGATGTTCTGCCGCTTCACGTCCTCGCGCCGGCGATGCGTCAGCACGATTGCACCGATCATCGCAACCAGCAGGATCAGCCCCGAACCCTGGAAGAAGTAAGCGTATTTCGTATATATCAGCAGCCCGAGCGCCTTCGTGTTGTGAACGCCAACCGGTGCCGCAGCCGCGAGCTTATGCCCAAGCCCAAGATTGACCGCGCGCCCGGCGAACAGCGCCACCAGCTCCGCCAGCACGATCCCGCCGACGAGCATCCCGACCGGCGCGTTCTTGATGAACCCCGCCTTGAGTTCGGCAAAATCCACGTCCAGCATCATCGTGACGAACAGGAACAGCACCGCCACCGCGCCGACATAGACAATGATGAGCAGCATCGCGAGGAACTCAGCCCCCAGCAGAATGAACAGCCCCGCCGCATTGAAAAACGTCAGGATCAGGAACAACACCGCATGCACGGGGTTCTTGGCGATGATGACCATCGCCGCCGATGCCACTGCGAGCACCGCGAACAAATAGAAAAAGCCAACCGTCAGCATGCCTTGGCACCCATGATCTTCTTCGCGCCCAAAATCGTCAGCGCCCGCGTCTTGTCAGAACCCACATCGAATGCGTTGTTTAAACCGTGTTTGCGCCCCAGTTCGTCTGAACGCAAGTTCGTCAAACGGATACGTCACGTTTTGTCAGCTCGGCGCGCGCCGCATCGAAGTGCTTTTGCCACAACACCTTGCACTTCAACACCCGCCACGGCCAATAACCCATCACCATACCCAAACCAACACCGGCAATGACCGAATTTCCAAATCCAGTAGCCATCCCTTGCCAAATGAACCAGCCAGCAATCAATACCCCGCCGATCGCGCTTGCAATTTTCAACCCTGCCAGCCGCTCCTCATTTCGGATTTGATCCCGCGCAACGGCCATATAGCGCCGGACTTCCTCGTCGGTGAGCGACCCCAGCAATGCCAGCGCCCCTTGAGCACCCTCCCGGGTCGCGCGCCGCCAAGCCAGCGGGTTATCAAAGTCGGGAAACTCAGCCGCCTTCTTATCCCCTCCGCCAGCCTGTCCGCCTTCATTGATAGGGGGCATCGAGCCGCTGCTTGGTTGCCAGTTCCCGCTCCCAACGGTCGCCGTTGTCCAGCAGCCGTTCTTTGGAGAAAAACAGCTCTTCGCGGGTTTCCGTAGCGAACTCGAAATTCGGCCCTTCGACGATGGCATCCACGGGGCAAGCCTCCTGGCACAGCCCGCAATAGATGCACTTCGTCATGTCGATATCGTACTTGGTCGTCCGCCGCGTGCCGTCGTTGCGGCGCGGCCCGGCCTCGATAGTGATCGCCTGCGCCGGACAAACCGCCTCGCACAGCTTGCACGCAATGCAGCGCTCTTCCCCGTTGGGATAGCGCCGCAACGCATGCTCACCCCGGAAACGGGGGCTCAGCGGACCTTTTTCAAACGGATAGTTCACCGTCTTCTTTTCGCGCACCAGATACTTCATGGCGAGCACGAACGCGGAGACAAACTCCGCGAGAAATAGCGATTTTATGCCGGAGGCGACGCCCATGGATCTATCGGCTTTCGTGAGGTTTCAAGCAGTGGTGTAAGTGAACGCCGCGCCAATTGCGGCCAGCGCGAACGCAGCCAGCACAGGCAACGCGCGCTGCAGCCGGCGCTTGGACTTGGCAACCGCGAGAGCAGTCTTGGCGCGCGCAACGTCAGTAGCAAACTTGGCGGCCGCCAGAGTTGCGAGGGCGGCAACAGCGATGGAGACAGTCAGCATCGTCATGAAACTCTCCCATATTGCAGCACGGCCGCAACGACCACGACCATGATGAGCGACAACGGCAGAAACACCTTCCAGCCGAGCCGCATAAGCTGATCATAACGGTAGCGCGGCACAATAGCTTTCACCATTGCAAACATGAAAAACACGAATGTTGCCTTGGCAACGAACCAGATGATGCCCGGAACGGCATTGAATGCCCAATGATTGACCGGCGGCAACCAGCCCCCAAGAAACAGAATCGTCGTCAACGCGCACATCGTGACAATCGCCACGTACTCGCCGAGCATGAACAACAGGTACGGCGTCGACGCGTATTCCACCATGAACCCGGCGACGAGTTCGCTTTCCGCTTCCGGCAAGTCGAAGGGAGGGCGGTTGGTTTCAGCCAGCGCCGAAATGAAGAACACCACGAACATCGGGAACAGCGGGATGAAGTACCAGTCGAGGATAGACGGAGGAAGACCAAACCGCGTGCCGAGACCAACCTTCTGCGCATTCACGATGTCGGTCATGTTGAGCGACCCGGCGCACAGCAAAACCGTAATGATCACCAGTCCGATCGAGACTTCATACGACACCATTTGCGCGCACGAACGAAGCGATCCCATGAACGCGTACTTCGAGTTCGAAGCCCAGCCGCCCATGATGATGCCGTAGACACCGAGCGACGAAATCGCCAGCAAATACAAGACCCCGACGTTCAAGTCGGCGATCACCCACTTGCCCCAATACCCATCCTGCGAAACCGGAATAACGGCCCATGCCGCCAGCGCAAACATCGCAGTCGCGAGCGGCGCGAGCAGAAACACGATCTTATCCGCGCCCGCCGGGATCAGCGGTTCCTTGAACGCAAACTTGAGCAAGTCGGCAAACGACTGCAGCAACCCGAACGGCCCGACCACGTTAGGACCGCGCCGCTGCTGAACCGCCGCCCAAACCTTACGGTCCATCAACAGCAGAAACGCAATCGCAACCAGCAACGGCAGAATCACAGCCAAGCTCAGGCCAATATTGACCAGAACCCAGATGAGACCGCCAAGCCAACCGTCAAACCCTAAGTAAGTCATGCTGTTGGCCTCATTCGGCGGCGTCGCGGGCAGCGCCCGCACTGTTTTTCTTGAGCGCGCTCATCTCGGCCATGACGGCGGACGCACGAGCAATCGGATTGGTCAGATAGAAATCGTGGATCGCATTGACGAATGGCCCTGCCGTCACCGGCCCGGCGGACCGCGCCAGCGCGCCAACGGCTTCAGGATTGCCGGCACTGATCACGCCTAATCGCGCCAGATGCGGCGCAGACGTGTACATGCCCGCCCGCAGCGCGCCGATGTCGTCATACGGCAGCGTCTGCCCGACGAGCGCCGACAGCGCGCGCAGGATGGTCCAATCTTCCTTGGCCAAGCCCGGCGCGGCGGCAGCCTTCGCCGTCATCTGCACGCGGCCTTCCGTGTTGGCATACGTCGCGGCTTTTTCCGTATAAGCCGCGCCTGGAAGGATCACATCGGCGCGGTGCGCACCAGCGTCGCCATGGCTACCCTGATAGACAACGAACGTCCCGGCGCCGAGCTTATCGACCGGCAACTCATCCGCACCCAGCAGGAACAGCAAATCGAGCGCACCCTTAGCACTCGCCGTCATCATACCTGCCACGTCAAGCCCGCTGGACCCCGGCACAAACCCAAGATCAAGACCGGCAACCCGCGACGCCGCCGTCTGTAAGACGTTGAACCCAGCCCAGCCCTCGTCTGCTCCGTTCAGTGCAGCCTGCGCCACGCGTGCCGCCAGCGCGACAACCGCCGCACCGTCCGCCCGCGCATAAGCGCCCGCGCCCACAATCACCAACGGTCGCTTCGCAGCGCCCAGATGGTTCGCGAACGCATTCGACCCGTCGGCAACCGCCGCCAAGGTCTCGCTCCCAGCACCCAGATACTCATATGGATAAGTCAGCGGCACCCGCTCGCCGATCACACCGATCCGGACGCCGCCCTGCTTATAGCGCTTCAAGATCCGCGCATTTAGCACCGCTGCTTCAAGCCGCGGATTGGTGCCGACCAGCAAAATGCAGTCGGCCTTTTCAAGGCCTTCGATCGTCGAGTTGAACACGTAGCTCGCGCGGCCCTGCGCCGGATCAAAATGCGCCCCATCCTGGCGGCAATCGATATTCTTGGACCCAAGTTTGTCGAACAACCCCTTGAGCGCAAACATCTCTTCCGCACCAGCAAGATCGCCGGCAATCGCCGCAATCCGCTCGGGTCGCGCCGCTTTCAAGCGCTCGGCCACCGCCGCAAGCGCCTGATCCCAGGTCGCAGCCACGAGCCGCCCGTCGATCCGCACATACGGCGTATCAAGCCGCTGGGTACGCAAACCATCGGCCACATGCCGCGTTTTGTCCGAAATCCATTCTTCGTTCACGGCGTCATTGTTGCGCGGCAAAATCCGCATCACGTCGCGCCCGCGCGTCTCGACCACGATCGCCGACCCGACGGCGTCCATGACGTCGATTGATTCGGTCGGCTTCAATTCCCACGGCCGCGCGTTGAAGGCCCATGGCCGGTGCGTCAGCGCTCCTACCGGACACAGATCGACCGCGTTGGCCGACATCTCTGACATGATGCCTTTTTCAAGGTAGGTTGTAATCTCGGCATCCTCGCCGCGACCGATGAGTCCCAGCTCTTCGACGCCAGCGACTTCCGTCATGAACCGCACGCACCGGGTGCAATGGATGCAGCGCGTCATCACCGTTTTGATGAGCGGCCCCAAATGCTTCTCTTCAACGGCGCGCTTGTTTTCCGTGTAGCGCGAACCACCGCGGCCATAAGCCTGCGCCTGGTCCTGCAGATCGCATTCGCCGCCTTGATCACAGATCGGACAATCGAGCGGATGGTTGATCAGCAGGAATTCCATCACGCCTTCGCGCGCCTTTTTGACCATCGGCGACTTGGTCGAGATGATCTTGGGGCTGCCATCCTTATTCGGCGGCAGATCGTTGACGCCCATCGCGCACGAGGCAATGGGCTTCGGCGATCCCTGCACATCGACAAGGCACATCCGGCAGTTACCCGCGATAGACAACCGCTCGTGATAACAAAAACGCGGAATCTCAGCGCCCGCCTGCTCGCAGGCTTGCAGAAGTGTCGTTCCGTCTTCGACCTCGACCAGCGTGCCGTCGACGATCAGTTGCTTGGCCATGTCTGGCTCTCGCCCCGGTCTTGAAGTTAATGAGCCTGGAAGTTTATCGGTCTTGAAAGTGTATGGCGCGCAATGGGCCCGCGCCGGATTCAAATCCTCATCTACACGCCAGCATGACGAATGGCTAGGCGTCAATCGGTATGATCCGCCGGCCGTCGTAGATCACATCCCTCCCTTGCGATATGTCCTACCGGGTCAAGCTCAAAAAAGCTGGTCCCAAAACCATCGTCCAAACGCGAACCACATCAACCCTCTTTCATGCCTTCGCCTGCCTTTCTAACCATCCTGCGACATCATCGCAGATCGAGATTGCGCAAGACCATGAATTAGACCAAAGACGAATGGTTGTGTCTCACGCTGCTGCGTGCTTTCAATGCCCTACTTTTGGAGGAGACGCCTGCTGATGACCACGCCGACGACCGGAGCCGCGGACACGCTCCCCAAAACTGCGACCAAGATCGCCAATGACGGCACGTTCCACAACGTCGCCTGCCCATTTTGCGGCATCCTGTGCGACGATCTTGAGATCGCAAGGGCAACCGGCAAGCTGAAAGTCGTCAAGAACGGCTGCCCCAAAGCGATTGAAGGCTTCGAGCGCGCCCTCCCCGCCGCCAGCCCTCAAGTCAATGGCAAGGACGTTACCTTGCCTGAAGCCATCGCCGCCGCCACGGCTCTAATCCAAAAAGCAAAACTCCCCCTCTACGGCGGCCTTGCCACCGACGTTGAAGGCATGCGCGCCATCATGGCCCTGGCCGACCGCACCGGGGGCGTACTCGATCACGTCCTGAGCGAAGGCCAATACCGCAACTTCAAAGTCCTCCAGTCCACCGGCTGGGTCATGTCCACCCTGACCGAAGTCCGCAACCGCGCCGACCTCATCATCGTCGCCGGCTCCGACGTCCACACCCTCCACCCCCGCTTCTTCGAGCGAGTCGTCTGCAACACCGAAACGATGTTCGAGCCGCAGCTAAAGCGCACCGTCGTGTTTATCGGCAAAGGCCTCGATAGCTCCGCCGTCAAAGGCCCCCTCATTGGCGAAGTCCTCACGCTGGATTGCCCGCTGGATCAGGTCGGCGTAGTCGTCTCCGCCCTGCGCGCCCGCCTGAAAGGTGTGCCGCTGGCAGCAAGCACAATCGCAAACGTGCCGATGACAGCCATCGATGACCTCGCCGCCCGCTGCCACAAGGCCGCCTACGGCGTCGTCGTCTGGGCCCCGCCAAGCCTCAACTTCCCCAACGCCGACCTCACCGTCCAGGTCATCTGCGACATGGTCCGCGAATTGAACGTCACCCAGCGATTCGCCGGTCTCTCGCTCGGCGGCAACGAAGGCGCCGTCACCGCAGGCGCGGTCTCAAGCTGGCAGAGCGGCTACCCGCTCCGCGTCAGCTACGCCAACGGCAAACCCGAACACGACGCCACCCGCAATTCTCTGAACCGCATGCTTGCAGCCGGCGAAGGCGACCTCCTCGTCTGGACCGCCAGCTTCACCCCCGGCATCGGAGTTCCCAAGACGAGCCTTCCCACCATCGTCCTCGGCACTCCCGGCATCGAGACGGCCCAGCCTCCCGCCGTGTTCATCCCCATCGGCACGCCGGGCGTCGACCACGTAGGACGCCTCGTGCGTTGCGACAACGTCGTCTCGCTGCCGCTGCGAAACCTCGGCCGAGCCCCCCTGCCGAGCGCCGCCCACGTTCTCGAATCTATCGAAGCCGCCCTCCATTATTGAGCTGACCCAATTCTTGAGCTGAAATGAGCCAGAGCCACATGCTGACAAAACTTACGGGCGGCAAAGTCTATGACCCAGCCAACGGGATCAACGGCGAAGTCCGCGACATCTACATAGAGAACGGCCGCATCGTCACGCCCGACCCCAATGCCCGCGTTCACGAGGAATTCTCCCTGCGCGGCCGCGTCGTCATGGCCGGCGGCATCGACCCCCACTCCCACATCGGCGGCGGCAAGGTCACAATCGCCCGCATGCTTATGCCCGAAGACCACCAGGGCCACGAGCATTGCCGTGGAGACCTCACCCGCTCGGGCGTCGGCCACGCGATCCCCTCGACTCTGACCACCGGCTACCGCTACGCCGAAATGGGCTACACCGCCTGCTTCGAGCCGGCCATGCTACCTGCCAACGCCCGCCAGGCGCACATGGAAATGGGCGATACGCCGCTGCTCGATAAGGGCGCGTTCGTCATGCTGGGCAGCGACGACTTCCTCCTGCGCCAACTGACCCAGAAGCAGGACTTCTCCGCGATCAAAGACTACATCGCCTGGACGATGCATGCGGCTCAAGCCATCGCCGTCAAAGTCGTGAACCCAGGCGGCATTAGTGCGTTCAAGTTCAACCAGCGCTTCCTCGACCTCGACGAAAAGCACACCCATTACGGCCTCACCCCCCGTCAGATCCTGCTGAACCTCGCCCGTGGCCTCAAGGAAATCGGCGTCACCCACCCGCTGCACGTCCACGGCTGCAACCTCGGCGTCCCCGGCAACGTAGAAACCACGCTATCGACAATTGCCGCGATGGAAGGCCTGCCGGTCCACCTGACCCACATCCAGTTCCACAGCTACGGAACCGAAGGCGACAAGCTTTTCTCCTCGGGTGCCGCACGCGTTGCGGAAGCCGTCAACACGAACAAAAACGTCTCCATCGACGTCGGCCAAGTCCTATTCGGCCAGACCTGCACCGCCTCGGGCGACAGCATGCGCCAATACGGCAACGCCGGCAGCGCCTACCCGAAGAAGTCGGTTATCATGGACATCGAATGCGATGCCGGCTGCGGCGTCGTGCCGATGAAGTACAAGGAAAAGAGCTTCGTCAACGCGCTCCAATGGTGCATCGGCCTTGAGACCTTCCTGCTCGTCAACGACCCGTGGCGCTTGTTCCTCACGACCGACCATCCCAACGGCGCGCCGTTCACCAGCTACCCGCACTTGATCCGCCTGTTGATGGACAAGGGCTTCCGCAACGACATGATGCAGAAAATTGACCCGACCGCGCAGGCTTACAGCACCCTCGGCTCCATCGACCGCGAATACTCGCTCTACGAAATTGCGATCATGACCCGCGCCGGCCCCGCCCGCAGCCTCGGCCTCAAGGATCGCGGCCACCTCGGCGTCGGGGCTTGCGCCGACATCACGGTCTATGCCGACAAAGCCAACAAGGAAGAGATGTTCACCGCCCCCGAACTCGTCTTCAAGAACGGCGACCTGATCGTGCGCAACGGCCGCATCGTCAAACTGGTTCAAGGCGCAACCCACGTTGCCCGCCCCGATTACGACAAGAGCATCGAACGCTCCCTGAACGATTACTTCCGCCGTTATCACACGGTCCAAATGGACAATTTCCGCGTCAGCGACGACGAAATCATCGGCAGCGACAAGGGCTCCATCATCGTGCAACCGACAGGAGCCCGAATCTGATGAAATCAACGACCATCAACGGCGTCCAGATCGATGATACCTTCGCCGAAGCCTTCGGCATGAGCGGCACCGGCCTCATCAACCCCGCCGACCCGGCGAAATGGGCACAGATCTGTGCCACCACCATGACCGGCTTCGGCACGTCCGTCATCGGCTGCGGCGCGGAATGTGGCATCGACCGCATCCTCTCGCCCGATGAAACCCCCGATGGCCGCCCCGGCGTCCGCGTCCTGATGTTCGGATTCTCCCCCGACGCACTCATCCCGCAGGTCGCCAACCGCGTCGGCCAGTGCGTCCTGACCTCGCCCGGTTCGGCCTGTTACGCCGCCGTCGAAGGCCCGATCGCCATTCCCCTCGGCACCAGCCTGCGCCAGTTCGGCGACGGCTTCCAAACCTCCCGCCGCGCAGGCGGCAAGCGCTACTGGCGTGTTCCCGTCATGGACGGCGAATTCGTCTGCGAAGACAAGACCGGCTGCGTCACGACGGCTGTCGGCGGCGGCAACCTGCTCCTGCTCGGCAAAGACCGCCGCGGCGTGCTTGAAGTTGCAGAGGCCGCCATCGACGCCATCGCCACCGTCAACGATTGTATTACCCCGTTTCCCGGCGGCATCGTCCGCTCGGGCTCCAAAGTCGGCTCGAAATATGCTGGCATGTTCGCCTCCGCCAACGATGCCTTCGCACCCACGCTCAAAGGTGCAGTCAAAACCGAACTGAACCCCGACACTGTCTCCGTGCTCGAAATAGTCATCGACGGCCTGACGTCGCAAGCCGTCGCCGATGCCATGCGCGCCGGTCTCAAATCCATTATCGCGAACGGCGCTGCAAAAGGCGTCAACCGGGTTAGCGCCGGCAACTACGGCGGCAAACTCGGCCAGCACCATTATCACCTGCGGGAACTCGTCTGATGAGCCAACTGACCCTCAAACTCAAAGCCGCCCCCTCTGGCCGCATCGACCTGTCGGGCCTCGCACCCGCTCTCGCCGCAGGCGCAACGGCCAGCGCCATCAGCCAGCTTCCTGTCGCCCATGGCGTTCGCCTCTCTGACATCTTCACCGTCTCCGGCACGACTGGAGGCACGGTCACCATTTCAGGCGGCTCGGAACGCCTCGACGGCGTCGGCGCAGGCTTGACTGGTGGCACACTCGTCGTCGCAGGCGACGTTGGTGCGAATGCAGGCGTCGGCATGAAGGGCGGCAAGCTGGAAATCCGCGGCTCGGCTGGCCCCTACCTTGCGTCCGGAATGAAGGGCGGCATCATCCATGTGACCGGCAACGCAGGCGATCACATTGGCGGCGTGGCAGCAGGTCACCGCTTTGGCATGACCGGCGGCAACGTCATCATCGACGGCAATATCGGCGCACGCGCGGGCGACAAGATGCGCCGCGGCCTGATCCTTGTCCGCGGCAAGACCGGCGACGCCGCAGGCTCCCGCATGATCGGCGGCACCATCGTCGCCGAAAGTGGCTTTGGCACAAACGCCGGCCAGCTCATGCGTCGCGGCACCCTCATCGGCCCCAAGGTCGAGCGCATGTCGTCAACCTTCGCCGACTGCGGCGTTCACGAACTCGTGATCCTGTCCGTCATGTCCCGCGCCTGGACCCGCGAACTCGGCACCCTGGCTCCCAAGCCAATCCCCCGCACAGTTCGCCGTTTTGCGGGCGATCTGGCCGCAATCGGCAAAGGTGAAGTCTTGATCACGGCATGATAGTGCTCAAAGCTTGATCCGGCAGCGAAACTCACGCGTAGTTATCCCCGTACCTCCAAAGGTCCTGCAAACTGCTGGCATCAACGCAGCAATCCGTGCGGCGTGACGCAAACGGGAGAAACCGGAACAATGCTCGCAATTATCATTTCCGCCTGCCTCGCCCAAGATCCCGCCGCCTGCAAGGACTACCGCATCCCGCTCAGTGAAGGCGTCGACCCCAATAGCTGCATGATGCACGCCCTGCCCCACCTCGCCAAATGGGCCGGCGAACATCCCGGTTTGGTCATCTCCAAGTTCCAATGCCGCCCCGCCGGCGACAAGGACATCTGATCCGTCCCGAAAATAGCGCTCCCCCGATGACGCAGCTTGCGAACGCAAGCGTCGGCCTTTAGCATTATTAAACTAAGGTCGAACACTCCTGGACCGCATGCAAACCATCAGAAGTTTGCGGCGATCCCAGGAGGCATCTGGGGAAACGCCACGCCAATGCAAAAAAACAAAGTCATCACCGCCGACGAAGCCATCGCCCTCATCCGCGACAACGACGTCCTCACTACCACCGGCTTCGTCCAAAGCTGCATCCCCGAAGCCCTCCACGCCGCTCTCGAACGCCGCTTCGTCGAAACCGCCTCCCCCCGTGGCCTGACGCTCATCATGACGGCAGGCGCTGGCGACAGCAAAGGCCTCGGCACCGGCCGCCTCCACCACGAAGGCCTCCTGTCCCGCGTCATCGCCGCCAATTTCGGCCGCATGCCCAAAGTCGCCCAGGCCGCCCAAGCCAACAAGATCAAGGGCTACAACCTGCCCCAGGGCGTCATCTCTCAGCTTTATCGCGCCTGCGCCGCCGGCCAGCCCGGCCTGTTCTCCAAGGTCGGTCTGCACACCTACGTCGACCCCCGCTTCGGCGGCGGCCGCGTCAATGACGTGACGACGGAAGAAATCGTCAAAGTCGTCGACGTCGATGGCGACGAATGGCTGTTCTACACCGCGACCAAGATCGACATCGCCTTCATTCGCGGCACTAGCGCCGACCCAAACGGCAACATCAGCCTGGAAAAGGAAGCCCTCACTCTCGACAACCTTGCCCAAGCGATGGCTGCCCGTAACAATGGCGGCATCGTCATCGCCCAGGTCGAACGCATCGTCGAACGCGGCTCCATCAAACCCAAGGACGTCAAAGTTCCGGGCATCTTGGTTGATTGCGTCGTTGTCGCCGAACCGGAACTCCACCGGATGAACTACGGAGCGCAGCACAATCCTGCCCTCTCCGGCGAAATCCGGGTTCCCGTGACCAGCATGGCGAAAATGGTCCTCGACGAGCGCAAGATCATCGCCCGCCGCGCTTCATTCGAATTGCCGCCCAATGGCGTCGTCAATCTGGGAGTCGGTGCGCCAGAAGGTATTTCCGCCATCGCCAACGAAGAAAAAATCACGCCCTATATCACGCTCACAACCGAAGCCGGTGCCGTCGGCGGCGTATTGGCGAGCGGCTCGAGTTTCGGTTCGGCGACGAATGCCGACAGCATCATCGACCAAAACCAGATGTTTGATTTCTACGACGGTGGCGGCCTCGACATGACCTGCCTCGGTATGGCCGAGTGCGACGAGGAAGGCAACGTCAACACGAGCAAATTCGGTGGCAAACTGAACGGTTGCGGCGGCTTCATCAATATCAGCCAGAACGCCCGCTCCGTGGTGTTCGCTGGCACCTTCACCGCCGGCGGCCTCAACGTCGCCATCGAAGACGGCAAACTCAAAATCATCAAAGAAGGCCGCGCCCGCAAATTCCTCAAGAAGGTCGAGCAGCTGACCTTCAGCGGCACTTACGCACGAAAGCGCAAGCAGCCCGTCTACTACGTCACCGAGCGTTGCGTGTTCTTGCTTTCGCAAAACGGCCTGCAACTGATCGAAGTCGCCCCCGGCATCGATATTGACCGCGACATTCTCCCCTTCATGGAATTCAAACCGATTATCGACCACAAACCGCTCACCATGGATCGCCGCATTTTCATCGACGAGCCCATGGGCATCATCACCGACCTGCTCAATCTCAATCTGAAAGAGCGCGTCAGCTATGACGCCGACCGCAATATCCTGTTCCTCAATCTCGAGGGCTACAATATCCGCACGAAAGCCGACATCGCCGATATTCGAAAGCTGCTCGTCGACACTTGCAAGAAAGCGCGCAAGCGCGTCAATTCCGTCATCAATCACGATGGCTGCCGCATCAGCGAAAATCTCTACGACGAATACGCCGAAATGATCGATTACATGAGCACCAACCACTACGCGACGACGACGCGTTACGCGACCAGTGCCTTCTTGCGGATGAAAATGCAGGAAGCCTTGCGCAAACGCGGCCTCGCCCCACACGTCTTCGAGCGCAAAGAAGACGCCACCTCCTTCCTCGAAGCCGCCGCCTGGGCCCGCGAAAACCTGGCTTAATCCACCCACACACTCCATGGCCGGGCTTGACCCGGCCATCCAGTGCCGCACGATCAGCCCTTCAGGACAGCTCTACGCCATCACTGCACCCGTCCGCCAATCCCGCTGATCTCAACCACAAACTTCTGCCGGATCGCCCGTTCGAAATCCCCGTATCCGTTCGCCGCAAGAATGAACGATCCAACCCCGCCCATCACGTTCGTCCGGTACCAATCCTCGATAGTCTTACCCTCATCGCCGTCGAGAATTGGCAACCCGTTGATCACGGCCTTGCTTCCCACTAGTTCGTCCCGCACCGCCCCGACCGGCTCTTCGGGATTACAATCGTCATGCCCATCGCCCGACACGTCGATCACCACGCGATTGGCCGACGCCGGAATCTGCGGCACGACCTTATCGGCGACATTCCGCAACATCCTCGATAAACAAGTAAATTCCCCTTTGACCCGCGGCAGCTTACGAATTCGCGCCGCCACCGCCCGCGCCTCCGCCGCCGATGAAATCCGCACCCACGGCAGCGTCATCTCCGAGCGGTCTGCCCAAGTCATGATGGAAAACAAGATCGCCGCCTGCGGCCCCGTCGTGATCGCCGCCACGACACCGGGATCCTCCAATGCCTTGGCGATGCCCTCCATCTGCAGCCGGTAGCGCGCCTCATCGACCGAGTTGGAGACATCAACCGATACGACCAGCGCCGTATCGACCTCCGGCAACGCCCGCGCTGCCGCCGGCATCAACGCCAGTCCGCCCATGAACATCGCTAACGCAATGGACCGCACAGACTGCACCAGACGTATCGGCCATCGCCCGCTGCGCATGAATTCCACTACCGGATGGATTTATCGAGATTGCGGATGGTATCGAGCCCGCGCACGGTTGCAAGCCCCCGCACCTGCGAAAGATCGGCCTCCTCAACATTCGCGCCCGTCATGTCAGCCCCTGTCAAATCTGCCCCGCTCAAGTCCGCCTTCGACAAATCAGCGCCGGCCAGAAACGCCCCCGTCAAATCGGCATCACGGAACTTGGCAAACAAAAACACGCCATTGACGAGGTTCGCCTCAACCATCCGCGCGCCTGAAAAATCGCACCCGATCATCACCGAACGCTGCGCATAGCGCTCCTCGCCCCAAGCATGATCGACCGGCCCGAGCACCGCCCGCGTCAGGTTTGCCCCGCGAAAATCCGCCCCGTCGAGCCGGTTGGCAACGATATGAATATCCGACAAGTTCGCGCCCGCAAACTTCGGCGCATCTGCCTTGTTGTTGTCGAGCGTCGAAAACACCGTAGGCCGTAGGATCGACGCGCCTGACAGATCGGCACCGCTGAAATCCGCCCCGATCAACGTCGCCCGGTCAAGATGCGCACCCGCAAGATCCGTCCCCGACAGATTAGCGGCCGTCAAATCCGCCGCCGACAGATCCGCACGTGCCATCCGGGCACGCTTGAAATCCAACCCCGAAAGGTCGAGCGCGCCGAGGTTGCGCTGACTGAAATCAACCGGCTGCTCGGGTTTCGCCTCAAACAGCGCCCGCGTCAGATCCTTCGCCGTCAGCTCGGCGCTCGACGCCACGGACGGGCCGCACGCCGCCAGCGCCCAAACCAAAACCCATCGGCGCAACAACATCATCTTCGTCCTCGCAGGCATCCGATCCTCACCGCAGAACGCGGTCGAGGTTCAGGATCGTTTCGCGCCCCCGCACCGTCTCAAAACCCTTCACCCCAGCCAGATTGGCCCCGTCCAAGTTCGCAGCCGTCAGGTCCGCGCCCGTCAGATCAGCCCCCGACAAATCTACCTTCGACATATCGGTGTACGACAGGTTTGCCCGCCGCAGGTCCGCGCCCACAAACCGCGAAAACATCAAAATCCCCCGGTTGAGATCGACATCGGTCATCGTGGCGCCTGAAAAATCGCAACTTTTGTAAACCGAGTTGGGCATGCTCGAAATATCAGCCCGCGGCTCATGCGGCCCCAGATTGGCCTGCGTCAGGTTCACGCCGCGGAAATCCGCGCCGACCATATTGGCCGTCATCCGCACATTGCGCATGTCCGCCCCTGCGAACTTGGGCGACTCCGCCGCATCGTACTCAAGCGACGTCGACACGCTCGGCCTCATAATAAGCGCCCCGTTCAGGTTCGCCCCCGAAAAGTCCGCGCGAATAACAATTGTCCGATTGAGATTTCCGCCCGCGAGATTGACCCCTGTCAGATTGGCGCTCGTCAGATCCGCCCCAAACAGATCAGCCCCAGCCAATTCCGCACCGCCAAAATTCAGCCCGCTGAGATCGAGATCGCGCATCGTGCGGCCAGCAAAGTTAACCCGCTCTCCCGGCCGCGCCTTAAAAAAGGCGGTCGTCACATCCCGCGCCGTCAGCGCATTCTTGTCGGCTTGGATCGACACCCCTTCCGGCCCCAGCAACTCCCCGCAAACAGAAGGCTTTGCCGCCATCAGCAGCCCCAGCGCGACCAAACCGGCGACCATCCGACGTCTCATCGCGACCCCGTTTGCGTGTCCAACCCGAAACTCAGGCCAAGCATATACGCGAATTCACGAGGGTTTGGTTCAGTTCCGCGCTCAGCCCGCCGAAATCCGTTCGATCTGTGCCCCGCACGCCGACAGTTTACGCTCTAGCTGCTCAAACCCGCGATCAAGGTGATACACCCGATTGATCGTCGTTTCGCCCTTGGCCATGAGCGCCGCAATTACCAGCGACACCGACGCGCGCAAGTCGGTCGCCATCACCGGCGCACCCGTCAACCCTTTGACACCCTTGATAATTGCCGTGTCGCCGTTCAAATGAATGTCGGCCCCTAACCGCGCCAGTTCCTGCACGTGCATGAACCGGTTTTCGAAAATCGTCTCGCGGATAACGCTCGTGCCCTTAGCCGTCGTCATCAACGCCATCAACTGCGCCTGCAGATCGGTCGGAAACCCAGGATAGGGCTGCGTATCGACCGTGATCGGCTCGATCCCCGCTCCATTGCGCACAACGCGAATGCCACCCTCGACCTCGGTCACTTCTGCCCCCGTCGCTCGCAGCGTCTCCAGCGCCGAAGCCAGATGCCCAGCCCGCGCCCCGGCAAGCACCACATCCCCCCCCGTCGCTGCGACCGCAAACGCAAACGTCCCGGTTTCAATCCGGTCCGGCACCACCGTATGCACCGCGCCCTCAAGCCGGTCGCGGCCTTGGATCCTCAGCGTCGATGTGCCGATGCCGTCGATAATGCAGCCCATCTTGACGAGGCACTCGGCCACATCTGCAATCTCGGGCTCACGCGCTGCATTTTCCATCACCGTCTCGCCACGCGCCAAGGCGGCAGCAAGCAGCACGTTCATGGTCGCACCGACGGATACCTTGGGAAACGACACCCGCCCGCCCCTGAGGCCGCCCTTGGGGGCCTTGGCGAGCACATATCCCGCCTCGATATCGATCTCAGCGCCCAGTGCCTTAAGGCCGGTCAGATGCAAATCCACCGGTCGCGTCCCTATTGCGCACCCGCCGGGCAGCGAAACTTTCGCGTGATGGCAGCGCCCGACTAGCGGCCCGAGTACCCAGAAACTGGCCCGCATCCGCGACACCATTTCATAGGGTGCCGTCGTATCGACGATATCGCGCGCCGACAGATGAAACGTCTCGCCCAGATACGGCCCCGGCGTCGCCCGCTTGCCATCGACCGCGAGATCGACCCCGTGATTGCGCAAGATCCGCACCAGCATGTTGACGTCGGCGAGGTTCGGCACGTTCTTCAACGTGAGCCGGTCGGACGTCAAAAGAGAGGCGATCAGCAGTGGCAGAGCCGCGTTCTTAGCCCCCGAAATCGGAATCGTACCGTTGAGCTTTGCCCCACCGGTGATTTTGATACGATCCATAACGACGAGGCCTCGCGTTTGCCCTGACGATGACGCGCACGCGCACTCACCGAATCGGAGCGTTGATACCAGCCCCATCCATACCGTCCACACCACAACCCCGGCAAGGCTGCAAAAAGGACCTGCATTAACAACGCCACACCCAACTAAGGTTTCGCCCGCGCGCTCAGCCCCACAATTTTCGTCATCCCAGCGAAGGCTGGGATCCAGTCAACCATCGGAAGGATCGAGATTTTCCCAATTGCACAAGCACCCCTCAAACGACCTTTTCCTGCGGGTCGGCCCCATCCGCATCGCGCTCGCGCACCTGATCCTTGCGCTTCTTCAAATTCAGCCGCAAGGCCGCCTCAAGCTTCTGAGTCCTGCGCTCGGCAGGCGTCAACGTCTTACCGGCGTTCGGCATATTCAATGGTTTGCTCATGAGCGACGATTAGCACACAGCCGCCGCGTACGATACGGCAAGAAGACGCTTGCCGCCTCCCCCGACCTGTGGCAGAAGCCGCTGGGTCAGTGCGCGCCAACGGCGCGCGCGGCGCGAGCGTTTCCGCCAATGACACCTGCAAAGCTGTGGTAGCTCAGTGGTAGAGCACTCCCTTGGTAAGGGAGAGGTCGAGAGTTCAATCCTCTCTCACAGCACCAGCATTTTCCCAGTAAACGTTGCGGCCACCTAGCCCCTCTCAATGCGCCTCGTCCCAATTGGCCGCCGCCTTCGCATCGACCTTCACCGGCACTTTCATCTGCACCGCCGGCATCGGCGCTGCCTCCATCACGCGCACCGCCACAGCCAGCGTCCCGGCAACGTCCTTGTCGCTCGCCTCAAACACCAATTCGTCGTGCACCTGCAGCAGCATCCGCGCCGACGATAGCCCGGCATCCGCCAGCGCCTGCGGCATCCGGATCATCGCGCGCCGGATGATGTCCGCAGCCGATCCCTGGATCGGCGCATTGATCGCCGCCCGCTCTAAGAAACCGCGCATGGATGGGTTCTTGGTATTGATCTCGGGATAATGAATCCGCCGCCCGAACACCGTCTCCACATATCCGTTATCGTGCGCCGCTTTCTTCGTCCGCTCCATATAATCGCGAATACCCGGGAACCGCGCGAAGTAGGTCTTGATGTATTGCCCCGCCTCCTCGCGCGAAATACTGAGTTGATTGGCCAATCCGAACGCAGAAATCCCGTAAATGATCCCGAAGTTAATCGCCTTCGCCCGCCGCCGCACATCGCCCGGCATTCCCTCGATGGGCACCCCGAACATTTCCGACGCCGTCATCGCGTGAATATCGAGCCCCTCCTCGAACGCCCGCGTCAACTGCGGAATCTCTGCGATGTGAGCGAGAACCCGTAGTTCGATCTGCGAATAGTCCGCCGAAATCAACTGATGCCCCGCCTCGGCAATGAACGCGGTCCGGATCGCGCGCCCTTCCTTGGTCCGGATCGGGATGTTCTGCAGGTTGGGTTCGGACGAAGCGAGCCGCCCCGTTGTCGTCGACGCCAGCGCATAGCTGGTATGAATCCGCCCGCCAGCGTCCATGTACTCAGGCAAGCTATCCGTATAGGTCGACCGCAATTTCGACAGCTGACGCCATTCGAGCATCTTATTGATCAGCGCCCGCGCATCGTCCGGCAGTTCCTCATTCGCGGCCAATTCATCGAGCACCCCGGCCCGCGTTTCCCATTGCCCGGTCTTGGTCTTCTTTCCGCCCGGCAATTTAAGCTTATCATACAGCAATTCGCCCAATTGCTTCGGCGAGCCCAGATTGAATTTGAACCCGGCAAGCTGACCGATCTCGTCGTCGAGCCGTGCAATCCCCTGCGCAAACTGCGACGACAACCGCGACAGGATCGCGCGGTCAACCTTGATCCCCGCCCGCTCCATCTCGACGATCACCGGCAATAGCGGCCGCTCCAGCGTCTCATACACCACCGTCTGCCGCTCGCCCGGCAACCGCGGCTTCAAAACCTCCCAAAGCCGCAGCGTCACATCGGCGTCCTCGGCGGCATACTCCGTCGCTTTGTCGACCGGCACGCCCGCAAAAGTCTTATCGCCCTTTTTCGCCCCCGGCGCGTGCTCGATCACCTTGGAGAAGGGAATACACGTATGCCCCAGATGCCGGAGCGACAGCGCATCCATCCCATGCTCGCCCCGCCCGCCATCGAGCGCATACGACAGCAGCATCGTGTCATCGACCGGCGAAATCGCAATCCCGTAACGCGCCATGACGAGCACATCGTATTTGATGTTCTGCCCGATCTTGAGGATCGAGGGATCCTCCAGCAGCGGCTTCAAAGCCGCCAGCGTCTCAGCCATGGGTGCTTGGCGCTGCCCTGCCCCATCGCCGAAATCAAACCCACCCCCGCCCGCCACATGCGCCAGCGGCACATAGCAAGCCTTCCCAGCCTCGGTCGCAATCGACAACCCGACCAGCCCGGCGTTCATCGCATCAAGCCCGGTCGTCTCGGTGTCGAACGCAAACCGCCCCGCCTCCCGCGCCGCCGCAACCCAGCAATTCAGCCGCTCGATTGTCGTCACCGTTTCATACTTCGCGCGGTCAAACGGCACGGCTCGCACCCAGCCCTGACGATAGGCCACTCCAGCAATAGGGGTTCCCACACCGCCCGCCGGCTCCTTGCCCTTGTCAGACGGCCCGCTCCCGACCTTTGCAACGCTCGACCCAACGGAGGCCGCCAGCCGCTGCGGCGGCTCGACCTTCAATGCCGTGGCAACCCGCTGCGTCAGTGTATTGAATTCCATCTTCTGCAGAAAACCCAACAGGTCCGCCGCTTCAGGCTCGCGAACACCCAGACGGTCCAACGGAAACTCAACCGGCACGTCCGTCTTCAACGTCACCAACTCACGCGAAACCCGCGCCTGATCGGCAAATTCGATCAGCTTTTCGCGCCGCTTCGGCTGCCTGATTTCATGCGCGCGCGCCAGCAGCGTATCGAGATCGCCGTAGGTCTGGATCAACTCCGCTGCCGTCTTGATCCCAATCCCCGGCACCCCCGGCACGTTGTCAACGCTGTCGCCCGCCAGCGCCTGCACGTCGATCACCTTATCGGGCGAAACCCCAAATTTCTCAAACACCTCATCCGGCCCAAGCCGCTTGTTCTTCATCCCGTCCAGCATCGTGATCCCAGGCACGATGAGCTGCATCAGATCCTTATCGGACGAGATGATCGTCGCGTCCCCACCCGCCGCCACCACATCCCGCGCATACGTCGCGATGATGTCGTCCGCCTCAAAGCCATCCTGCTCGATCGACGCGATGTTGAACGCCGCCGTCGCGTCGCGGATCAAACCAAACTGCGGAATAAGTTCCTCGGGCGGCGGCGGACGGTGCGCCTTATATTGGGGATAAATCTTATTGCGGAACGTCTCCCGCCCGGCGTCGAAAATGACTGCGATATGCGTGGGCTTGTCGGCGAGCTTGCTGTCCCCGATCAGCTTCCACAGCATCTGACAGAAACCATGCACAGCGCCCACCGGCAACCCATCGGACGGCCGCGTCAGCGGCGGCAGCGCATGAAACGCCCGGAAAATATACCCGGACCCATCAATGAGATAGACGTGACTGCCCTTGATGACAGGCACAACCTCTCCCAAAGGCACGGTCGACGTGCGGTTGGAACGCTCGGAATTGGCAGCAGGCGTATTCGGTTCTTGATCCATGACGAAGGTTTAAGCAAACCCTCACCAGCTGTCAGCCCGCTTGTTCGGCAACGCCCACAAAACGCCCCATCAAACCCGTTTGCCCCCAGACCAGAGATCAGCTATGGATACCCCCGATGCACCCGTAGCTCAGCTGGATAGAGCGTTGCCCTCCGAAGGCAAAGGTCGTAGGTTCGACTCCTACCGGGTGCGCCATTTCGGAACAAAAGTGCGAACACGCTGACGGCTTGTGACGAGCGGTCGCGGTCGTTCGTCAATGTGGTGCGGCGAGCATTACTGATTGGCCGCTTGGGCTTTCCGTTCGCTTTCGCAGGCCGCTCGGGTTTCGAAAATCAAGAACTCTGCGCCCCCCTTCACAGCAGTGCACACACGATAGATTGCCTTGGTCTCTGCATTCGACTTCGGCTCCAAATCGCAGCGATACTTGGTGCTATTGAAGACGGCCAGAAGTGTTCCGTCGACAATAACGCACCTTTGGCGGCTCGGATTTGAGTGCCAATCGAACGCTGCCTTTCCGCGCAAGAGAACCACCGTCTCTGCGCATGTGTCCGCAACTGAGGCCATCAGCAGCACCATCACCGCAAGGCTTCTCGCTCCCATCACGCTCTCCTCAATCGGCAATTTCATCAGCCGGCACATTTCGCGGCAGCTGCTTCAAGCCGCGCGAATATTGAATAGTTTTCCATGAGCGCCTGACTGAAATGCTGACGTTAAGCTTAAAGGCCAATCGGGGATGACCTGCCGCCGGTATCCGATCTTGCGAGTTTGCCCGTGCACCATTGCTCTGGATTCAAGCCGGTAAGCCTCTAAAGTATCCCTATACTGAAGTTGCCTAGCCAGAGCTTGGCGGGGGGCTTACGGAAAGACTTTCATGAATCCCAACAGGTCCGCACTCCGGCAACGCGCGTTCGAGGTTCTTGAACACGGGCGGCGTCGTGACGTCGCCTCTCGCATTCTAGACAGCGTTCTCGTCGCGCTTATCATCGCAAATGTGACCGTGACGGTTGTGCAGTCGGTCCCGGAAGTTGCCGCGGAGTATGGCCCCAGTCTGCTGACTTTCGATAGACTGTGCGTGGCTATCTTCTCAATCGAGTACGCAGTTCGGATCTGGGTTGCGCCGGAGCACCTCATGATGCGCGGTGGTGGTGCGCTTCGTGCCAGATTGCGGTTCGCAGCTACACCAATGATGGTCATTGACGCGCTGGCGCTGTTGCCATGGCTGCTTGAGTTTCTGTTTCCCCACAGTACGCTTATTCCTCTCATTCGGCTTGTGCGTCTCCTTAAGCTGGCGCGCTATTCGCCCGCGCTCACATCCATCGGCCGTGTTCTAGTTGCAGAGCGTCGCGCCTTGTTGGCGTGCGTCATCATCTTGGGCGGCGTACTCTTGGCGACCGCCGCTGTCATGCTGGCGATTGAGGGTAGCCAACAACCCGAACGGCTCGGAGATATGCCAAAAGCAATGTGGTGGGCGGCAGCGATGCTGGCCAAGATCGGCGGAGGTACAGCCGAACCGGTCACAGCTATCGGCCGGATCATTGCAGCGATTACCGTGATGCTCGGCATCTTCTGTTTCGCGCTCCCCGTAGCCATCATCGGACGGGGTTTTTATGAGGAAATTCGTCGGCGTGATTTTGTCGTCACGTTCGCGATGGTTGCGCGTGTTCCCATTTTCTCGAAGTTGGATGCTCCATCCATCGCAGATCTCGTCGGCATTTTGAAGGCGCGCACCCTGACGGCCGGCACAACCATCATGCGCCAAGGCGATCGAGGGGATGCGATGTATTTCATTGCTTGCGGAACCGTTCAGGTCTCTAGCGATACGGCAACGGTGCGCCTTGTTGAGGGCGACTTCTTCGGTGAAATGGCGCTCCTATCGCGAGATCCGAGAACGGCGACCGTGACGGCTTTAAGCTCTACCGACCTGTTTGTCCTGGAAGTTGACGACTTTGTTCGCCTCCTCGAACGGTTGCCTTCATTTAAAAGCCAAATCGAGGCTGTCGCAAAAGAGCGCCGGGATAACGTGATACAAAGATCATAGCGGCAGAACTATATCGACGCTAAACGACGCAAGCCGCCTTTGGCTCAGATATCTTTCCAAATCTGCATCAATTTGAGCGGGTACCCCGCTAACTCATGCGAGAGTGTGGACGATCACAGGTCCTGCAACGGAAGTCGCCGGGCCTGCCAAAAGCGGCGCGAGCTCCTGCTCGATCCACGCCAGAGCACGTTTGTTGGATTCGTGAGCGGCTTCATAATTGTCGAAAATACTGACCGCAATCACCGTATCGTCCGGCGCATACACGACATAGTAGGCGTGAAAACCGGGAACGTCGCTAATGATCGGAATCGCGCCTTCTTTAATTCTGCGTGCCAGCTCTTCGGCCATCCCTGGTTTTGCCTTTGCCTGACGAATACCCGCATACATGGTCGCCTCCTTAGCCGTTGCTCCGCCCAAGTTCGCGGCGACGTCAAGTTTGCAACACTCCCTTCGCGCCCACAATGGAAACTGACCATATGCCGCCGCCTCGTTGTGCGGCGCACAAGAAGCCGAAGTCAGACACTGCAAGGCTGTTGCGCCTGCGACACCCTCAAAGTAGCTTCGATACAAGATCAGCGCAGTTAAGGATTTTTGAAAAAAGCAAAGGGAGGAATATCCGTGTTGCAGGGTCCAGTTCGAACGGCAAGCATGGCTGCCGTCGCTCTTGTCATATGCCTAGGATCGACCGCAGTGGCGCAAACGTCACCGCCGGCCGTCACGCAAGGAGCCAGCGACATCAAACGGACGGTCCTGCAAAAGTTCGATGTGCCAGAGTCAAACTACGAGACTGTCATCGCGTTGCTGGAGATCGTGCCCGATGGCGTGGTCGGCAAACACACCCACTTCGGCATCGACAGCGGCGTTCTGCAATCGGGTGACATCGTGCTGAATGTTGCCGGCAAGGCCGAGCAGATCGTAAAGCCCGGCGATAGTTGGCAAGTCCCGCCGAATACGGTGCACTGGGGTAAGGCCGGCCCCAACGGTGCCAAGATCATCAACACGTACGTGGTGGAGAAGGGCAAGCCGCTCGCGACACCCGCGCCATAGCGGACCGATAAGCGCCGGGGATCGGCTCATCTGGTTCTTTCAGTATTTGCGGCGCCATAAATCGGAAAGCGTTCGTCCCTCAACGAGGTAGTAGAGGCCAATTCGGGCGCCCACGATCATGAATAAGATTGCGATCGGGGCGGTCAATGAAAGTGCGCTTGCCGCAGATAGACCTTGGCCGATGGTGCACCCTCTCGCGAGAACACCGCCAAGCCCCATCATCAGGGCGCCCAAGACGTGGCGGCGCATCTCGCGTTGGTCGTCGAAGGCCTCCCAGCGCAGTTCATCGCGCCCCCACGCGACAAGGTACGATCCCGCAGCAACTCCGAACACCGTACCGACCGCGAAGGTCGCCTGATAGATGGTTTCACCCATCGTCAGGAGGACGACGCGCGCCAGCGGGGCAACGAAGGTGAGGCTTTCCAGCCGGTGGGCACCGAACGGATCGGCCAGCGTGCCGGTGACAATCCAGCCCCCCGAGACAGCGAGGCCCAGCCCAAGTCCGGCCAGGATGAGGCTGCGGCGCCGGCGAAAACGTGCCGAGCCGAAGATGATCACTACGAGGAGTACTACGAGCGTCGCCGACGCGATGCCTTCAAGCGTCAGCGGCGACACGGCGGAGATGGAGTTCCGCAATGCGGGCCAGCCGGGCGCCCCCACATCCATGCGGACCAACGCCGCAATCCAAAGGCGCAAGGGGGCCAAGAGCCCCCCGGTCGCTGCAGCGGCGGCAATGGCCAGAATTCCGGCTGTGACGAAGGCGCGAAGATCGCCGGTGCCCGCGCGCAAGAGAAGCCCGAAGCCGCAGGTACCCACCAGCGACATGCCGAGGCCGAAGAACGTCGCCCCTACGACTAAGCCGGACAGGTCGATCTGGGATTGGGCATAAGGATTGCCCGACAGATCAAGCAATTTGGCTGCGACCAGGGCCTGGGTCAGCGCGAGGGCGGTGGCCAGGGCCAAGCCGAACGCGCGGGCGCGTCGGAAATCACCAGCCAGCACCGCATCTTCGATAGCGGCGAAGGTGCAAAGGCGGCCGAACTGGGCGGCGGCGCCTGCAAGTAAGCCGCAAACGAGACCACCCAGGAGCAGAACGTAGACATCTGGCATGGGTATCAAAACCGCGAGCATGAGGAAGACACAACGGCGCGGGCAATCGTCCGCGGGACGCGATACGTCAGGGGATTTAGCCTTGGTCTTTGCAAAACATATCGTAGATGACGCGAATGAACTTGCGGTGGCGGTCGTCTGCAAGGCTGTAATAGATCATCTTGCCGTCGCGCCGCGTCGTCACGAGATCGTCGAGCCTGAGGCGGGCGAGTTGCTGGGACACCGTCGTCTGCCTCAAGGACAAGAGTTCTTCCAGCTCCGTCACCGAGCGTTCGCGCTCTGAGAGCAAGCACAGCAGGACCAAACGGTTCTCATGCGCGATGGCCTTGAGAAAATCGCTCGCGTCACGCGCATTCTTCATGATGCGCTTGAGTTCGGGGGACAGTGCAGCGTCCCCTTCAAGTTCCCGTTCGATTTCGTCAGATAGAATTTTCGTCATGTCACCTCTCTGAGATGGGCGTCAAAGCAAAGTCAATGCGTGACGTCACCCGGATGGGCGCGGCGTGTTGCCCGCATTCGCTGGCGTGCGGAGCCGTTCCAACAGTTCGTCCAGGATGGGAAAAAAGAATTCTGGTCCAGGATAACCGATGATCCGGCCTATCTCGCGTCCCGATTCGACTAGTACGAACGTCGGCGTCACTGTGATGGGGGCGTCGAGATGGACGTTTTGAAGCGGTGGGTCGGACAGCTGACGGCGGCGGAGCGGGGCCACCAACCCTTGGGTGGTTTTCGGGTAGGCAGGGCCGATCTCGCGGTGCCAGTCGTGACAGAATGGACAGCCGGCGCGTTCGTACATGACAAGTTCGGCGGCCTTGGCAGTCTGGGTGGCCAAGGATGCCAAAATGAGTGCCGCTGCGAGGCATGTCAGGCGCAGAGTATTACCAAGCACGACGAAAAACGACAGCAGCAGCCGGCCGCGCGATGAGCGCGACCGGCCCCCGAAGTGCGATGTTGATCTCACCACATTCACTTGTTCACCGGGCTTTCAGGTGACATCAGGTAAGCGGTCACGTCCTTGATCTGCTCAGTGGACAGGAACTTATGATAGCCAAACCTTGGCATATTTGAGCAAGGCTGGACGCTTTGAGCGTTGAAGATCTTGGCATAGGCGAGTTTGTTTTCGGCAGCATCGAACTTGCGGTTCTTGCCGTAGCCCTGCAGGCTCGGCCCGAGCGTGCCGTAACTCAACTCAGCCTTCGCCATTTCGTGGCAGGCATAGCAGTTGCCGCCGTTCACGGTTTCGGGTCCGTCGGTAAACTGGCCGCCGGTTCCGGTCTGGGCGATCGTCTCGCCCTTCTTCCAATTACCCATGACGACACCGTCGGCAGGGTAGGCGATGGTCGCGAGTTCGCGGGCCTTGATCTTGTCTGCTTCGGCAGACGACGGGTTATTGCGCGTCTCGGTGCAAATCCGCTGGGTTTCGTCTTGGGTGACCCGCGACTTCCAGTCCTCCGGTGCGGACTTGAACATCGCGTTGACGACGGCTTCAACGTCGGCTGCGGGGACCACAATCTTGTCGGCAGCGAAGGCTGGTACTGTCGCGGCGGCAAGCAGAATACAAAGTGCAATTCGCTTCATGATCGCCTCCCTCAGCGCTTGATCGACGGAACATTAATTGTGCCACCATCGGCCTGTTTGGTCAGATAGAGCGTAAGGGCCGTGATGCCATCCGAACCGTATTCGGGGGCGGGCATACGCATCTGGCGATAGCAGTCCCAAAGACGGTGCTGCATCGTGCGCATTTGGCTTTGGGAGACACGGTAGGTCGGCCAGGAGCCCATCGTCTCCTGAGCGTCCTTTCCGGGCTTGGTAAAGTTGGGCAGGGCCTGCAGGCGGATGCGCCGGCCATCGTCACCGTGACAGGTGGCGCAACTGAAATCCTCGACCGCCGAGCGGCGATAGAAGAGGGCCTCACCCAAGGCGTACATCTGCTGTTCCTTGGGATGGTTGACTTGGGCGGCGAACTTCATGCCACTCGACTTGTTGGCGATAAAGCCGACTAGGTCTTCCATATCGGAAACCTTGCCAGGACCGCTGAACCGGCGCGACAACACGTCCTTGAGATCGACGCCCTGGATTTTGTCCATGCACCAGCCAAGGCGCTGCTCAAGGTCCATGACCTTATCGGCATCTTTGAAGTAACGCGGGAGTTTGGCGTAGACACCTTCGAGCTTGCCGGGGCCTTCGCCGAGATCGCAGGTTTCGAGCGAGAGGTTCTTGGAACCTCGCGCCGTCTTCCAGAGAATCTCGCCGCGATCGACGTTGAGGTAGGCGGGATTGGCCATCGGGTCGTTGATCATCTCGCGATATTTTTCGATTTCTTTTTCGCTATCGACGGCTGCCGGTTGAGCGGTCGCGCCCACGCTTGCAAGAGCAGCAGCGAGCGCAAAAACTACCCCGGCCCCGACTGCCCGCCTCGTCACAAACCCCATTCTCGTCATGTCGACTCCCTAGAGGTCAGAATTGTTTCTGTCGTTATTTCAGAATGTTGAACCTAAACCTGACCGGCGCCGGTGCATCATACTGCCAATCCACTTTACATTTTGAAATCATGATGTGACAATAGGAAATGGTCATCGATGCTCTAAAATCGCAATCGAACCTGAAAAAAGACAACGGAGGAACGCATGATGATCGAATGGCTGAGGCTCACTCAGCGCCACAGTCGCCGCGATGTGCTGAAGGGTGTAGCGACGACCGCCGCAGCCGTTAGTTTTGCACCCTTGGCGTCGTTTGCGGCCCCGGCCCAGGTCGAAGATGAGATCAAAAAGCTGTTTGCTGGCAAGCCGCTCGCAGATGGCAAGATCAAGCTCGATTTGCCCTCGATTGCCGAGAACGGCCTCGTCGTACCGCTGAACTTCAACATCGAAAGCCCGATGACGGAAAACGACTACGTCAAGAACGTCTACTTCTTCGCCGAAGGCAATCCAAATCCGGTCGTCGCAGCCTTCCATTTCACGGCGCTGACGCCCAAGGCTTCCGGCCAGATCCGCATCCGTTTGGCGCAGACGCAGAACATCGTTGCAGTCGCCGAGATGGCGGACGGCAAGCTCTACACCGCGAAGAAAGAGGTCAAGGTCACGATCGGCGGCTGCGGCGGCTAAGCCGGACGCAAACCCAGTTCTGATCGTTCTTCAATTCAATCGGAGAGCCATATGGCCGCCCCTACTCCCCGCATTCGTATGCCCGCAACCGCCAAGGCTGGCGAAGTCGTCGAGGTCAAGACGCTGATCAGCCACGAGATGGAAAGCGGCAACCGCAAAGACAAAGACGGCAAAGTCATCGCGCGCAAGATCATCAACAAGTTCACCGCCAAGTTCAACGGCAAGGAACTTATGACTGTTGATTGGTATCCCGCGATCTCGGCCAACCCGTATCAGTCGTTCTTCGTACGTGTCCCCGAAACCGGGACGTTCACCTTCGAGTGGCTGGACGACGACGGCGCCGTCTACAAGGCCGAGCAGAAAGTTACGGTCGGCTGAAATCCTGAAGCCCGGTCGGCTATCGGTAGGTGGCCTGCCGGGCTTGGCTCAAGGAAATTCGTGAGTGCAGGCATTTGGTTCGCGGTCTGCCTATCGGCATGTCCGCGCTGCAGAAGCTTGCCAAGAAAGGGGTCTCGATGTTCACTCGCCGCGAGTTCATGAAGGCAACCATCGCCGCCTCGACCCTCGTTGGGGGAAGCGGCTTGTCGCTGGCGCAGACCATCGCCCAGGGAAAGCTGACACAGGACAAGCTGCTCGCGTTCGAGCCGGTCGGAAATGTCACGCTGGTGCATCTGACGGACATCCACGGCCAACTCATGCCGTTGCATTTCCGTGAACCGTCGGTGAATATCGGGGTCGGTGAAGCTAAGGGGCGGGTGCCTCATGTCACCGGAGCCGACTTTGTCAAAAAGTTCGGCCTCAGCCCGAAATCAGCCGAAGCCTATGCACTGACCGACCAGGACTATGTCGAACTTGCTGGAGCCTACGGGCGCATGGGCGGGCTAGATCGGATCGGAACCATCGTCAAGTCGATCCGGGCGGAACGCGGTAGCAAAATGCTGTTGCTCGATGGCGGCGACACCTGGACCAACAGCTGGACATCGCTCCAGACCGAAGGGCAGGACATGGTCGATGTGATGAACGTCCTGAAGCCCGACGCTATGACGGGGCATTGGGAGTTCACGCTCGGGGAAAAGCGCTTCAAGGAAATCACCGGGACGCTGGCGTTTCCGTTCTTGGCCCAGAACATGCGCGACAGCGAGTTCGAGGAGCCGGTCTATGAGCCTCACAAGATTTTCGAGCAGGGTGGGGTGAAGATCGCCGTCATCGGTCAGGCCTTCCCCTATACGCCCATCGCCAACCCCCGCTGGATGATCCCTAAGTGGTCGTTTGGCATCCGCGAGGACGACATGCGCAAGCAGGTCGAGGCGGTGCGGGCCAAGGGTGCGCAACTCGTCGTGGTGCTCTCGCACAACGGGTTTGACGTGGACCATAAGATGGCATCGCGTATCGAAGGCATCGACGTCATCCTGTCGGGGCATACCCACGATGCGCTGCCCGAGGTCGTCAAAGTCGGCAGGTGCCTCATCGTTGCGTCGGGTTCTCATGGCAAGTTCGTGTCCCGCCTCGACCTCGACGTACAGGGCAAGGAAGTGAAAAGCTTCCGCTACCGGCTCATTCCCGTGTTTGCCGATGCCATCGCCTCTGATGCCGAAGTTGCAGCAGTCATTGCCAAGCACCGAGCGCCGTTTGAAGCCGGCCTCAAACGCACCCTGGGGACGACAAACTCGTTACTCTATCGGCGGGGCAATGTCGCGGGCACGCTCGACGATATGTTTTGCGAGGCAATCCTGACCGAACGAGACGCCGAGATTGCGCTGTCTCCCGGCATCCGCTGGGGAGCGACGCTTCTGCCGGGTCAGGCGATCACGTTCGAGGACGTCACCAACGCCTGCGCCATGAGCTACCCAGCAACCTACCGCATGAAGATGACCGGGGGCCGCTTGAAGGAGGTTTTGGAGGACGTTGCCGACAATCTTTACAATCCAGATCCCTACCTGCAGCAGGGCGGCGACATGGTCCGCACCGGGGGACTCGGGTTCTCTATTGATCCATCCCTTCCGATCGGCCAGCGCATCTCGCAGATGAGGATGCTCAACACCGGACAAGCGGTCGATGCGAGCAAGGAATACGTCGTGGCCGGGTGGGCCAGCATCAACGAAGGCACCGAGGGTCCGCCGATCTGGGACGTCGTTTCCAGCTACATCGGCAAGAAGAAGACCGTCGATTTCAAACCCAACAGCTCGGTCAAGGTCGTGGGCAGCTAGCCTTTGCGCGGTGGCTTGCACAGCGGAATTTCAAGGGAGGACGTCGTGTCCAACAAGAACGTCAAGGACGATAGCAGCGCGGATCAGAGCCCCTCGCGGCGCCGGATTTTGACCGCGGGTGCTGCGGGACTTGCCGCCGCAGGATTAGCTGCAACGGGCGCAAAGGCAGCGCAGCCAGCGGCGGCGGCGGCCTCGGGGACAACGGGCAATCCGGCAAACCTTCCGCCCAACGTGCCGGACTGGTCCAAAAACCTGGGCGACGGGGTTGCGGCCCACCCCTATGGCAAACCGTCAAAGTTCGAGGCCCATGTCGTCCGGCGCGATGTCGAATGGCTGACGGCCTCGCGCGAAAGCTCGGTCAACTTCACGCCGATCCACGAACTTGAGGGCATCATCACGCCGAACGGGCTGTGCTTCGAGCGTCATCACGGCGGGGCACCGGAAGTTAATCCGCACGACCATCGCTTGATGATCCACGGCCTGGTCGACAAGCCGCTCACCTTCACGATGGAAGACCTGAAGCGCATGCCGCGCGTCAATCGCGTGTACTTCCTCGAGTGCGCCGCCAATTCGGGGATGGAGTGGCGCGGCGCGCAGCTCAATGGCTGCCAGTTCACGCACGGCATGGTCCATAACGTCATGTATACGGGCGTGCCGCTGAAGGTGATCCTGGAAGAAGCCGGTCTCAAGCCGAACGCGAAGTGGCTTATGCTCGAAGGCGCGGACTCATCCGGGCTCAACAGGTCGGTGCCCGTCGAGAAGGCGATGAGCGACGTTTTGATCGCCTACAAGATGAACGGAGAGGCGTTGCGCCAGGAGCAGGGTTATCCCGTGCGCGCGGTCATCCCCGGCTGGCAGGGAAACATGTGGGTCAAGTGGCTCCGCCGGATCAAGGTCGGCGACCAGCCCTGGCATGCGCGCGAAGAAACCTCGAAATACACCGACCTCATGTCGGATGGGCGGGCGCGCCGCTTTACCTTCATCATGGATGCGAAGTCGGTGATCACCAGCCCGAGCCCGCAGGCGCCGCTAAAAGCAAAGGGCCGCAACGTGCTGTCGGGCATCGCGTGGTCGGGACGCGGAACCATCGCGCGGGTGGATGTATCGCTCGATGGCGGCAAGAACTGGGGCGAAGCGCGCATCGACGGACCTGTGCTCGATAAGTCAATCACGCGCTTCTATGTCGACTTCGACTGGCAGGGCCAGGAAATGCTGATCCAGTCGCGCTGTCACGATAGCACCGGCTATCTGCAGCCGGCCAAGGAAGAGCTGCGCAAAATCCGCGGAGTCAACAACATCTATCACAACAACGGTATCCAGACCTGGCTCGTCCGGGCGAACGGGGAGGTCGAGAATGTCGAAGTTACCTAAAGTCGCGATTGCCCTTCTCGCACTCGCGCTCGGCAGCGCACCTGCGACCGCAGGCAAGCTTGGACTGGGGCAACCGGCATCGTCTGCTGATATTGCCGCCTGGGACATCGACGTGCGCCCTGACGGGCAGGGCCTGCCCAAGGGCAAAGGCACCGCCGCTCAAGGGGAAGAGATCTTCCAGACCCGTTGCGCGATGTGTCATGGCGAATTTGGCGAAGGCAAGGACAAATGGCCGGTCCTCGCCGGTGGACTGGGCACCTTAAAAAACGACCGCCCCGACAAGACCATCGGCTCCTACTGGCCCTATGCCTCGACGGTGTTTGACTACGTGCGGCGCGCCATGCCGTTTGGGAATGCGCAGTCTCTGACGAACGATGAACTGTACGCCGTCACCGCCTATCTCCTTCAGCTGAACGAGGTCGTCAAAGACCCGGCGTTCGAACTGAACGAGAAAACCTTTACGTCGGTGAAGATGCCCAACGAATCGGGCTTTTACGACGACGACCGGGAGATCTCGGAAAAACAATTCTGGCGCAAGGATGCGTGCATGAAAGACTGCAAGAAAGCGGTCGAGGTCACGGGCCACGCCAGCGTGATCGACGTAACCCCCGACAGCAAGTCGGGACCCAAGGTTGATTAAAGCCAGAACGCGACGCACGATACCGCCTGGGCCTGAAAACACGAGGAGGCACACGTGACGCAGATAGATCGACGCGCCGTTCTAGGTGGCATTGCCCTTGCGGGAGGAGCACTGACGGCAGCAGGGGCACGGGCCGCGCCGAGTATCCTTCCGTTGGCGGAATTGAAGAAGGACGCCGAGGTTGCCTGCCTCTATCACTGCGACTTCGGCGAGGTGCCTCGCTTTTCGCAGATGTTGAACAACATCGCCAACCACTACGCAGTCTACGGTGCCGATCCTTTTGCGGTGCAATTGGCCATCGTCACACATTCGGCTGGCGTCAAATACTTCCTCGAAAAACTCGAAGGAACCCCCTGGAAAGACGACGTTGCCGCCCTAGCGTTGTTCGAGAAAGTCGAGAGCCTCGCCAAGAACGGCCTCAAGGTCTACCTCTGCGACATCACCTTCGAGCGCCTGAAACTTGACCGTGCGAATGCAAAAGTGGCGCCATTCATCCAGTTCGTACCCTCGGGCGTCGCAACTGTCGCCGCCTTGCAGTCGAAGGGCTTTGCGTACCTGAAGGTCGGATAGGATGACGGTGAACAACGAAACAGCCGTGATCGCGACGCCGCCTTCAGCCGGCCGGAGTGGGCTTTCCCGCCGCACTCTGATCGGCGCCATGACTGGCCTGATGCTGGCGCCGGGTGGCAAATTAATTTGCGGGCCAGCACGAGCCCAAACGGCCGCTCATATCTTCAAGGTCGGCGCGTTCGAGGTAAGCGTCGTCTCCGACGGCACGTTGATGATGCCGCCGTCGCTAGCGATGCCGGGTCGCGATCCTGAAGAGATTGCCGCCATGCTGGGTTCGGGGCAACTTCCAACGGACAGCATTACGGCGCAGGTCAATGTCACCATCGTCAAGACGCCTGAGGCGCTGATCCTGATCGATACGGGGGGCGGCACCGACTTCGTGCCAACGGTCGGCAAACTGACGGACCATCTGGAGGCCGGTGGATTTACGCCGGATGCGTTCACGCATGTGATCTTCACGCACGCGCATGCCGACCACCTGTGGGGCGTGATCGACCCACTCGACGGCGGGACGCGCTTCACCAAGGCGCGCCACATCATGACGGGGGTAGAGTTCGACTACTGGACCAAGCCGGGCCGGGAACTGGAGGTGCCGGACATGTTCAAGTTGATGGCGGTCGGCACGGGGCGGCGGCTCAAAGCCCTGGCCGGCAGGTTCGAGTTTCGAAAACCCGGCGATGAGATCGTGCCCGGCGTAGGGCTGGTCGATACGGCCGGCCATACGCCGGGCCACGTTTCCATCATGCTGAGCGCGGGCGGCGAACAGGTGCTGGTCGGCGGCGATGCGCTTAATCATGCGGTTGCCTCGTTTGTAAATCCGGGTTGGCATTGGGGCTCGGACATGAACCCCGAGGGCGGAGTGGCGACGCGCAAGCGGCTGCTCGATCAGCTTGCGGCCGACAAGGCACAGTTGCTTGGCTACCATCTGCCCTGGCCGGGGCTTGGCCGGGTCGAGCGCAAGGACAGCGCCTATCGGTTCGTGCAGGTCTGAGGACGGGAGCCGAACATGGATTTCTCAGCTTTGATCGAGCGCCTAGGCGACGGAGGGACCGCTGCGCTACTCGGCTTCCTGATCGGCGTTTCGTTCGGCATTTTTTCGCAGAAGAGCCAGTTTTGCCTGCGCGCGGCAGCCGTGGAATTCGGCCGGGGTACGTTCGGGGTGAGACTGGCCGTGTGGCTGTTCGTGTTTGCGGGCGCAGTCGTCGGCACGCAGACGCTGATCCAGATGGGCGCGCTGAATGTATCGGGGGCTCGCATGCTCAACATGCGCGCAAGCCTCTCGGGGGCCTTGATCGGTGGACTTATGTTTGGCAGCGGCATGATCCTGGCGCGGGGCTGCGCCGGTCGGCTTTTGGTGCTCGCGGGGCAGGGTAATCTGCGCTCGCTGCTGACGGGCTTGGTGTTTGCAGTCACAGCCCAGGCGTCGCTGGTTGGGATACTCTCGCCAATTCGCGAGCGGATTGCCGGGGCATGGACGTTCGAGGGGCCCTCGCTCGAGGCGCTCTCGTTGCTAAGTTTGCAGCCTGCGACCGGTCTAGTTGTCGCTTTCATCTGGCTGGGCGCTGCGATTTATTTCGGCAAGAAGAGCAAGGTCCCGCTATGGGGATGGGTGGGCGGGCTGGGCGTCGGCCTCTC
>JANLYB010000346.1:0-15284 GCA_031365425.1 Hyphomicrobiaceae bacterium
AGCGTGCTGCGCAAGGCGGGCCAGTTCGACGTTTTCGTATCTATGAGCTACGTGTTCTTCCTTGGATCGGTGGGCACATTGATGCTGATCGAGAGCGTGTCGACACTCCGTCAGGTTAAAATCGGCACCCAGCCCAAGCGCGACCGCGGCCATGAAGGCTGGATTCATGCGCTGCCATTGAAGATGCGCTTCCACCGTTCCAAACTCTACATGAGCGTGATTCCGCCGCTCGTGATCGGTGCCTTCGTTGGGCTGTTGTCGGCGATCATGGGTGTAGGCGGCGGTTTCGTGATGGTACCGGCCATGATCTATCTCATGAAGATGCCGACCAACGTCGTCATCGGAACCTCTCTGTTCCAGATCGGCTGTGTTACCGCCTTGACCACGGTTCTGCAGTCCGTGAGCAACCAGAACGTCGACATCGTCCTTGCCTTCCTCCTAATGATCGGCGCCGTCGCCGGGGCCGAATTCGGCGCTTCCGCCGGCCAGCATTTGCGGGGCGAACAATTGCGCTTCATGCTGGCGGCGATCGTGCTTCTGGTGTCGGGCCGCATTGCCTTTGATCTTGTCGCGCCCCCCGCCGAAATCTACTCGACAGTCTTCCATAAGGAAGGCCGGTAACGATGGGGCGGTTAGGTGCGTCGATGATCCTGGCCTGCCTGGCCACCGCCAGCGCCGCGCTGGCGCAAGACGCCCCCAAGCCGCCATCTGAGATGCCCGCCACCTCGCAGAGTGCCGCCGCCACCACGGCAACGCCCCAGCCCAACGCCCCGGCACCCGGCAAGGCCGCGACTAGTTATCGCCTCGAAACCGACGTCTCGATGCGCGCAATCCCTATCGATGTGCGCTTTTCCGGTGCCCGCGTGGTTATGTTCGGGTCGGCCACGAGCATTGGCCCCCCCGTGGTCGATGCAGGCCCCCTTGATATTGTTGCGATCATACAGGGCGCGCCGTCCCGGCTGACGGTCCGCCGCAAAAGCAACGTCTGGGGCCTGTGGTTGAACACCCGCAGCATCGAATTCGATCAGGCCCCGCGTTATTACGCCGTGGTTTCGACCCGTCCGCTGGAAGGTATCGCCAAGACTTCGGTTCTCGCCGAGTACGGAATCGGTTTCGAGCAGGTGCCGATTACCGCGTCCCTTGCCGAAGTAAGCGGGCTTACCGCCATCCAGATCGACGAATTCCGCGACGCCGCCATCAATCTCGGCATCCGCCAGAAGCAATACGTGCGCCACGACGGCGGGATCGTCTTCGTCGGCAAGAGCCTGTTCCGGGGCCAGATCGACTTACCTGCCACCGTCCCCGTCGGCCAGTTGGACGTGAGCGTCTTCCTGTTCCGCGGCGGCAAAGTCGTCGCCCGCCACGAAAACCGCGTCACCCTAGCCCGTCAGGGCTTCGAGAACTTCACGTACGAGTTCGCCCACCGCCACGCACTGCTCTACGGCTTGGCGACCGTCGCCCTCGCCACCCTTGTCGGCCTCGCCTCCTCCTACATCGTCAACTTGAGACGGCGTTAAGTGGCTTGCTGTCTGCGACGGAGCAAAAGTGCATGCGTGCTTGTCACGCGTCACCCTCGTTGTAGTCTGCAATCCCGATTCCATTGGCCCGGATAAGACCCAAGTGCCCAAGAAGCCGACGAAATCTCCCCGCAAGCCACCCGCCCCCATTGTCTCAACCGGCTACTGGCTCTTGAAATCCGAGCCGGACGCCTTCTCGTGGGACCAGCAGAAATCGCGCGGGGCCAAGGGCGAGCCGTGGACCGGAGTGCGCAACTATCTCGCCCGCAACAACATGCGCGCCATGAAGAAGGGCGATCTCGCGTTCTTTTATCACTCCAACGAGGGCAAGGAGATCGTCGGCGTCGTGCGGGTCATCGCGACCGCCCATCCCGACCCCTCCGACGATACCGGCAAATGGGACTGCGTCGGCGTCGAGGCCGTCTGCGACCTTCCCCGGCCCATCTCGCTTGCCGAAGTCAAAGAAACGCCGGCTCTTGCTCAAATGGCGCTCGTCACCTGCATGCGCCTCTCCGTCCAGCCCGTCCGCCCCGCCGAATGGAAATTGATTTGCAAAATGAGCGGTCTGAATATGAAGAAGCTCAAGGGCTGAGCGCCAACTCAAGAGAGCCATAATAGTGACCCCATTCGAACGCTTGCGCCAACTGTTGACGGGAATGCCGCCTGCGGCATTGGCTACGCAAGCAAAGTACCCCAATACCCACGACTGGGCCGCCTTGGCCGATGGTGCGGAAGTCGTGGCCGGCGAGGACAAATACCTGCTGTCCGTCGTGTCCTGCGGCGAGCTTGTCATGCCGTCAGGGCGGCTGGCGGCGTGCGATCCCTTCGTGAGCCTGCAGCGCAATGATATGCCGTTCATCGACATCAAGCCGGGCCGTTATGAGGTCATCGTAACGCTGGCCGACGTGTCAAAAAATGCAGACGGCAGTCATATGCGCGAAGCCTATGCGACGCTGATGCTTGACCCAGCTGCCAAGGAGTTGCGGCGGCGGATCATCACCCCCACCGGCACGGACACACCGTGCGAGCCCGAGATCGGCGATGACGGCACGTTTGCAGGTTTCGGCGTAGACGCAGGCACGGCCTGCTTTGCAGATGCCGCCGCGATCCACGATTGCATGCCGCACGATGAACCGGCCTGGAATGATAATTTTTTTGACAACAGCTCGCCGCAGAGCTGGTTCAACCGCATGGATGACGAGGCTCACATTCGCGCAGGCCTCGCCAATATCCCTCTCCCGCTGGCCCGCAATGGTGAAAACATCGTCATCTTTCATTCCGGGTGGGGCGACGGATTTTACCCCGTGATCGGCGGCTACGATGCCGCCGGCAAACTCGTCCGCGTCCACATCGACTTCCTGGTGGTCCCCCCGCAAACCGAATAGTCCATAAAAACAGCCTGCCCGGCTTCCGTCATGACGGACCTTTTGCAGAAAGAACATCTGGTATTGCAAGGGATCGCCAGCTAAGCCTCGCCCCATGATGCTCAACGCTCCCGCCTTTATCCGTGCCAACACCCGCGTGCTGTCGCCACCGCTTGTGCCCGAAATCCGGCTCCATCTGGCCGAAGAAAGCGTGCCGATCTGGCAGAAGACGGAGGAGGAACTCGGCGAAATGAACGTGCCGCCGCCGTACTGGGCGTTCGCCTGGGCGGGCGGGCAAGCACTCGCCCGCTACATTCTCGACAACCCGGCTCTGTTTGCGGGCCGCCGCGTTCTCGATCTCGGTGCAGGATCGGGTCTCACCGCCATCGCTGCCATGAAGGCCGGCGCCGCCCACGTGCTCGCAGCCGACATCGATACCATCGCGCTCGAAGCCACCGCCATCAACGCCGCCGAAAACGCGGTTCTTGTGGACACCACGGCGCAAGACTTGCTCGCCGCGCCGCCTGCGGAGTTCGACGTTATCCTGGTCGGCGATCTGTTCTACGAACGCCAGTTGGCCGGCGCGGTTCTAGCCTTCATCGAGGCGGCATCAAAGGGCGGCGCGTTGGTCCTGATCGGCGATCCGCAGCGCAACTATTTTCCCAAAGGCCGCTTCACGCTGGCCGCCGAATACCAAGTCGCCGTCACCCGCGAACTCGAAGACGCACTCATCAAAAAGACGGCTGTCTGGCGGGTGTGAGCAGCCCCTTCCTATATCATAAAAAGGAAGGGGGTTTGGGGGAAGTCATTCCCCCAATTGGGTGTGGGCGAAAGCCCACCGCGAAGCGCTTTGCTGGTGCTCAGTTCCCAAACAACCCGTTGAAGAAGTCGCCGAGGTTGGCTTCCTTCTTGGACGGCGGACCGCCTTTCCTCGGCTTCTGGCCTTGCACTTGCGCCATCGTTTCATCGCCACCCGACGACGTCGTTGGATCTTCCAGGCGAACTGGCTTACCCGCGAGGGCCGCGGCCAGTTTGGCATCGTGGCCGTACAGGTCAGAGAACGTCCGCAGCTTGCCGTCTTCATCCACGCGCGCGGTAAAATACGCAACGTGCACGGGGAACGGCCGCTCAAGCTTCACTTCCTGCGAACCGCCAGCTAGCGCAGCGCCGACCTTTTCAGGCGTCCAGCCGCGATCTTCGGCCAGGATTACTTCCGCCAACCGGCGCGGATTGTTGACGCGCATGCAGCCGTGGCTGAACGCGCGCACGCTCTGAGCAAACAGTTCGCGCTGCGGCGTGTCGTGCATGTAGATGTCGTGGCGGTTGGGGAAGCGGAACTTAACGACTCCAAGCACGTTGGTGCCGCCCGCCGGCTGAATGAACGAATAGGCGCGGGGGTCGGTCTTGGTCCAGTCGATCTGGCTCGCATCCACCGGACGGCCGTTATAGCTCACCCGCAGATTATGCCGCTGCAGCACGCGCGTGTCCGACACCGTTGGTCCAAGCCCGAAGAAGCTGTCTTCCGAGGTTTTGCGCCGTAACGAAGGGAGAATCTCCTTCATCTTGATGCTGTCGGGCACGCCCCATTCGGGATGGAAGATCACGAACTGCATGTTGGCCGAAAACATCGACGTCGGCGTATTGGCCTTGCCGACGATGATCTTTTCCTGATGGACCATTCCGCCGTCCTTGAACACGCGCGTGGTAAATTCCGGCACGTTGTTGAGGATGTGGAAGCGGCCCATGTCGGCCGGCATCCACCGCCAGCGCTCCATGTTGAGGGCGATGCGTTCGATGTCCCTGGGGGGATCGGCTGCGTTTTGCTTCTTCTTGGACTCGGTCCCGCCATTCAGGGCGGTACGCGTCGCTGAGGAGATCACGCCGTTGGCCTTGAGGCCATGCTCGTCCTGGAATGCCTTGACGGCGGCAACCAGCGGCTTGTCATAGGTCGTCTCGCTGGCGCTAGCAGGCGCCGCAACGCCCAAGTGAGCCCGGATCAGTGCGATGTCGGCATGCTGTCCGCCCGGCTTGATATCGGGACCAGCGGCAAGCGACAGCTTGGCCGGTTCGGGCGCTGCAGGTTCGACCTTGGCTTGCCCGCCATGCAGTGCTCTGACGAGCGCTTCATGCAGCTTTTGGAACTGCGGATGCTGGGGATGCAGCGCTTCGAGATAGGCGTCCGGGTTGGAGGACGTAGAAATACCGGCAAGCACCGCGGCGGGATCGGCAAACGTGCCCCGATGATCGTTGAACCGGCTGAGGGTCGAGGGGTCGACCCGCCCGCCGCTCGCCTGCCGGGCATACTTCAAAATTGCAGTTGCGAGCTGAATTTCAACGTCGGCAAGCGCGGCGGTATCGGCACCCGGTGCGAGCGTGGGAAGCACGAAAGCCTTGGCGTTGAGACCCCAGTCATCAGCGCGGCGGATGGCAGTCATCACGGCCTGTGCGGGCGCGGTAAACTGACCGTCTTTGGTCCACACCGGACCCTGCGTGCGCGCAGCATAGAACGCAACAAGCGCGGCCATGTCGGCCTTGTCGGCACCGGCAACCGGCTTGGCGAGACGCTCGCGCACGGCAAGTTCGACTGGATCGCTCACGGGTGCAACCACGGCAGGAGCAGCCGTGACGATGGGAGCGGGCGGCGGGGGCGGTTCGGCGGCAACGGCGGCCGGCGTTTCACCCGGCGTCAGAACCTCGACGCTGGGATTGACGGGAACGGCGGGAGTTTCGATGGCGGCCACCGCAGCAGGCACCGCTGGCGCCGCCGTCTGAGCCACAGCCATAGGCACGCTGGCCCAAAGCGCAATCGCGCTGCTTGTCAATACCGCGGCCCCGAAACGGCGCACGCCAAAATCAGACGACATTAATTCATTCTCCCGTAAAAGGTGCGCAAACCTAGTTAAGTCCCGGCCATTCCGCCAGCAGATTGCGTATCCTGCGTTCTCGGTATGCGTATTTTTTCCAGCCGTGATCGCTTCTGTCGACGGAGCAATTCTCACGCGTCCGCCGCTATCTCATTGAACTGTCAGCTCCAGCGGTTCCGTCGCTGGCCCGTCGGCCTCATATCCCTGTGCGACAAGCCGCCCCTGTGCCGCGTCCGCCACCATGATCAGGCGCGTATGCGAATTCAGTACCGGCCACTTCGCCCACGAAAAATCCGATTCGAGTTTGGCATCGAGCCCCGGCATCATTGCGGCGCGGCCCTTGCTGTCGACCCCGCGCGACCTGCCGCGCCAAACGTAGCTGCCCGCCGTTTCAGGCTGCCAATGGTTGGCCGCAACGGCCTCACCTTCATAAACGCGCGCCGCCGTTTCCGTGCGCTCGATCACGCACGTCTCCCGCGCATGAATTCCCGCCAGCGAATAAATCGCCGGCACCGCGATCGGCGCGGTGGTCAGAATTTCCTTAGCTTCGGCGAAGGTCGCAGCCGTGTCGAACGCCCGCCGCATGACGTGCGCGGCGGTCGGGTGCGGCGTTTGCCACAGCTTGGCGCGGCCAGCGACCCAATCGACGGGCAATATTCCCGCGGTAAATCGCATCGGCGCCTGATTGAGCGCCCCGGAAAACCGCCCCGGCGCCATTCCCTGGATCACGCCCGTATATCCTGGCCACGTCAGCGCCACATAACGCCCGGCAGGCCCTGCAATACGCGCCGCCATCACGTAGCGGCCAAGCCCCGCGGTCCGCCAATCCAGCACCCGCACCAGTCGAGCGCTATCGCCATCTTCCGCGGGCTTGACGATGCACGTGCAAGCCCATTCGTAGTGGACCGACAGGAAATGCGTTCCAGGACGCCCGATCCGCCGCGCGACCTCGTCGATCTCGGCCAGATGAGCGTTGTCCCATTTGACCAGCCACCGCCGCGAAACCGCGTCGAGCATGCTAAGAGCCCGCGCCGGGATCCGGTGCGTCGCCGCGTCAAACAGCAATTGCGCGCGCCGGGGATCAGCTGTCAGCGTCTCGATTGGAAACGACGCCCCGGTATCGACGACCGGAATAGCCGGTAACCGGGCGTACTGATGGCCCGGCTTCAATCGTTGAAGTGCTCTGCTGGCCATACAACCTCATCGGCGCGCGAACCTTTACGCCATATGATAACTGCATCTCCGATTGACAACTTTGAGGCGCGCAGCGATAAGACCTCGGCGTGGTAGCTCTCGTTACCGCGTTCAATGCGCTGTCCGAGGCTCCGACCCGGGTCAATCCGGTTCATCCCAAAGTCCGCTCCGATCTTACCTATCGGCTGCGGCGCCACAAGGCGCGGTAACATTTCGTTCGTGATGATCCGTCAGGATTGCGCGACTCGAGAGTATTTGAAGGATTATCCCATGTACGCTGTCATCAAGACAGGCGGAAAGCAGTACCGCGTCGCCAAGGACGAGCTTCTCGAAATCGAACGCTTGCCGGGCGAACAGGGTGCAACCATCGAATTCGGCGAAGTGCTGATGCTCGGCGGTGAAGGTGCAGCCACCACGATTGGCGCGCCGTTCATCAAAGGTGCCAAAGTCACCGCAGAACTCGTTGACCAGACCCGCGGCCCCAAGCTGATCGCCTTCAAGAAGCGCCGCCGTAAGAATTCGCGCCGCCGCAAGGGTCACCGTCAAGACCTGACGCTGGTTCGCATCACGTCCATCACCGGCGCCGTTTGAGCCGTCTTTTGTCCCTTTCGCGCCGCATGGCATCATGACGCGCAGACTAACGGAGATTAATCCATGGCACAGAAAAAGGCCGGCGGCTCTACCAAGAACGGCCGCGACAGCCACAGTCAGCGGCTGGGCATCAAGGTTTACGGCAGCGAGCACGTAATTTCCGGCAACATCATTTGCCGCCAGCGTGGCACCCAATGGCACCCGGGTACGGGCGTCGGCATGGGCAAGGATCACACGATCTACGCTGTCGTCGAAGGTCACGTCGAGTTCAAGCACCGTGCAAACGGTCGCATTTACATCAATGTGAACCCGATTGCTGCCCCGGCTGCCCTCAAGGCTGCCGAATAACCAGCACGTTCACAGATTGAGTTTGAGGGGAGACGGTCAACCGTCTCCCCTTTTGCGTTGAAAACATCCCCTAAACTTGATCGGCCCATGAGCCTTGTCCTCACGACGTCCCGCCTGAATCTGACCTACGAACCCGATATCGATACGCTCGAGTGGATCGGTGGCGGGCGCTGTGGCGTTTACTATCTGTGGTATGAGTCAAAGTCGGCAGGTGCGATCAGCGTGACCAGCATGTCAAGAACCAACGGCGAAATCGGCTACGAGTTGGAGCCGGACTATCGCGGGCTCGGCTTTGCCACCGAGGCCTTGGCCGCCGTTGTCGGCGCTGCCCTCGACCATCACGGCTTCACAGTGCTGTCGGCCCAGGCCTACGCCGAAAACGCAGCCTCCCGCCGCGTGCTCGAAAAGACCGGCTTCACGCCCGTATCCGCACGGCTGAATTGGTGTGAGTCCGCAGGCCAGCCGCTCTCGATCATCAAGTACCGCCGTTTAGCGAATGGGTTGCACCCATGACCCAGCCTGTGATCGAGTGCGGCCGGCTGAAGCTGGTTTGGATACCAAATCCCAATGCGCCGTTGACTAACAGGATCAAAAGCGGGGTATTCGAAATGCGCTACGGGGCTGATCGCGTCGGAACGGTCAGTTTCGTGGGCACGCGGCCCCCGCATGCCATTATCGGCTATGAGGTTTTGCCCGATTTCCGCGGCCGCGGCTTCGCCAGCAGCGCCGTCGCAGCCGTGCTCGCAGTTGCGCCGGGTTTGGGCTTTAGCGTGTTGACGGCCCAGTGCCGGTCCAACAATGCCCACTCGCGGCGCGTGCTTGAAAAGACCGGTTTCACTCTAAGCTCATCGGCCCCCTTCTGGACCAATGCCCCCGGCTCGGCCAAGGTTCGCCGCTCGACTAACAAACGCGACACGTCGCTCTTGTTCATGGTCTACCAGTGGATCGCGACCCCTTCGAGCCACGCGACCGCCCCGCCTCATGAACGTGTTGTTTTCCCTGAAAGACAGATGCAATGAAATTTCTCGACCAGGCCAAAATCTACATCCGCTCCGGTGACGGCGGAAACGGCTGCGTCGCATTCCGCCGCGAAAAATACATCGAGTTCGGCGGACCGTTCGGCGGCGACGGCGGCAAGGGCGGCGATGTCTACGTCGAATGCGTCGACAACCTCAACACCCTGATCGATTACCGCTATCAGCAACACTACAAGGCCAAGAGCGGCGAAAACGGCATGGGCAAGAACCGCACCGGCGCTGGCGGCGCGGATTGCACCATCAAAGTTCCGCCCGGCACCGAAGTCTACGCCGAAGACGGCGAAACGCTGCTGGCCGATCTCGTCCACGTTGGAGACCGCGTGATGCTGGCCCAGGGCGGCAACGGCGGCTTTGGTAACATGCGCTTCAAGTCCGCCACCAATCAGGCCCCCTACCACGCCAACGCAGGCCTGCCCGGCTTGGAAATGACCATCTGGCTGCGCCTCAAACTGATCGCAGACGCCGGGCTTATCGGCCTGCCGAACGCGGGTAAATCGACGTTCCTTGCAACGGTGACGCAGGCGCGGCCCAAGATTGCCAACTATCCCTTCACCACGCTCCACCCCAACCTCGGCGTCGTCGAAGCCGGCGACACCTCGTTCGTGCTCGCCGACATCCCGGGTCTGATCGAAGGCGCGAACGAAGGCGCAGGCCTTGGCGTCCGCTTCCTCGGCCACATTGAGCGCTGTCGCGTCCTGCTCCATCTGGTCGATGCAACTGAGGACGACGTCGCGGAAGCCTACAAGACTGTCCGCCGCGAATTGAAAGCCTATGGTGCCGAAATCGAGAAGAAGAAAGAAATCGTCGCCCTGTCGAAATGCGACTCATTGCCTGAAGAAGCCATCGCCGGAAAGATCGAAGCTCTGAAAAAGGCCTGCCGAAAAAAACCGCTGGTCCTATCGGCGGTCTCGGGTGCCGGTGTGAAAGAAGCGCTTTACGCTCTGACCCGCGAAATCACCCGTCAGGACGACATCGACGACGCCCAATCGGGCAACGAAAAGCAACCCTGGACGCCCTGACGGGAAGCACTGTATTTTCGCGATTGGCCTGAACTTTATTTCCGGTCCAATCGCGTCTCGACAATCTCTAGTCCATAACGCAACCGCAAACCGATGAGCGCAGCCTGGGTGCGATTGTCGACGTTGAGAGCCCGCAAAATCTCGGACACATAAGCCTTCACGGTTGCCATGCTGACGCATAGCCGGGCCGCAATTTCCTTGTTCGAATGACCATCGGTCAGTAACTCCATCACGGTCGCGCATCGGGCCGACATCTCGGCGCGGGCCTCCGCGCATTCTTGAACAGCCGACTTCGTCGCCGTTTGATGCAGGGCAGTCGAATTTTTGGAATGGATATTGGCGTGAACCGTCATCGCGAAATTGCCTTTCGTCTCAGTCAATCAAACATTCTAAGGTAAACTAACGCTAATCCTGGTCGAAAGACTATTGTGGTTTGCCGCAATCGATTTCGTGGCATCGGCCACTGCCGTTTTAGTGCGCCAACAGCCCAATTATCCAGCCCTGGCATGGTTTATGCGACGCTGCCGTGGAACGCGCCGCTCGCATCCAGAGGTGTTTCGAAATGGCATACAAATCGGCCCCCGCCACGGTCCTTGCGGACATCATGGACCCAGATCGCAACAGCTTCGGCGTGATTCGGCTGGCGATGGCGTTCGCTGTGCTGGTTTCGCATTCCTATTTCTTCGTCACGGGCACCCCGTCTTCGGAGCCTCTCGTCTCGATCACCGGCCATTCGCTGGGCGAACACGCGGTCCAGGTGTTCTTTTTCCTGAGTGGCATCCTCGTCACTCAAAGCATCATCAAAAGCGCCAGCGTCATCGACTTCGCGGCTGCCCGATTTCTGCGCATTTTCCCTGGTCTCGCCGTATGTGTGTTGGCAACCGCACTCCTGCTCGGTCCGTGCGTCAGCGCCCTGAACCCCGCCGCCTATTTCGCCGATGCAGGCCTGATCCGCTACGTCACCAAAACGCTATTCCTGACAACCGGCGCCGCCGCCCTGCCGGGAACGTTCCTCGACCTGCCAGCCTCCGGCCTCGTCAACATGTCGTTGTGGACGTTGAAATACGAAGTCCTGTGCTACGTCGCGCTCGGCCTTGCCGCGGCCGCCGGTGCGTTCGCGCCGCGCTACCGCGCCTGGACTATTGCAGCGTTCGCAGTCGTCGTGTTCGGCGTTTTCCTCAAGTCTCCCGCCGCCGCGCAGGACTACACCCAGCTCGATAACCTCCGTTACTTCACACTCTACTTCTCGACCGGGGTGCTGGCCTGCCTGATGAAAGACCGTCTCGTCATCGACGCGCGCATTCTTGCCGGCCTTGCCGCCCTCTTCGCCGCCACGCTCGCAACACGCTGGTCCGAACTCACCTCCGCGCTCTTCTTAGGTTACGCGACCCTATGCGTCGCCTGCATCGGCTTCGGCTCCTTGCGCCGCTGGACTCAATCGACCGATCTGTCGTTCGGCGTCTACATCTACGCCGCCCCCATCCAGCAAACCTTGTTGAGCGCCTATCCTAACCTCGCTCCCCACGAACTCGCCGCTCTCGCGACCGGGTTCACCCTCGTCGCCGCCTTCCTGTCCTGGGAACTCGTCGAAAAACGCAGCCTGCGCGCCCGCCGCGGCCTCGTCGAAACGATCCGTTCTCGCGTGCTGAGAAGTTCTCGCCTCGCTGTCGCCTCGCGCTTAGCGCAGAGCTGAAGCGATTGCATTCGCCGGACCTGATGTGCATACTTGTTACGGGGCTGCGGCAGGCGCCCCGCTCAAGACGCCTCCTGATGAAGACATTGGCGCGTCCAAGCTCTGCCCTGAACCAACGGTCATTCCGTGGGAGGGTATATGGACGCCTATCTATCGCCTGCCTGTCTCAAATCCGCTCAATCAATCGGCTTCGGCCCGGTCGTCTTGGACGTCCGCCGCGCGGGCGCGTATGCACAAGCGAGTGGGATTATTTCCGGCAGTCTCCGCCGCGATCCCGATGCAGTCACCCAATGGTGGAAGACGCTCGATCTGGGGCGTCCCATCGTCGCCTATTGCGTCCACGGCCATGAAGTCAGCCAGGGTGTGTGCGCCTATCTGCGTGAACGCGGCCTGCGCGCAAGCTACCTTCAAGGCGGCATCGAGGCGTGGATTGCGGCGGGACATCCGATCACACCCAAGCCTGGCAAATCCACCGTGTGGGTCACGCGCGAACGGCCCAAGATCGACCGCATCGCCTGCCCCTGGCTGATCCGCCGGTTCATCGACCCCGATGCGGAATTCATCTACGTCCCCGCCCGCGATGTCTTGACTGTCGCCAACTCAACCGGGGCAATCCCGTATGATGTCCCCGGCGTCGAGTTCACCCACGTTGGCGAGCGCTGCTCGTTCGATACCTTCATCGCCAGATACAACCTGACCGATCCGGCACTCCTGGCCGTCGCCGAAGCCGTCCGCGGAGCCGACACGGATCGCTTGGACTTGGCAGCCCCCGCCGCAGGTCTGTTCGCAATCTCGTTGGGGCTGTCGGCCAATGTGCCTGACGACCACGAAATGTTGCGCTATGGCCTGTTGATCTACGACGCGCTTTATCGCTGGCACCGCGATCTCAAAACCGAAGCGCACAACTGGCCGCCCCAAATGCCGGTTGCCTAAGGAAACACTCATGACCGATCCTTCAGTCTCAACTGCGATGGCACCTGCAGCCCCCCACAACGTCACGCTGCGCGAAGCATTCTGGGTCTGGATGCGCGTCGCGCTTCTGAGCTTCGGCGGGCCGGCGGGCCAGATCGCGGTGATGCATAAAATCCTGGTCGAGGAAAAGCGCTGGATCTCGGAGAACCGGTTTCTCCACGCGCTCAATTTCTGCATGCTGCTACCCGGTCCTGAAGCGCAGCAATTGGCGACCTACGTCGGCTGGCTGATGCACAAGACGCGCGGAGGCATTATTGCTGGCGGCCTGTTCATCCTGCCGGGCGTGGTCTGTATCATGGCCCTCAGCGCCATCTACGCCGCTTATGGTCAGGTCGGCATCGTCAACGCTCTGTTCTTCGGCCTCAAGGCCGCCGTCCTCGCCGTCGTGCTGGAAGCCGTCGTGCGCGTCGGTAAACGCGCCCTCAAGAACCGCATTATGCAAAGTATTGCGCTCGCGGCCTTCATCGCCATTTTCTTTTTCGACGTTCCCTTCCCCATCATCGTCCTGACTGCGGGCGTCATCGGCTACCTCGGCGGCCGCGCAGGCATGCCGGCCTTCAAGGTCGGTGGCGGCCATGGCCCAAAAGCCGCAACTGGCGCGCCCGAGCCTGCGAGCCTCCTCTGCGACGACGCCATGGAGCAAGAGCGCCCGCAACATGCCAAGAGCGTTGCCATCGCCGCCGTGTGGCTGGCGCTCTGGCTGATCCCGGTCGCGCTCATCGTCGCTACACTCGGTCAGGCAAACGTCTTCAGCCAGATTGCGCTGTTCTTCTCCAAGATGGCCGTCGTCACCTTTGGCGGCGCCTATGCCGTGCTGGCTTATGTCGCCCAACAGGCGGTCGACAACTACCACTGGCTCAAACCCGGCGAAATGCTGGATGGCCTCGGCATGGCCGAAACGACGCCCGGCCCGCTCATCATGGTGCTGCAATACGTGGGGTTCATGGCCGCTTATCGCGACCCCGGCAGCCTCTCGCCCATGATGGCGGGGGTGCTCGGCGGATTGCTCGCGACCTGGGTCACGTTCACGCCGTGCTTCCTGTGGATCTTCCTAGGCGCGCCCTATGTCGAACGCCTGCGCGGCAACGCAGCGCTCGCCGGAGCGCTCTCGGCGATCACCGCTTCCGTGGTCGGCGTCATCCTCAATCTGGCGATTTGGTTTACCATCCACACCGTCTTCCGCGCGGTCACACCCGTACACGGATACGGCCTTCACTTCGAAGTCCCGGTCCTGGCAAGCATCAACCCCTGGGCCTTCGCCCTCTCGCTCGCCGCCTGCTTCGCGATTTTCCGCTTTAAGGCCGGCATGCTCCCCGTCCTCGCCGCATGCGCGCTGGCGGGAATGGTGCTTCATCTGACTGGGTTGATCGGGTGAGCTTCTAACTTGAGCACAGTCCCCTCCGCTCCATGGCCGGGCTTGACCCGGCCATCCAGGAGCCGCAGGGAGACACCTCGCTTGTGGCCCTGGATGGCCGCCCCCGAGCGTAGCTCGGCCCTGGGCCGAGACGGGCGGCCATGAAGTGCGGGTGACACAATCAAAATCGGACTACGTTTAGCGGCGCAAAACCCGCGTTATCTCAGCCTCGACATTTCCGATGAGCGGGTTCTTGCGATGTAGATAGGCTGATCGTCCCGCAATACCCCAGAAGAACAGTGCGCCCAGGATGTTGATTGGCGAGCCAAAAAAGCTGTACATCATTAATCCGGCCAGAGCGAAAAAGCCGAACGCTATATACCCGTCGATTGATACTTTCTTACGGCATTCCGAGCAGGTGAATGTCTCGGTAGAGACGAGGAAGTTGATAGTGCTGGTACTGGTGTGCACCATGACGCCATGACAGTGCATGCACTCGCGAGCTTTATGGCTCATGGATTTGATCTCCCAAAGTTGGGAAAAGCATATCCAAAACTGATTGTTGCAAGCTTAACGAGTGGGAATCCGTCGGCATACGGCCAAGCAGTGCACGCTGGGTTTAGGAATGATTACTTCCCAAACAACTTTCCAAATCCCTTGAGCTTTTCCTGCACCTTGCCCATGAGCGTGCCGCGGTCGGTGAGGCGTTCGTAGGCGCTCTCGCGGTCGAGGGTCTCGCGGTATTTACCGGTGTTGACGGTGTCGGCATCGAGCAATGTGCGGCGCTCGTCTTTTGTCAGCGGCCCAAGCCGCGCCATCGGCGGACGGATCAGCGTCTTCTGCACCATCGACGGTTCGCCCTTGTTGTGTAGCACCGACACCAACGCCTCGCCGACCTGCAACTCCTGGATCGTGCGTTCGGTGTCGAACGACGGGTTGGGGCGGAAGGTTTCGGCAGCCGCCCGGATCGCCTTCTGCTCGCGCGGGGTGAAGGCGCGCAGCGCGTGCTGGATGCGGTTGCCGAGCTGGGCCGACACGCGGTCGGGCACGTCGGCGGGGCTCTGCGTGACGTAGTAGACGCCGACGCCCTTGGAGCGGATCAGCCGCGTGACGCGCTCAATCTGGTCGAGCACGGCCTTGGGCCCATCTGCTGTTCAACGATGCGCCCAAGGCCGCGCTCAATCTGGTCGAGCACGGCCTTGGGCGAGTCGTTGAACAGCAGGTGTGCTTCGTCAAATAGGAATACGAGCTTGGGCTTATCCAAGTCGCCGACTTCAGGCAGCGTTTCAAACAACTCCGCCAGCATCCACAGCAGGAACGTAGCGTAAAGG
>JANLYB010000023.1:0-13892 GCA_031365425.1 Hyphomicrobiaceae bacterium
GGCGGCATCGTCGATATGGTCGTACTGAACGACAGCTACCACATGATCACGCTCGATAAACAGCGTCAGGTCGTCGTCGATCAGACGCGGAGCTTCGTGGATCGCGTTGTGAACCAGATCCAGAAGATTGCCGTCAGCGCCACGCCGATCAGCCAATTTCGCAAGCTAAGTCTGCAGCCGGCCCAAGCCGTCTGAAACTTTGAAGTCGCCTCGGTTTGTCCCCGCAACAGTACAGAGAGTGCCATGCCAGATGTCACACCGAAAATCGCCGCCATCCTTCAGCGGCATGTGCGCGACCCGGCCGCTCCCGCTGGGAGCCTTACGACGCTGAATGAACTTGAAATCGACACGATGGATCTTCCCATGATCTCGCTCGATATCGAGGACGCCTTCGGGGTTCAGATTCAATATGACGAGGAGATCGACGATCTGGCGACGGTGCAGACCCTCGTCTCCTGTGTCGAAACACACTTGGCGGCAAAAGCTTTGCTGCCGCCACCTCGGCCGCGCATGAAGAGCACCTGGCTGTCGACGGGCACCGAGCGGAGGCGGTGAAGCCACTTGGTCTTCCTTACCGTATCTAAGCGAAGCTGCAGCACTAATCACCTTTGGTGCCGCTTCCAACAGGCAAACATCAGGCGCTGCCCGTTTTGGCGAGACCGTCGACGACCCGGCCGACGAGAAACCGGATCTGACGCTCGCACCTCGCCGGCTCGAATGGCCCGAGCTTGGCGTCAAGCGACATGGTGACGATACCGTGCACGGCTGAAAAGAGCGCATGTGAAGCATCTGATCGTGCCTCGCTGCCGGTAATGGCGCGTTCGAGTTGAGTCTCGATGAGAGCTAGAAGTTGGCGCCGGTCGTCTTGATAGCTTTCAGGCACCGTTGCATTTTCGGGTAAACGATGTTCAAACACCGCGCGCCAGCGCCGCTGATTGGCGGTGGCAAAATCGAGATAGGCGATCGCGAGTGTGTTCAATCGCGTTTCTAGATCACTATCGGCCGAGCGCCGGGCCGCGGCTCTGAGCAGGCGTCCCAGCTCTTCCAGAGTGCGCGCGTTGGTCTGCAGGATCAACCCATCGATGTCGCCAAAAATATTGTAGAGCGTCCCGATCGAACAATCCGCATCTTGAGCGATGCGCCGCGCCTGGAGCGCGTTGAGCCCTTCGTTGGTCAGGACCGTCTCGGCGGTTGCCAGGATGCGCACCTTGAGGCGGTCCCTGTAACTGTCGTCGCTGGCGTCTTTCATATGCCGCGGCCCTCTCGGCTTGGCTGTTGATCGCAATCCAGTACCACGAATCGCAGCTTCGCGAACAACGTTCACCCGCGCCAATGCGGTTCACTTGCGTTCCCGTGCAGGCTTGCCGGTAAAGTCAGCCTTGCCTGAGCAGGTCGTTGAACTACGTCCCGCAAAAGGTGTTCTGAACAACTTGCTCGGGTCGCGGCGGCTCGGCGTATCCTTGATAGTCAGGCTGATCCTCAAAGGGCTGAGACAGGACCGTCAGCAGCGTCTCAAACGGGGCGAAATCGCCGTCTGAGACAGCCGAATGGAGCGCTTCCTCAACTCGATGATTGCGCGGGATGTATGCTGGATTGACGGATCGCATCGCCAGCCGCCGCCCAGCGCCATCGCCACCATCTTCGGCCAGGCGCTGACGCCATTTTTGCAGCCAGCCATTGATCGCGGCAGGATTGGTAAACAGACGGCGGAATACGCTCTCGTCGCTGGTATCAGTTGCGATCTCGCACAGGAGCCGGAAAGCCGACGTGAAGTCAGCCTTCTCTTGGGCCATGCATTCCAATAGCTCCTGACCGAGCGCTCGATCTCCGTTCATCTCGCGGTTCAGGCCCAGCTTGCGCCGGATGCCGGCGGTGTAAGCTGTCTCGAAGTCGTTCGTAAAACCGTCGATGGCCTCTTGGGCATGTCGCAGTCCGGCTTCCTTATTCTCCGCCAACAAAGGTACAAGCGTCTCTGCAAAGCGGGCAAGGTTCCACTGGGCGATATATGGCTGGTTGCCATAAGAATAGCGGCCCGCTTGATCGATGTAGCTGTAGACTTGGGCTGGATCATAACTGTCCATAAATGCGCAGGGTCCGTAATCGATCGTTTCCCCGCTGATCGCCATATTGTCGGTGTTCATCACGCCATGGATGAAGCCCACGAGCTGCCACCGGGCGATTAAGTCGGCCTGCCGTTGAATGACGGTATCGAGCAGCGCCCGATATTTGTCCGGTGCTTCGGCAGCCTTTCGGTAGTGACGCTCGATGACGTAATCGGCGAGCGTCTTGACGCCCTCTGGGTCGGATCGCGCGGCAAAGAATTGAAACGTGCCAACGCGGATGTGACTGGCGGCGACGCGAGCAAGCACAGCGCTCGGAAGTAGGGTTTCACGAAAAACCATATCGCCGGTCGTCACGACGGCGAGCGAACGTGTCGTCGCGATACCGAGCGCAGCAAACGCCTCGCTGATCAGGTATTCCCGCAACGCCGGCCCCAACGCCAAACGGCCATCTCCACTACGCGAATAGCGCGTTCGACCGGCCCCTTTGAGCTGGATATCCCTGCGATTGCCGTCACGGCCGATCACTTCGCCCAGAAGAATGGCACGTCCGTCCCCGAGCTGCGGCACGAAATTACCGAACTGGTGCCCGGCGTAGGCCATGGCAATCGGCTCGCTGCTTGCCGCGATAGTGTTTCCTGCCAAGAGTTGAACGCCTTGGGGCGAACCCAGCGCTTCCGGATCAAGCCCAAGCTCGTCAGCAAGCAGGGCGTTCAGCCGGACGAGCCTTGGTGCTGAAACGGCTGTCGGTTGTTGCGGTGTGTAAAACCGCTCAGGGAGCCGCGCATAACTATTGTCGAACCGCAGCATGCGAACACCTTCAAGACACCATCGCGTTTTGCAAGTCTACCAGACAGAGGAGCGCATTCAATAACGACTCGAAAAGCCGATTGGCGTCGGCCTGCGTCAGGCACTGCCTCATCTCGCTGAGTATTGTCCGAATCTTGCTCCCAGCCCGCGCCTTAGGGGGACTGCGGGCAGAATTCCAAATCTACGTCGTCGTCAGCTACGTAAAGAAGACAATGGTGGCGTGCTACGAGGCTGTGTAATCTGCCCCGATCGGCTTCAAGGAGCAGATGCGATTGCCTTAACTCAGTACCCACAGGACCGGCAGCAGCGCAATCTTATGGACGTCACGGAAAGAACGCCAATGGCTCTAGGTCGCTTGTCGATCAGCAACTCTTCACCAAATCCATGAGCAAGGAACAGATGAATGTTGTAGAAAACACCGGACAGAGCGGACCATTCAGTCCATGGCTTTCTCAGTCGTCCATACTCGTCGTCGATGACGAGCCGGGCATGCGAAACTTCCTGGTGCGAACGTTGGCGCCCCAGTGCAAGAGAATCGAGGAGGCCGAGGACACGGCTACTGCCTCCCGGCGGTTAGAGGCCAATTCATTCGACCTCATCATCCTTGACAACCGGTTGGCCGGAAAATCGGGCCTGTCCTGGCTGCAAGACGCGCGCAAGGAAGGTTATTTCGGCGAAGTCATTCTGATCACAGCGTTTGCCGACTTGGAAACGGCAATCGAAGCCATTCGAGCAGGAGCGGCCGACTTTGTATTAAAGCCATTCCGGACCAACCAGATTCTGAATTCGATTGCCCGTTGCCTCGACCGCGCCCGCCTGCGGCGGGAAAACTTCGTATTGCGGCGTGAACTCAGGTCGCAACCGATCGCAGACCGTAGCGGACATATGCCGCTCGGCACTTCGTCCAATATGCGTCAGGTCCGCGAAGTCATCGCCCGGGTCGCGCCGCTGCCGACGACGGTGCTTATTACTGGTGAGTCTGGCACCGGCAAAGAAGTGACTGCGCGCGCAATTCACAATTTGTCGCCCAGGTCGAAAAAGCCGTTCGTTCCACTCAACTGCGCCGCTATTGCACCCGACGTTATCGAAAGCGAATTGTTCGGCCATGTCAAAGGTGCCTTCACAGGCGCGGTATCATCGCGAGAAGGACTGTTTTTCTATGCACAGGGCGGCACGCTGTTTCTCGATGAAATCGGTGAATTACCTTTGACCATGCAGAGTAAGTTTCTGCGCGCAATAGAGGAAAAAAGATTGCGGCCAGTTGGCGCGGAACGTGAAGTTCCCGTGGATGTGCGGATCGTTGCGGCGTGCAATTACAATCTTCAGCAAGCCGTCGCCGAAGGACGCTTTCGGCAGGATCTCTTTTTCCGCCTCAACGTCATGCATATCCATTTGGACCCGCTGCGGGAACGCCCTGAGGATTTGGCTGACCTTGTCCGCATGTTCATGGGGCAGATTTCCGCTCAACTTGGCGTTTCTGCGTTAGAAATCACTCCGGGAATGCTGTCGGCATTGGGTCGTTACGCTTGGCCTGGCAATGCGCGCGAGTTGCGCAATATCATCGAGCGATCCCTCATTTTAGGGTGCTTTCCCAACGAGATCGTTGACGCCGATGGCTGGGAAACCGAGAGCGTGCCGGGACAGGATTCCGGATCCGGCGGGGAGCATGCAACTGACTCACTTGCTGACATAGAGAAGCGCCATATTCTAGCGGTGATCGCATCGTCGGGCGGCAATCGGGCCGAGGCGGCTCGACGGCTCGGCGTGTCCCGAAAGACGCTAGACCGCAAATGTGCCTTGTGGAATGTCTAAACCTGCTGACCATCATCAGACCTACGCAACGCCCCTCCCGACCCAATCGGGGTCGGTGCGTCTGCGCCTCCTCGCGATCGCGCTCCTTCCAGTCCTGATCGTTATGCCAGCGCTCCTGGCGCTCGCAACGTTCTGGTGGTCGAACGAGTTCGATCAATTGTTGAGTTCCAAGGTGAACGGAGATTTGACGATCGCCCGGCAGTATCTCAACCGCATTACGGAGCGCAGTGGAGAGGAAATCCGTTCACTGGGCGAATCCAGTACGTTTGAGCAGGCCGTAAAATTCGATAACACTACAACAATCAAAGACTATTTGAACGACAAGCGGTCCGTTTTGGGTTTGGACTTTTTATATATCGTCGATTGGCAGGAGGCATCGTCGCGCAAATATCGTAGCGTGATCGAGGCCGCGCGAAGCGGTCGCGCCGATACCGTCCTCGATGTTTTTGAAGCTGGCGAACTGCGGGCGATTTCCCCCGAATTAGAAAAGCGCGCCGCAATCGAATTGGTACCCACTGCCGCTGCTGTACCAATCAACCGAACCATTGAAACCCGAGGGTTCGTAGTCCACTCAGCGGCTCCAATCCGGTTTGGCGACGGGCGGCCCGGCGCTCTCGTCGGTGGAATTCTCCTCAATCAAAATCTGGCTTTCATCGATACCATCAACGACCTGGTGTACAAGCCGGCGAGTCTTCCCAAGGGCAGCGAGGGCACGGCGACGCTGTTTTTGGAGGATGTCCGCATCAGCACGAATGTGCGCTTATTTGCAAATCAGCGCGCGTTGGGAACGCGCGTATCGAGTGCCGTTCGTGCGGCCGTCCTGGACGAAGGCCGCGTCTGGCTCGACCGGGCCTTCGTCGTGAACGACTGGTACATTTCGGCCTATGAGCCGATTGTCGACAGCGGTGGGGTGCGCGTTGGCATGCTCTATGTCGGCTTTCTCGAAAAACCATTCCGCGATGCCAAACGCTTCATGCTAATTGCCATTGTGTCGGCTTTCGCCGCCATCACGCTGTTGATCGTGCCCCTGTTTCTGCGTTGGGTCTCGGCCATATTTAGGCCGCTCGAGCGCATGAACGAAACCATCCGTGCGGTCGAAGCCGGCGATTTAGGCGCACGTACGGGGCCGGTTGCCAGCAGAGATGAAATAGGCCGCGTCTCGCGCCATCTCGATGCGTTGCTCAACCGCTTGCAAACGCGCGACCAGCAGCTTCGCGAATGGGGCCAACAGCTCGACAGCAAGGTGGCCGAACGCACTGCCGAGCTGGCCTCAGCCAACGAACGGCTCAAAGAAGCCCAACAGCAGCTCGTCCTGTCCGAGAAGCTCGCGGCAATCGGCGAAATTGCAGCCGGTGTCGCCCATGAGATCAACAATCCAATAGCCGTCATCCAAGGCAATCTAGATGTCGCGCGCCAAGTACTCGGAGATGCGGCGCGTCCCGTCAGCATAGAGTTTCAACTGATCGATCAGCAGGTTCATCGCATGAACCTGATCGTGACAAAACTGCTTCAGTTTGCCAGCCCATCAGAGTTTGCTGGTTACGTGGATCGCATCCTCCCCGATGACGTCCTGAACGACAGCTTGGTGCTCGTCGATCATCAAATCAACCGTTCGCTCATTTCAGTTCGCCGGATATCGGATGCGCGACGTGCCGTCCTCGTCAACCGGACCGAATTGCAGCAGGTGATCATTAATCTCGTGATCAATGCGATCCATGCCATGCCCGAAGGTGGCGAACTGCGACTGGCGACACGCGATAACGATATCGACGGCATTGAGGGCGTTTTGATTGAAGTTGCCGATACCGGCTCCGGCATCGACCCGCAGCATTTGAAAAAAGTGTTCGATGCGTTTTTCACGACCAGGCCTCAGCGAGGCACAGGCCTCGGCCTGTCGATCAGCTACTCGCTGATTGCCCGCTACGGTGGCCGCATGTGGGTCGAAAGCGAGTTGGGAAAAGGCGCGACCTTCTTCGTTTGGCTCCCCTGCGCGCCCGTCGGCTTTCTATAGCGCGGCGCCAAAATGTGCGGGCCAACCTGTCCAATCACTCAATTTCCAGCTCCGGAAAACTAGACATTTTGTCCACTAAGAACCAGCACGACCTACATAACTGGTTGAAATATAACATCATTAACGAGTGGTATTGATCTTGCTCTCTCCAAGGCTCTGCTGTCGCGCTTCTCGCGCGCTAGCGGCCAACAAAAACACTGCCCTAGGGAGGAACGATGACGACCACCACATTTTCACGGAGCGCCGACGAGCCCGGTTTTCTCAGTCGAGAAGCGACGATTGCAAAACCAGGTTTCAATCGCTGGCTGGTGCCACCTGCAGCCCTTGCCATCCATCTGTGCATCGGCATGGCCTATGGGTTCAGCGTGTTCTGGATCCCGCTCTCACGTGCAATCGGAATAACCAAGTCGATCGACTGTCCGGTCGATGCCGGTCTAATCAATGCTCTATTCACGACCACATGCGACTGGAAGCAATCCGAACTTGGCTGGATGTATACCCTGTTCTTCGTGCTGCTCGGCTCGTCTGCTGCCATTTGGGGCGGCTGGCTCGAACGGGCGGGTCCCCGCAAGGCCGGTCTGGTGTCGATGCTTTGCTGGTGCGGCGGTCTGCTAATCTCAGCCTACGGCGTTTATTCGCATCAACTCTGGTTGATGTGGCTCGGCTCTGGTTTCATCGGTGGCATCGGTCTGGGGCTCGGTTACATTTCACCGGTCTCGACGTTGGTGAAATGGTTCCCTGACCGCCGCGGCATGGCAACAGGAATGGCCATCATGGGTTTCGGCGGCGGCGCAATGATCGGGTCGCCGCTTGCAACCACGCTCATGAATGGCGGCGATCTGCTCGCAGGCATCGGCGCTTCCATCGGCCTGCCCGGCCTTGCGATCAAACTTGCAGGCTTCAAGACCGCAACGTCAGTCGGGGTCTGGGAAACCTTCATTGCAATGGCGGTCATCTACTCCGTGTTCATGACAGCGGGAGCTTTCGGCTATCGCGTACCGCCCGTGGGCTGGAAGCCCGAAGGCTGGACGCCGCCATCGGCTTCGAATGCCATGATCACGACCGGACACGTGCATCTGAACAATGCCCATAAGACCCCGCAGTTTTGGTTGATCTGGGCCGTGTTGTGCCTCAACGTATCGGCAGGCATCGGCGTGATCGGGGCAGCGTCTCCCATGCTGCAGGAGATCTTTGCTGGCTCGCTCATCGGAAAGCCTGAACTAGGATTCAAGCAGCTCAATCAAGATCAATTGAAGACAATTGCGGCGATCGCTGCGGGCTTTGTCGGCTTGCTGTCTTTGTTCAATATCGGTGGCCGCTTCTTTTGGGCGTCGATCTCCGACTACCTCGGCCGCAAGATGACGTATGCAATCTTCTTCGGCCTTGGAATTGCGCTCTATGCCTCCACACCAGCGTTTGCACATATGGGCAGCCAAGCGCTGTTCGTGGCTGCTTTCTGCGTGATCTTGTCGATGTACGGCGGTGGTTTTGCAACCGTACCCGCCTACCTCGCCGATATGTTTGGAACGCAGTTCGTTGGCGCAATCCACGGACGCCTGCTCACCGCATGGTCGACCGCCGGCATCATCGGGCCTGTGGTCGTCAACTACATCCGCGAATTCAACCAAGCAGCCGGCGTGCCGTCCGACAAGCTCTACGACTTCACCCTCTATGTGCTCGCCGGAATGCTCGTGCTCGGGTTTATCTGCAATATGCTCATCCGCCCGGTCGATAAGAAGTGGTTCATGTCCGAGGCCGAACTCCACAAGGTCCACTCCGATCTGCACGAGGGCGACGAAATCGTGTCCGGCTCGTTCGGCATCGGCAAAGGCGGCATCACACCGGTGTCTGCGCTGGCATGGCTGGCTGTCGGCATCCCCATCGCTTGGGGCGTCTGGATTACTGTCAACAAGGCACTGATCTTGTTCAAGTGATGCACCATTGAGGTGGGGATGCACGGGTGTGCTCCCCACCTTTTCCTTCATGACTACTGATCCCGAAGGCCGGCCGGCATAAGCCGGGCAAAAGAGGGGCGATCACGCCTTTCATCCCGACAAAGTACTTCGCAGAAATTACGCCTGGGCAGCGTAAGTGGTTAGCCGCTCTCTGAGAGTTTGCATGATGGCGTCGCGGACGGGGTCGCGGGTGCCTTTGACCCAGGCAGCGGCCAGGGGAAGCCTGCTCATGGTCGTGTCGGGAGCCACCTTCAGCGGAATATAGCGAACGCCCGTGGCGCCCATCCGAGACGTCCAGCGAGGTACGATCGCAACGCCGATGTTGGCAGCGACCAGGTTCACGATGGTTTGCTTCTCCTCGGCAACTTGAGCAATTCGCGCTTGCAACCCTTCCTCGGCAAATAGCTTCATGGTGAGGTCATGGCTGTGGGGCCTGGAGCGCCGCTCCGGAATGATGAGAGGATGGTCGGCGATATCCCGGACAGACAGCTTTTTCCGGGCGGCGAGGGGATGGTGGAGAGGAACCGCGACGACTGCAGTTTCATGGAACAGAAAGAAAAATTCGAGAGATTTGTCTGGCCGTTCGGGCGGACGAACGAATGCCAGATCGAGGCGGCCAGAAATCATTCGAGGCAGAAGCCGTATGGTCTTGTCCTCCACCAATTGCACGGCGACATCGGGGCGGCGCTCGCGAAAGTCGTGCAACAATAACGGTACAAGTCCGGCAGCCGCGCTATCGATTGCTCCCACGCGCAAGGTTACTGCCTCGGCCCTGCCTCTGGTCCGATAACGCGCCGCCAGCGCGTCGGCGTCGGCGAGAAGCGAACGGGCGTCCTTGAGAAGCTGGTTGCCATCATCGCTCAACGCGACATTGCGCGTTGTTCTGAGCAACAGGCGTGTGCCGAGATCTTCTTCAAGCAACCGGACATGCCGCCCGAGTGCCGACGGCAGCATCCCTAGCCGTTGCGCAGCGCGACCGAAGTGTAATTCCTCGGCGGTTGCAACGAAGCAACGAAGCTGGTGCAGGTCCATAGTCCAAGCCTCCTACGACCAACATTATCTCAAATATTTGTATAATCCAATGCGGATTGATGCAGCATCATGCCTGACCATAACGTCGCAGCCAGCGGTCGAAACAGAGCGCGCACACAATAACATTCAACCGGTGAGGCAATGGACCATGGCTAGCGAACTGGAAACGCGCGTATTGCGCAAGATAACGTGGCGGATCGTTCCGTTTATTATGTTGCTCTATTTTATAGCATTTATCGACCGAGTGAATATCGGATTTGCAGCGTTGCAGATGAATAAGGATCTCGGCTTTTCCCCGGCCGTTTTTGGCTTCGGCGCCGGCATTTTCTTCCTCGGTTATTTTATTTTCGAAGTTCCCTCCAATCTTGCGCTGAATAAGGTTGGTGCGCGCCTCTGGATTGCCCGGGTGATGATCACCTGGGGCATCATTTCGGCTGGCATGGCCTTCATCGAAAGCGCGAATAGTTTTTACGTCATGCGCTTCCTGCTGGGCGCTGCCGAAGCCGGCTTCTTCCCGGGCATCATCCTCTATCTGAGCTATTGGTTCCCCGCCGGCAAGCGGGCAGCCGTGACGGCCATTTTCATGGCAGCGGCTCCCCTCTCGGTCGTGCTCGGCTCCCCGCTTTCCGCGGCGTTGCTTGAGATGCACGGCTTCTATGGTCTGAAGGGCTGGCAGTGGATGTTCATCCTTGAAGCGATCCCAGCCATCATCTTCGGCTTCGTTGTTCTGGTCTACATGACGGACCGCCCTGAAAAAGCGAAGTGGCTGACCGACGAAGAGCGCAACTGGCTCGTTACCACCATGAACGACGAAGCGCTCATGAAGTCCGGCACGGCCAAACACAGCGTCTTGCGCGGGCTTGCCGACCCCCGGGTGCTTGCACTTTCGCTCGTGTACTTTGGCACCTCCGCCGGTCTCTACACGCTCGGCATCTGGGCGCCCCAGATCATCAAGGGCTTCGGATTGTCGTCGATGGAAGTCGGTTTCGTAAATTCGATCCCGGGCATCTTCGCCGTTATCGCAATGGTTCTCTGGTCGAGGCACTCTGATAAAACACGCGAACGCACATGGCACGTCGTTGGTGCCTGCCTGCTTGCCGCTCTTGGTCTTGCCTTCGCCAGCGTGGCAACGACGGTTATCGCTGTCGTGGCCGCCTTGACCTTGGTCAACATGGGCATCAGCGCCGCCAAGCCCCCACTGTGGAGCATGCCCACGATGTTCCTCTCTGGTTCGGCAGCAGCAGCAGGAATTGCGACGATCAACTCCATTGGCAACCTGGGCGGATTCGCCGGGCCCGCCATGATCGGCTGGATCAAAGACCAGACGGGAAGCTTCGCGGGTGGGTTGTACTTTGTCGCCGGCCTGCTCGTCTTCTCAGCCATCCTCACGTTCATTCTGGCTCGAAACACTCGGGAAGTCCCTGCCACTGCCTCTGCTTCTGCAACTGCCTGACGCGATGGGCGCAGGACGCAAATGAGCTTGCGCCCAAACCAACTCATCATTCAAAACATCGGAGACACCAATGAAAACCTACAAGATCGCAGCCATCCCCGGCGATGGCATCGGCACGGAAGTTATCTCGGCAGGCGTGGAGGTTCTCCACGCCCTGGCCAAGCGCGACGGCGGCTTCAACTTCAAGTTCGATAACTTCGATTGGGGCGGCGAGTACTACAAGAAGCATGGCGTGATGATGCCGAAGGATGGGCGCGAGAAGATCAAAAATCACGACGCCATTTTGTTCGGATCTGCCGGACATCCGGAAATCCCCGACCACATCACGCTGTGGGGCCTGCGGCTCGCCATCTGCCAGCCGTTCGACCAGTACGCCAACGTGCGTCCAACCCGCATTCTGCCCGGCATCACCTCGCCGTTGCGCGCTGTGAGCGGCCCTGAACTTGACTGGGTCATCATCCGGGAAAACTCGGAAGGCGAATATGCCGGTGTCGGCGGGCGCGTGCACCAGGGTTTACCGCTCGAAGTCGCCACCGATGTTTCGATCCTCACACGCGGCGGCGTGGAGCGCATCATGCGGTTCGCGTTCAAGCTGGCACAATCACGCCCGCGTAAACAGCTGACCGTCGTCACGAAGTCGAACGCTCAACGACACGCCATGGTGATGTGGGACGAAATCGCGACGCAGATCGCACAAGAGTTCAAGGACGTGACGTGGGATAAGATGCTCGTCGACGCCATGACCATGCGGATGACGATGAAGCCACAGACCCTCGACACCATCGTCGCGACCAACCTTCACGCGGATGTGTTGTCAGATCTTGCCGCCGCACTCGCTGGTTCGCTCGGCATCGCACCGACGGCTAACCTCAATCCTGAGGGAACATTCCCGTCGATGTTCGAACCAATCCATGGCTCGGCGTTCGACATCATCGGCAAAGGCATCGCCAATCCGATCGGCACGTTCTGGTCGGCGGTCATGATGCTTGACCATCTGGGCGAGAAAGCTGCTGCCGCACGCCTGATGAAAGCGATCGAGGGCGTTACAGCGGATAATAAGTATCATACGCCCGATCTAGGCGGCAAAGCCCGGACGGCAGAAGTGACCGCCGCCATGATCGACGCCATTCACGGCGCTAACGCCTGATCTGACACTACGCCTCCTCTCCCTGAGCGACGACTACGGTGGCTGGACACTCAAACACCGGCCACCGCTTTTTAAATGACTATATCTGATGGAGCCCACCAAATGCGTCGTCATCGACGTGCGAAAATCGTTGCCACAGTTGGACCGGCAAGCTCCTCTCCTGAGATGCTGAAGAAGCTCTTTCTGGCAGGAGTCGACACCTTCCGGCTCAACTTCAGTCATGGAACGCAAGCTGATCACGCCAAGGTTCACGGCGCGATACGGGCGCTCGAAATCGAGGTCAACCGCCCCATTGGAATTTTGCTCGATTTGCAGGGTCCCAAGATCCGCGTCGGCACGATCAAGGACGGCAAGATCACGGTCGAAGCCGGTGAGACGATCCGTTTCGTCCGGACGGGGGCAGACGGCGACAAGTCGTCCATTCCGCTTCCCCATCCTGAGATTTTTGCAGCCGTCGCACCGGGTCATTTTCTTCTCATCGACGATGGTCGCGTCCGCGTTCAAGTCACCGGCCTCGCCGACGATCACATCGATGCGAAGGTGATCGTCGGTGGAGTGATTTCCAATCGCAAGGGAGTCAACGTCCCGAGCGCGGTGCTGCCCCTTTCGCCTCTTACCACCAAGGATCGCGCCGATCTGGCATTCGGTTTAGAATTAGGTGTCGATTGGGTGGCTTTGTCATTCGTCCAAAAGCCCGACGATATTCTCGAAGCGCGCGCCATCGTCGGCAAACGCGCCGGGCTCATGGCCAAGATTGAAAAACCCACAGCGCTTGATCGGATCGACGACATCATCCAGTTGTCAGACGCCATCATGGTTGCGCGCGGCGACTTGGGAGTTGAGATCCCCCACGAAGATGTTCCTGGGCGTCAGAAGGAACTGGTGCGCGCCTGCCGTCTCGCCGTGAAACCGGTAATCGTGGCAACGCAGATGCTCGACTCGATGGTCGCCACGCCGACGCCGACGCGCGCTGAAGTTTCCGACGTCGCGACCGCCATCTATGACGGCGCCGATGCGGTCATGCTCTCGGCAGAATCTGCGAGCGGACGCTATCCAGTCGAAGCGGTCGAGATGATGGACCGCATCATCCGGAGCACCGAGCGTCACAAACTTTACGGCTCGATCATCGCTGCGTCCCATCCCGGAGAAGAACAGACCGCTCCGCACGCGGTGGCATCCGTTGCTGCCGACCTTGCCGAGGCCATTCATTCAAGCGCAATCGTGGCATTTACTCTCGGAGGATCAACAGCGGCACGCATCGCCCGCAAACGCCCGCCGGTTTCCATTCTTGCCATGACGCCGAACCAGAACGTGTCGCGCCAACTCGCTCTGACGTGGGGCGTTCATAGCGTGCTGGCAAGCGATGTCAGCACTTACGAAGAGATGGTGGACTTGGCGACATCGAAGGCGATTGCCGAAGAATTCGCATTACCTGCGACCTCCATCGTGATCGTCGCCGGCATTCCTTTCGGACAAGCTGGAACCACCAACAACCTTCGTGTCGTTCAAATCCCTGGTGCATGAGGAAGCCGATGCCTCTGAATTCTCAACCGGCTATTACTAGCAGATTGCCTGCGTCTCTCTTGATACCTAGCCCCGATAAGGTCGATGT